>CALENB010000497.1 GCA_937910235.1 uncultured Myxococcales bacterium | reverse complement strand
GCCAACGGCGCGCGTTGGCGCCTCGCTTATCCGCGTCCGCCCGAGTTCGTGTCCGTCGTCGACAGCGAGGCCAAGAAGCGCAACGTGGACGCAGCCTTCGTCTGGGCCATCATGCGATCAGAGTCGCGCTTTGACCCCAGAATTCAGAGCCCGGTGCACGCTACGGGCCTGTTGCAGTTGATGCTGGCCACGGCCAAAGGCGTCAATCGCAGGATCGCGTCGGGGTATGACGTCACGTACCCCAACTTGATGAAGCCGGCGATCAACGTGCCCTTAGGCGTGGCGTACATGAGCCGGTTGCAGACGGTCATTGGCGACCACTGGGCGCTGGTGGCGTCGTCGTATAACGCTGGGCCCGGCAACACTCACAAGTGGCTGCGCAGCCGACCGACCGATGAGCTGGACATCTTCGTCGAGGCCATCCCCTTCAAGGAGAACCGGCGGTATGTCAAAGGGGTGCTCACTTCGTGGAGTCGCTACCGCGCGCTTTATGCCGACGACGAAGCGGCGCGCCTGTCGATCGACCTGCCCGACGCTTGACCCGCACACCGTCCAACTCACTTAGGCCTTGTTCAGTCGCGGCGAGACCCTAGCTTGCAAGTACGCAGAGACGCCGGAGGGCTCCATGATTTCACGTCTTATCGGTCTGATCCCAGAGGGTCAGAGCAAAGACACCGGCATGTTGGTTGGCGGCATGGCCGCGTTGCTGAGCGGCAATCGTGTGCTCGGTGTGTCGCTGGTTGGTCGCGGGCTCTACCAGACCGAGCTGCGCTGGCGGGCGAGGCACCCAGAGTTTAAGGGGTCATTTCGTGACCGTTGGCAGCTCGCGCTGGATCACTACGACCAGACCCACCAGGACACCATCAACCGCGGACTGCATCTCATTGGTGTGCCGATGGTCGTTGGCGGGGCGGTCGGGCTGTTCCTGTTTCGACCACCCAGCCCGCTGTGGGCGGTCTCGGCGACGAGCTTCAGCGTCGGTTGGGTCCTCAGCATCGTCGGACACGCGGCCTTCGAGAAAGGCCCCGCGGCGTTCACGGACGACGCGCTGTCGTTCATCGCCGGCCCGGTGTGGGATTTTCGACGCATGGGGATGACGCGCCGCGCTGGACGAGCGAACCAGACGCGCGCGCAGATGGCGCCGACCGCGCACGCGTAGCGAGCGGTGCCTGCTGGGACCGTGGCGCCGAACGAACATGGCGCCGAACGAACATGGCGCCGAACGAACATGGCGCCGAACGAACATGGCGCTGTATGAACATGGCGCGGAACCATCGCGAGGGGGCGCGTGTGTGATAGACTTGACGAGTAACGCAACGAACAATTCCTACGGACTCTTTTGAGGAGGGACACCATGGCAACTCAGACAACAGTTGTGAAAGACAGCGGCAGCAACGGCGCGATCAGCGCGCGAAAGGACGATCCAGTCATCCTCGACAGCCAAGGTGGGCGCACCATCGTGATGGAGAGCGTCGTCGCCAAAATCGCCGGATTGGCGGTCCGCGAGGTGCCCGGCGTGCACAACCTGGTGCCTTATGGCGCTGGACAGGCGATTACGTCGTTCGCTCGCAACATCCGCGGCAGCGACATGCGTGAGCTCGGTGTGCACGTCGAAGTTGGCACGATCGAAGCCGCGGTGGACGTGCGGATCGTGGCTGAGTACGGCGCATGCATCCCGGACATCGCGACGAGCATTCGCGAAAACGTGACCGCACGGGTCGGCGAGATGACTGGCCTCAGGCTCAAAGAGATCAACATCGAGGTGGTGGACCTTTACTTTGACGAGCCCGAGCGGGTATCGGTCGCGACTGGACGTGACCTTAAGTAAGCCGGGACACCAACATGCTGCGTTCCCTTGATTGGCTCCGTCGTTTCGTGACCTTCTCCGGCGGCTTGCTGTTCGCGGCGTGTGGCGTGTTTGTCTTTCTGCAATCGCTGACGCTCGTGCCACCGGTCCGTGGCGGCGGGGCAGGGCTTCAGTTCGTGCTCGACCTTGGGCCGGAGCCCGTCTCTTGGCGACTGACCTGGGCTGCCGCTGGCGTCGCAGCTGCGGTGCTCGGAGTCTTGGTCGCGGCCGCAGCCGTCGCGCGTACAGCGGGACGCGAGCCGTGGGTCACCCTTGAGAAACGGTACGATAAAATCCAGGGCAACTCGGTGGTGCGAGTGAGTCGCCGAGCGCTCCGCGGGCTCGCCGCACGCATGGTTGAGTTGGTGCCGGGTGTACACGACAGCGATCCCGTGCTCGAGCTCACACGCAAGGGGTGGCGCGTTCAGTGCGGTGTCTACGTGTCCGACGGCCCCGGTCTGCCGGAGCTGTTGCGGGAGATCGAGCGAACGCTGCGCCATGGTCTCGAGGCGCAGACGGGGCATCCCGTCGACGATATTGACGTCCGCGCGCAGATTACGCCGTTCAACCCAAAGCGCCGCGTGCAGTAGTCGTCGGTGACGACGCGGAGGGAGTGAGACATGGGCCCTGGTGATCCGTTTGGAGACGAGGAGCAAGACGACGCTGAGGTGGGCCGGCCACGGCGCGCCGCGCGGTCATCCGCACGCGGCGGTGGCTTCGCAGACCAAGAGCCAACCGAGCCGCAGTCCCCGATCGCGGCCATCGTGGACCGGCACCTGGGCACGTTCATCCTGGTCGGGCTCATCATCGGCGTCGCGTTTGGCTTGGCCGTGGTGCTGCGTGGCTTCATCGCGGCCCTGGTGCTCAGTGTATTCGGCGGTCTCGGCGTCGGGCTCGCGGTCGCGGTCTGGGTCGCTGCGTCGGGCCGGATCGATTTCGCCGCCGTCTGGGAAGCGCTCACCCGCCGCGGCCCTCGCTGACCGCCTCGATGCTCGTCGCACCGCCCCAAAGCGTCGCTGAGCTCATGGAGCGTGGCATCCAGCTGTCCGGTCGGCTCGTGTCGGACGTCGCGGCCGATCTCGACTGGCAGGTGCCTGCTGACTTGCGCCGCGCCAAGGGGTTCATAGGGAGACTACTGGAGACGGCGCTGGGCGCGCCGGAGGGCAACGCCCAGGCGCCAGACTTTCCGGCCCTGGGGGTCGAACTCAAGACGATCCCGATTCGCGCCGATGGTCGGCCAGTGGAGTCCACCTGGGTCACGCGAGCCTCGCTGCACGACGCGGCCGAGCAGCGCTGGGAGAGTTCGGCCGTGCACGCAAAATTACGTTGCGTTCTATGGATTCCGGTGCTGACCGAGCCTGGAGTCCCGCCTGCCGATCGTCGAATTGGATCGCCCCTGCTGTGGCGACCCGACTCCGTTGAAGAGGCGATGTTGCGGCGTGATTGGCATGATCTCATGGAGCGAATCCTGCACGGAGAGCTCGCAGATCTCGACGCAAAGGTGGGTGATGCCCTGCAACTTCGGCCCAAAGGCGCGACCGCCCAAGAGCGCACGCACGCGGTCGACATTGACGGCCGACCGGTCATGGCTCAGGCCCGCGGTTTTTACCTCCGCGCGAGCTTCACAAGAGGCGTTCTTCTGCGTGGCTTTGGCTTGGCAGAACGGTCGACCAGTGCTACGGTCAGCCCATGATCGTGCAACACGTCTCGCGAGAGAAACACCCTCGAGAACTCCACCACGTGGTTCGCTTCGGCGACCTCGAGGCGGCGGTTCCGACGGCGGAGAGGCAGACTGTCTTCCTCTCTGTTCAATTTACCGGATCCGTGGTCTCTGGCCCGCCGGAACATCGCCTGTCTCAGCGCTCTGGTCGAACCAAAGCTGGGTCGAATGACGGTGTTGATTACGTACAGCTCGCGCTGGTGAGTTTTCACCCGAGAGCTGAACGCGTCGTCGAGCCAGACGGTAGACCTTGGGACGGTGTCGTGGAACCGGTGGTGGTTTTTGCGGAGATCTATCCGATCGAACGCAAGGTCAGCGAGTGGTTCCCGAAGCTGCGTGCGGCGGTCGGTGAGGTGCTTGTCGCACGCATCGGCGAGCTAGCGCGCGGTGGCCTGCCGGGCGAGCGCTGGTTGCTGCACATCGGATTCCTGCCTGAGAGCGGTTCGCTCGAGGTCGGGGTGACGACGTGGACGGACCTCCGCAAGAACGACGAGCTGGTCGACCAGTTCAAGGTCTAGCGCTTCAAAGGTCAGGCGTATCTGGCTTTGACGTATCTGGCTTTGACGTATCTGGCTCTTGCGTAGGTGGCTCTGGCAGCGACCGGTTCGGCGGCGAGCGCCGCTCGCTCATGCTGCGCTGCGCGTGACGCGGGTGTCGGCGTTGATTCGCCTGTGCTGCCGGACTACGGTGCGCGCCCACCCAGGAGTCGCCGTGGCCACGACCGATCTCGCGACGACACCGACCCCTTCGCCGGCGGCGTCAGGCAGCCTCTCAACCACCGACACGCCGCCGACCCAGATCGCTGGGTGGGGGCGCATCGCGTTGCCTGGTCACGAGGTCTTCGGCGAAGACCTGGAGCGGCTGAGCGCGCGACCAACCCTATTTCGCGGCCTCGGACGCTCCTACGGGGACTCAAGTCTCCCGGCCTCGCCGTCTGCAACCGTGGTGAACACGACGCTCGCCGACAGAGTCCTCAGCTGGAACCCCGAGACGGGGATGCTCCGGGCCGAGGCCGGGCTGTCCCTCTACACCATGAACCGGCTGTTCCTCCCTGCGCGCTGGTTCACACCGGTGAGTCCAGGTACGCAGTTCGTGACCCTCGGCGGGATGGTCGCCAGTGATGTGCACGGCAAGAATCATCACGTCGCCGGGTGTTTCGGCCAACACGTGCGCGCGATGCGGATGCGCGTGGCCGATGGCCGTGTGCTTGAGGTGACCCAACGCCAGTACGCAGACTTGTTTTGGGCGACGGTCGGCGGCATGGGGTGGACCGGGGCGATCTTGGAGGTTGAGGTGCAGCTCCAGCGCGTGCCGTCGCCCTGGATCACACAGCACACAGAGCAGGTCGGCGACCTCGAGACGCTGGTCGGGCGGCTGAAGGAGGTCAGTCGAACCTGGCCGATGACCATGTCTTGGATCGACTGCCTCAAGCGCGGCAAAAACATGGGTCGTGGGATCGTGTTCTACGGCCGCTGGGCAGACGCCAAGGACGCGCCCGCGACGTTTCCAGCCTGGCGTGGTGAGGTCGCGCTCCCGGTCGACGCGCCGTCTTGGGCGCTGAATCCTTTGACCATGGGCGCCTTCAACTTCGGCGTGTACCGCTCACACATTCCGCGCCACAAGCACGCAATCGTGGGTCCGGAGACGTTCTACTACCCGCTGGACTACGTGCGCAGCTGGAATCGCGCGTACGGCCTGAGTGGTTTTACCCAGTACCAATGTGTCATCCCGGACGACGCCGGATTGCGCGCCGTCGTCCGCTTCATGGAGCTGCTGACTGCGTCCGGCGCGGCGTCGTTCCTCTGCGTGATGAAGGACTGTGGCCCCGAGGGCGAAGGCTTGCTGAGTTTTCCCAAAGCCGGCACGTCGATTGCCGTCGACATCCCGGTCAAGGCGGACACGGCGGCGGTCGTGGCGCGGCTGAACAAGCTGGTCATCGAGGTGGGTGGTCGCATCTACCTGACGAAGGACAGCTTCACGACGGCCGACGATTTTCGCGCTATGGAGCCCCGGTTGGACGCCTTTCTTGAGGCTCGACAGACGTGGGACCCGGAGCGCCGCTTTGCGAGCGCCCAGAGCGTGCGGCTCTTCGGTGACGACCCAACAGGAGCGAGATGAACACCATCATTTTGGGCGCGACGCGTGGGATGGGCAGGGCGCTCGCCCGGCAGATGGCGGCGCGCGGCGACACCCTGTTCCTTCTCGGCCGCGACGAAGACCAGCTCGCGCACTCCGCAGCGGACCTGCAGGCGCGGGGACACGAAGGCTTGCCGGGGACGTGTGTGTGTGATCTGGCCGATGCGACGACTTTCGCGCCGGCGCTGTCGGCGGCCAACGCTGCCCTCGGCACCGTCGATTGCGTCGTGGTGACGGCGGGTCTCTTCGCGCCCCAGGACCAGCTGGTGGCTGATCTGGCCCTGACGTGGCGCCTGTTCGACGTGAACCTGACCGGCACCATCGTGTTCTGCGAGGCGGCGCGACCGCTGTTGCTGGCCGACGGCGGCGGAACGCTGTGTGTCTTTAGTTCGGTGGCTGGGGACCGTGGCCGCAAACCCGTGGCCCTCTACGGCGCTAGCAAGGCGGGTCTCAGCTACTATCTTGAAGCGATGGACCACACCTATCGCGGCGCGGGGATGCGGACGGTCTGTGTGAAGCCCGGCTTCGTGAGGACCGGGATGACCGCGGGCCTGAAGCCGCCGCCCTTCGCCGGCGACCCCGACCCGGTCGCGCGGCGTGTGCTCTCGGCCATCGACCGTGGCACGCCGATCGTGTACGCGCCCGCCATGTGGCGTTGGGTGATGTTGGTTATCCGCGGCTTGCCGCGCTTCGTGATGCGGCGAATCGGCTTCTAAGGCCGGGCGGCGGCGCCTGTTCGCGGGGCGTGTCAGGTCCGCCCGCTCACAGCTCGCCGCCCTGATCCTCGGCTACATGACGACGGGACGCAGCTTGCGGGCCAACTTGCTCTTGATGGCCGCCTCGACCTGACGCACACGCTCGCGGGAGATCCCGAACTTGTCGCTCAGCTCCTGCAGCGTAGCCGGGTCGTCGGCCAGCATGCGGGAGTCGAGGATGGCGCGCTCCTTCTCGTTGAGGCGCTGGCGCACCAAGTCGATGCGCTCACGCGTCACGGCGAGCATCTCGGCGTGCGCGTAGTGGTCTTCGGCGCAGCCGCCGGGGCAGGCCAAC
Source organism: uncultured Myxococcales bacterium (assembly GCA_937910235.1). GTDB lineage: Bacteria > Myxococcota_A > UBA9042 > UBA9042 > UBA9042 > UBA9042. The sequence goes on along the minus strand of CALENB010000497.1, from coordinate 4,850 downwards.
GTCTCGCCCAAGGTCAGGCGGCCGTCCGCGACGACCGCGCCGTCGAGGTCCATGTAGCGACGCGCGGCGTTGGCCGACTTGTGCCACCGGGCGACGTCGTTGAGGCTGGGTTTGGCATCTTTGGACACGCGGGTGGCGCCGTCGGCGCGCGCCGCCCGAACCGTTGCTGAGCGTTTGTCATCCTTCTCTGCGCGCATGCCGTCGCCGCGAGCGGCCTCCCCACGGCCGAGCTCAGCGTCCGTCGCCGCGTCACGGTGGCGGCCGAAGAGCAGCCGTCGTTGCTGCGACGAAGGCAGCACGCGCACGAGGGCCCACTGGCTGGAGATGTGCGCTTGAATCGTCGCCTTGATCCACCACACTGCGTACGTGAGCAGACGGTTGCCATGGTTCGGGTTGAATCGCTCGACGGCCGTGATGAGGCCCAGATTGCCCTCTTGGATGAGGTCGATCATGTCGAGTTTGTAGCTGCTGTACTTGTAGGCGACCTTCACGACGAAGCGCAGGTTGCTGTTGATGAGCTTGGTCTTGGCGGCGGCGTCTCCGTCGGCGAAGAACCGTTGCGCCAGGGTCTCTTCCTCTTCGCGGGTGAGCAGCTCGTGGCGGTTGATCTCCCGCATGTAGGACTCAAGGACGTTGTCGTTGCGGCGACGGTCGTAGCTGTGGCTGGTTGAGGGGGTCGTCATTTTGCTCTCCATGGCTGATTCCAAGGGCGGGTTGAAGCTGGTGTGCCTCCGCCGTGGTGCAACCCTTAAGAGCAACTTGCGTGCCAGGGAGAGATGAATCTTGATTCAAAAGTTTGCCGTGCTTTCATAGCAGGGACTTACACGTGCCGAAGCCTCGTAATCGTCATGACGACTCACCCTGGAGGCCGACACGTCGGCTGGGCGGTGGGTGGGTTTCCCCAGGTAAGTGGGAAATATCCCCCGTTCCGTCGTCTGCACCCTGAGCGCTTCGAGTCTAGTCCAACGGCGGCACCCCGACGCTGAACCGCACCTCGGTGCCGCCGCCGGGTGGGCAGCGCAACGTCGCGGTGCCGCCGTGGCGCTCTGCGGTCTGGCGCACAATCGCCAAACCAAGCCCTGTGCCTTGGTGCCGCGTGGTGAAGAACGGCTCGAAGATCCGGGCTCGCAGCGCCTCTGGGACGCCGGGGCCATCGTCGACCACCGTCATCACCACCAGGTTCCGAACCCGCCGTGCGCCCAGCACCACCGTGCCCTCGCCGTGCAGCGCCTGGGCCGCGTTGATGGCGAGGTTGAGCAGCGCCGCCACCACGTGACGCGCGTCCAGCGAGCCCGTCAGCGGACCACCATCTGTGTCAGGGTGGACCTCGACGCGCAGTTCTACGGCCCGAAACCGCGGATCGCCGCGCACCTGCGTCCGCACCTCATTCAGCAAGTGTTCGATGTTCGCTCGAGAGCGCTTCAGCGTCCGTGGCCGCGCGTAGTCCAGCAGGTCTTCCATGGTGTCGTTCAGCGTCTCGATGCGCTTGAGGATGTCGCCAATAATCGCCCGCTCCGGGCTCGCCTCGGGCATCCGCCGCACGATGACCTGCAGCGCGCCGCCGATCCCCGCCAGTGGATTTTTCACCTCATGTGCGACCACCGTCGCCATTTTGCCCAGCCGGGCCAGCGCCGCCCGCTCACGCAGCGCCTGCTCCGTAGCCTTCCGCGCAGTGATGTCCGTCCGAATCGACACGTATTGGTACGGGCGCCCCGTCGGATCGAGGAACGGCACGATCGTGGTGTCGACCCAGTAGTCTGTTCCGTCCTTCCGGTGGTTGAGGATCTCCCCGCGCCACACCCGACCCTTCGCGATCGTGAGCCACAGATCGCGAATGAACGCCTTTGGGTGATGCCCGGAGTTGACGATCCCGTGGTCCTTGCCGAGCAGCTCTTCGCGCTCATAGCCCGAGATCTCGCAGAACTTGTCATTGGCGTAGGTGATGCGTCCCTTCACATCGGTGATTGCGACGATGGAGGCTTGATCGAGCGCGTCCTTCATCTCGGTCAGCTGCCGCTCCGAGGTCGCTAGCGCCGCCGTGGTGTGAAAGATGTCGGTGACGTCGGTCCCGGAGCTCAATGTGCCCGTGATCTGCCCGGCGTCGCCGCGGAGCAGCACGTTGTTCCAGGCGATGAGGCGCTCCGACCCATCTGCGCTGAGCACCGGGCTCTGGTGCGTGCCGTGGCGGGAGGCTTGATCATGCACGAGCGCGTGAAATACGCCGCGCAGCTGGGCCCGGCTGAACTCCGGCACACAGCGCTCAAACCAATCGACGCCGATCCCCTCGCCGTCACCGAACCCCAACACCTCCCGAGATTTCCGGTTCAGCAGGGCGATCCGGCCGTCGGCGTCCAGCACGACCATCAGACTGTCGGTCGTGTCGATGAAGTTCGATTGGGCCTGCTCCGCCACGATTCGGGTCCGCGCCAGCTCGACTTCGGTCGGTGGTCTGGGTGCGGCAATGTCTGTACTTTGGCTACTCACCGAGCACCTCCGTTCTGGTGAGCGGGGAGGATAGAGGGGTCATCGCAAATTTTCTCAGCATTCGTCGCGAAAGTGTCTATCTTGCGCAAGTATTGGTGTAGGTGCCGCTGAGCCGTTTGCGCAGTCAGCCTTGACTCGCGTTGAGCGCGCTCGCTCTCCCGCCCCCGGTCGTCTCGGTGATGGAGTTCTCCGTGGTCCTCGTGGTTGACGATGAGTACTTGATTCGATGGTCCGTCGGCGAACGCTTGCGCCAGGAAGGCATCGTCGTCATGGAGGCTGGGACCGGCGCCGAAGCGCGCCGACAGCTCGGCCCGGATGTGTCGGTGGTGGTCTTGGACGTCAAGCTCCCGGACGCAGACGGCCTCGATCTGCTCGCCGAGTTCACGGCATCTCATCCGGACGTCGCAGTCATCATGATCACCGCGCACGGAACCGAGGAGATGGCCGACGTCGCCATCGGGCTGGGCGCGAGTGGTTTCCTCCGCAAACCCTTCGATGTGGAGGAGCTGTTGGCGGAGGTGATCGCAGCGCGCGACGGCATCAGCGACGCGGACGTGTACTAGGGGCTGATGCGGCGCGGCGGCGCCGGTGAGCCGGTCCCTGGTCCCTGGTCCCTGGTCCGTGGCCCCTGCCCCCTGCGCCCTGGTGTCAGGTCGTTGCGTTGGAAGCGATGGCGGCCGCCAGCGCTGGCCGATACGCGGGTCACTGCTGCCAGCCGCCGATCGCTTGACGCACGCGGGTGTGCGGCGGACTCTGCGCTCGGTTCGTTGGAGTGATCGATGTCCTCAGCTCGCATCCTAGTCGTCGACGATGAAGCGCTCATCCGGTGGTCTCTCTCCGAGCGGCTGACGGAGGAGGGCTACACGGTGACGGTCGCCGCCGATGGCGAGACGGCGCGTCGATTGGCGGCGCTTGACCCTCCGAGCTTGATTTTCCTCGATTATCGCTTGCCCGACACGACGGGGATCGAGCTGCTTCGCCATTTTCGCAGCACCCAACCTGATGTGCCCGTGCTGCTGATGACCGGCCACTCCAGCGTGGAGCGCGCGGTCGAGGCGATGCGCCAGGGTGCCTACCACTACGCTGTGAAGCCGCTGAATCTTGAGGAGATCGTCGTCCTGGCGGCCAAGGCGTTGGCGGAGGGTCGGCTGCGGCAAGAGGTGCGGGCGCTGCGTGCGTCGAACTCCGCGCCCTACAGCTTCGATCACATCATCGGCGAGTCGGAGCCCATGCAGCGGGTCAAGCGGCTGATGCGCAAGATCGCGTCGACCCGCGCGAGCACGATCCTGTTGACCGGTGAGTCGGGCACCGGCAAGGATCTGGCCGCGAAGGCGATCCACTACAACTCGAATCGTGGCGACCGGCCATTCATGAACATCACCTGCTCCGCGATCCAGGAGTCGCTGCTGGAGAGCGAGCTGTTCGGCTACGAGAAGGGCGCGTTCACCGACGCCAAGCAACGCAAGAAGGGGCTGCTCGAGCAGGCGGACAGCGGGACGGTGTTCCTCGACGAGATCGGGGAGACGACGCCGGGCTTTCAGGCGAAGTTGCTGAGATTTTTGGAAGAGAAGACGTTCAAACGTGTCGGTGGCGTGGACGACGTACGGGTCGACCTGCGGGTTATCGCAGCCACAAACCGCGACTTGGCCGCCGATGTGAAGGCCGGCCGCTTTCGCCAAGATCTCTTCTACCGACTCGCGGTCTTGCCCATCGAGTTGCCGCCCCTGCGCGCGCGGATCGGCGACGTGCCTCGGCTCCTGACGTTTTTCGTGGGCCGTTTCAACGAGGAGTTCCGCAAACGAATCCGCGGCGTCAGCCCGGACGCCGTGCAGGCGCTCGTCGATTATTCGTGGCCTGGCAACGTGCGTGAGCTCAAGAACGCCGTGGAGCGCGCGATGCTGCTGACGGAGAGGGATGAGCTCGGGGTGGATGACTTCATGATGGTGCTGCGGCCCCAAGGCGGCGTGATCGGCGACTTTGCGTTGCCGGCCGACGGCATCGATCTTGAGCAGGTTGAGCTGGGATTTGTGCGCCAGGCGCTCGACCGCTGTGACGGCAATCGCACACAGGCGGCGCGACTGCTGTCGATCTCGCGGGACCAGATGCGGTACCGCGTCGAGAAGTTTGGGCTGTAACGCGGATGCCTGACGCTCCCGCAGCGTGTCGCCACTGCCGGTCGCCGGTGGGGGCGGGCGAGCAGTTCTGTTGCGGCGGCTGCGAGGCCGTGTTTGCGGCCCTCCAGGGCGATGGGCTCGACCAATACTATCGGCTGCGCGACGTCGATCGGGACGCCTTAATGGGGGTCGCGGCGAGGCCCCGTGGCGGGGACGCCTACGCCTATCTCGACACCGAGAGCTATCGACATG
>CALENB010000496.1 GCA_937910235.1 uncultured Myxococcales bacterium | reverse complement strand
CGGCCGCCGGCGCCGCGGGGCTCTCACCGGAGATGACCAGCCTTGTCGAGTCGGGCACCAACCCGCTCCTAGCCGACGATCTCGCCAGCTTTGACGTCTTGTTGAAGCTCAGCATGGCGCGGCGGCCGCCCTATCCGCGCGCGATGCGACGGTACTTGGCGGCGCAGTGGGGCAAGCGCCACGAGGAGCATCGTCGCCACTGGGATCGGCTGTTGTCCGTTGAGCTCGAGGAGCTGCGACCGCTGGAGACACCGGAGCTGCTGCCGCGCACGATCCTGGTCATCGGCGACCAAGAGCGCATCGTTCATCCCGACAACGTCGCGATTTATCGCGAGTGGTTTCCTGGCCTGCGGGTCTCCACCTTCAAAGGTGTCGGCCACAACCCGCACCATGAGGCCACCAACCGGCTCGCGCGCCTGCTTCGGGAGCACTCGCGCTCGTTCGGCTGATGCACGGGGTGCGAGACGGGCCGCGTCAGGGGCAGGTCGTATTCGGCGCGCCGGGGGTGCCCAAGTCGCCTGCTCCGTAGGTGGTCTTCGCGAGGCACCAGGCCGATCCAGCGTCATTGGCCGTCGTGTTGAGCTTGGTCGGATCGAGCTGAATCGCCGCGCCTGGGGCCTTCTCGGGCCAGCCCAGGCTGCCGATGGCGTAGGTGATCTCGTCGATCACGGTCGTGCCAATCTGCAGTCGGATCAGGTCGCCGCCGTTGTTCAACGTGACAGACTTGTAGACATAGCCGGCCTGCACACCGCCGTTGACGGGACCTTCGCCCTTCACGGCGAACACGAAGTAGCTCTTGGCGGCGACGATAATCGACGCGCCGTCGACGACCAGATGCGCGCTCGTGTTGTCCGCCACGCTCAGACCGCCGAGATGCACAGCCTGATCGGTGGGGTTGTAGACCTCAAACCACTCGCCGTTGGCGTCCGTCACCTTCACCGGATCGGGATGAAACTCTGTGATCACCAGCGCGCCGATCGTAGCTGCGACGGCGCCGCCGGCGTCTGAGCTGCCAGCGTCGGGCGCGGTGGTGTCTTGCGCGGTCGTGTCCGGCGCCACGGTGTCGGGCGCGACGACGGTGTCGGGCGCCATCGTGTCGGGCGCGCTGGTATCGGCCGTGCCCGTGTCCGGCGCAATCGTGTCCGGCGCAATCGTGTCTGGCGCCATCGTGTCCGGCGCAATCGTGTCCGGCGCCATCGTGTCCGGCGCTGAACCATCCACCGCGGTCATGTCCACGAAACCGGCATCGGAGGTGGCTGTGTCGACGCCAGTCGCGTCCGCCGTGGCGCCATCGACGCTGCCATCGTCAGACGCCAAGCCATCCACAGCGCCGTCGGCTTGCCCGAACTGGGCGGGTGAGAAGGTGTCTGCCACGTAGTACCCGCCACCGAAGCCGGTGTTGGCGCTGCAGCCGGCTACCAGGAGCGCGAGGGCCACGTGCAACGCGACACCGAACCTCGCCACGTGGCCCACTGCGCGACGACCAACCGAGGTCGGGGCGAGAGAGAATCGAGCGAAATGGGCGGCGCGACGCATGGTCCTCCGATGGCGTGGGACGATACGATAGTCGGCAAGGCCACTGTCCTGCAAATGCGCGCGCGATGGACTCCGCGACGAGGGCCAAAATCCGGCCTCTGAGGCTATGGCCAGCGCTGCGCGGCCCCTATACCTTCCGCGCCGACCTGCCCCACGATTGCGCAGGCGAAGAGGAGCGCCCCCATGTCGAAGCACGCCACCGCCATCAAACACATCCTAGCGGGGGCCGTCGCGGCCGGCGCTTCCGTGACCGTCGAGGGTTGGGTCCGCACGCGACGCGACTCGAAGGCCGGGCTCTCGTTCATCCAGGTGAGCGACGGCACCTGTTTTGCCAGCGTCCAGGTCGTAGCCGACACCAACTTGGCGAACTACGAGAGCGAAGTCCTGCGCCTGACGACGGGCTGCGCGGTCTCGGTGACCGGCGAGCTGGTCGCCTCTCAGGGCGCGGGCCAGGCGCTTGAGATCAAGCCGACTTCGCTCACCGTCGTTGGCTGGGTCGACGATCCAGAGACCTACCCGATGCAGCCCAAGCGCCACTCGATGGAACACCTGCGCGCGTTTGCCCACCTGCGCCCCCGCACCAACCTCATCGGCGCGGTGACCCGAGTGCGCAACTGTCTGGCGCAGGCCACGCACCGCTTCTTCCACGAGCAGGGCTTCGCCTGGATCCACACCCCCATCATCACGGGCAACGACTGCGAAGGCGCTGGCGAGATGTTCCGGGTCTCAGCGCTCGACCTCGCCAACCCGCCGCTCACCGACGCCGGCGCGATCGACTGGAGCCAGGACTTCTTTGGCAAAGAGACGCACCTCACCGTCTCTGGCCAACTGAACGTCGAGGCGTTCTGCCTGGCGTTGAGCAAGGTCTACACGTTTGGCCCGACTTTCCGGGCTGAGAACAGCCACACCCGCCGCCACCTCGCCGAGTTCTGGATGATCGAGCCGGAGATCGCGTTCGCGGATCTGGCCGACGACGCCGATCTAGCCGAGGCGTACCTGAAGTACCTGTTTCGCGCCGCCCTCGATGAGCTGCCGGACGACATGGCGTTCTTCAACAAGTTCGTGAGCAAAGGCGTGGCGGACCGCATCGACACGCTCACCCAAAAGCCGTTCGAGCGCATGGACTACACCGACGCGGTGCGCGTGCTTGAGAAGGCGGCCAAGGGCAAGGCCAACTTCGCGTTCCCGGTGTCGTGGGGCATCGACCTGCAGTCAGAGCACGAGCGCTGGCTCAGCGAGAAGATCGTCGGCGGCCCGGTGGTCGTTATGAACTACCCGAAAGGTATCAAGGCCTTCTATATGCGCATGAACGACGACGGCGAGACCGTCGCGGCCATGGACGTGCTCGCGCCCGGCATCGGCGAGATCATCGGTGGCAGCCAGCGCGAGGAGCGACTCGACCGGCTCGACGAGCGACTCGACGCGCTCAAGATGCCGAAAGATGACCTGTGGTGGTACCGCGACCTGCGACGCTACGGCACGGTGCCTCACGCTGGGTTCGGGCTCGGGTTTGAGCGTGTGGTGCAGTATGTGACGGGTGTCGACAACATCCGTGATGTGATCGCGTACCCCCGCACGGCGAAGAGCGCTGAGTTCTAGTCCCCCTCGCCCCC
>CALENB010000495.1 GCA_937910235.1 uncultured Myxococcales bacterium | reverse complement strand
ATCCACGCTGGAGCAAGGCAGAGTGACAAGTACGTGCAAACGAAAGGGCGCGCGGCCGATGCCAGTGCGACCCTGCAAACGCTCAGAAGTATTGGATGTATCACCCAGTGTGAAGGTGGATTCGACTTCTCCGAAGCGGTCCGCGATCGGCTCAACAGCCAGCAGGGGATTGCACAGGCGTTCTCGCCCGACTTCGCCCAGCGGGCGTTCGGCGCCAGAGAGCTCCTCAATGCCCTCGGCCCAAAGGGTCAACTCCTGGAGAAGGAACTACGAGGGGCCATTCTCGAAGGTCTTAGGGATTCGGGAGCGTCGGACCTGCCCACGTCAGCTGCTCGCTACGTATGCTGGCCGTCCTCGCTGGGCTGGATGGAGAGCGGCGACGGCACGGCGCGGCGCCTGTCCGCGCGAGGACGGGATATGCTTCAGCTTGTCCGTGGGCCCGTCAGCCCCCGTCCGCTCGAGGCGGCCACATTGGCGCGAGCGGAAGCGTTCACTCCCGGTGGAGCCCTGTTGGCGACTGAGCAAGGCGGACTCACGCAGTGGATCATTGCTGGGCTCGCGACCGCGAGATTTGAGACCGTACAAAACGAGCTGACTCAGCTTCTTGCCGAGAGTCCCGACGGCGCGGACCCGGAAGATATCGAGTACGCGGCCGGTGTCATGGCTGAACACTCGACCAGTCGGCGACTCGCCGAAGCGCTCTACGTATGGGCCATGGACATCGTGGAAGACAGCGAGGACAGGCAGGCCATCGCGATCTCGAAGGCTCAACTCGCCGACAAGCCGTGGCTCCAAACTTGACCAACCGGTCTGACGCCGCACTCGGCCGAGCGCCGTGCGAGTTGGGCTCGGATGGCGGAACCAAAGCATGGCGTTGGCCGGTTCCTCCGCCGACCAGCATCCTGGAGCGCCGCTCATCAAAACGGTCGATTGTCGTTGGCGAGGACCCAAAGTTGAATCATCGTGGTAGCGACCGCCTCAGTCATCGAAGGCGGAATGGACTGAGCCTCGAGCAGCGCGGCCTTCACTGGTGTGTCCAGCAACCCCGGCAGCCAGGCTCGGACAATCTCTGCGTGGGGAACATGCAACCCGCGAAACTCAGCGCAAACGGCCAAGAGACTACCAAGAACCCGTAGCATCTCATCGTGCTGCACGTACAGGCGCCATGCAGTCTTCTCGAACACGACCAGCAATTCCGGATACCAAATCAGCGCGCGCGCCACATCCATGAGTTCGGTCGGCACGTCTACCTCATCATTCAAAGACGACGTCGCAGCGAGGCGCTCGGGCGGCCGCTCTCCGCATTCTTCCTCACGGTCATCCACTACCAATGGCGCTGGTGCGAACGCCCTGCGATACATCAGCAGAGGAGCCATGCGGGCCTGCACTGAATTGCCTGGGTCTGGGCGAGCCACGTAGGCCGATGGGCGGCGACGGATAAGACCGGCGACGCAACCCGTCCCGCCCCAGCCGGCGGCAAGTGTCTGTGGCACCGGTCGCAACGCAGGCAACCGGTCCGGCCGCTCAGCTTCGTCGCGTTCGTGGACGATGGTCGCGCTCGTGTGCTTTGTGATGAGCTGGTGTGCAATCGCCAATCGCCTCGCCTCCGCCTCATCGCTGGTGTTCTGAATCCGAGTTGCGGCCGCGAGACGCACCAGCGCCTCTCCCGCTGGTTCACAGTCGAACATGTTCACCTCGAAGGATCGCGTCTCGCCACCAGTCGCAGCAGCGAGGACCGCGACGCCGCTGGTCGTGCGGTCGAACCATGCAAAGACATGCCGCGTCTCGCCGAGAAAACTCTGGCCGGCCACGACCTCCTCACGCTGCGGGACAGCCGGCCACGTCACATCCCAAGACTGGACCCTGCGTTGATCGAGCCGACCGAAGTGGTTGACGATGCGCTCCGCCATATTTTCGTTCGGTGTGACCAACTCATACGAACCGCCACTTGCGTCCGCGAGTCCTTTAACAGTCGCCTCCACCGATGCGCTGCCGACACCAATGGCGAAGATGCGGGATCCAGCCTGTGATGCACGTGAAAGGAGTCCCTCGCAGTTCCACACTTCGCCATCCGTGATCAGGAACATGTCGACTTCGCCGTCGGGAAAGTTCACGGCCCAGGCCACCTCGAGGGCGCTGTCGAGCTCTGTCCCGCCCATGGTTGCGTCGATCAGCGCCAAGCGCTTCACCGCTTCTTCTGTGTTCTTCCGAGTGCCGCGCTGAGCCCGCCCCCAAAGGAGCTCCGCATCGCTACCGAAGAACACGATCTCGAAATGGTCCATCGGTCGCAGCTTGCTCAGGATCTCGGTCATCGCCATCTTCGCCTGGGCCATGCTGTCACCGGCCATGGAACCTGAGCAGTCCAACACCAGCACCAATCGCCGTGGCTTCGGGTCTTCAGCGCGTTCATCTGTGGTCACGAATGACGCCAGCGTCACCACGCCCTCCTCACAAGGCGCCCACCAACTTGTGCCTTGGAGATCGGCCTGCGGTTGAACCGTCACCACCACATCCCGGTCCATGGCCGCGGTGCCGCCAGCGAACGTGATCGTCGTGTTTGCGTTCACATACTGAGTCGAGACGCCGTGGGTGGCACAAGCGATTTGGCCGGACGCGAGTGCTCCTTTGACGGTCAATGTCAGCGTCAGGGAGGCAGCCTCCTTGAGGGTCATCAGGGGCACCTCGTGGAACTGCAGCCCGGCGGCGAGCGGATCGCCATAACGTGGCGCGACGGTGGTCGGCAATCGCAGCGAGATCCGGCCACCCCGCAGGGCATGCAGCTGCGTATAGCGCACACAGACCTCGGCACATTCCCCCGCTAGCAGATTGCCAAGGTTCATGTTGTAGAGCCCGGGCATCGGCGTCGACAGCAAGACGGCCGTGTGACCGCCTTCCACAGCGTCCTCATAGCGCTGCTCGGCTTCATCGGCTCCCGTGATGACCGCGTGATGGCGTTGGCCATTGAGTGTCAGCTCGACAGCGAGCAGAACAGCGTCCAAAGGCAGCGGAAAGATGTAGGTCGCCTCAATGGTGACCGCCTCAAGGTTTCGGTAGCGCTGCGTGAGCGACACCTCGGACATGAAACCAGAGAGTGTGGCGGCAACATCGACGCGCTCAAGGGCGATTTTGTGGTCGAACATTTCAGGCTCGAACGAGGCATACGTGGGCATGTGCATGGGGAGTTCCTGTCGATGAGTGTCGTGTGGGATCAGGCGTCGTCGCGTTTGATCTCGTCGCACAAAACGGCGATGCGCGTCGCCAAGGTCCGCAGCTGCTTCGGGCTGAGCTGCGCCACGCTAGGCTGTACGCTCAGCTCCACCCCGCGATCGATGAAGATGTGACTCCGTACTTCGACGCTGCCACGAGCAATCTCGGCTTCCGGCGGCATCGCCTCCTCATCGCCCCCCTTCGTCATCAACTCTTGGATGCGCTTGAGCGATAACCCGGCGTCCTGCCACTTCCGAATCGTCAGCAGCTGCTCGAGGTGGCCGCGGTCATAGTGCGCGCCGCGTCCTGCCCCGATGGGTCGTGAGACCATCTCGGTCTGGATGTAGTAGCGGATGGTGCGGCGTGGCAGGCCTGTGAGCTGGCAGATCTCATCCAGCCGGAAGGTGTGGGAGCGCTCGCGCTGGAACGTGGCTGTGCTGTCTGATTCAAATGTCGCGGTGTCGTCTTTCATGCGGCCAATCTAGACAGTTCTGGTGTCAAGTTCAAGTGGCACAAATCGTCTGCGAGTCCGAATCACGACCTACTTTGAATAGAACTAAGTAAATACAAGCTACTCTGGATGTCCCAGATCTTCGCGTTCCAAGCTTCGCCTCGGACAGCGTCCGCCTCATTCAGCGTC
>CALENB010000494.1 GCA_937910235.1 uncultured Myxococcales bacterium | reverse complement strand
GTGGATTATTGCCCCAAAGATCGGCAGTCCATGCTGTTCTCGGCGACGTTCCCCAAGGAGATCGAGAAGCTGAGCGACGAGGTGCTGACGAGGCCGATGTTTGTTGGCGTCGAAGCCCAGGTCGAGACCGACAAGCTCGAGCAGCTGGTTTTTGAGTGCGAGCGCGGCGAACGCAATCAGACCCTCGTCATGCTGCTGGCCGAGTACCGGCCCGCTACAACGCTGATCTTCTGCGAGCTCCGCGGCGATTGCGAGAAGTTGGCGGCGTTCCTCAGCTCTCGCGGTGCCACGGCGCTAGCGCTGCACGGCAAGCTCGACCAACGTGAGCGGGATGACGTGATGATGCAGTTCGCCAATGGCAGCGCGAGCGTGCTGGTCGCGACCAACCTCGCCGCCCGTGGCCTCGATATTCCGGCGCTGCCGGCGGTCATCAACTACGAGCTGTCGCCGGATCCAGAGAGCTACGTGCACCGCATTGGCCGCACCGGGCGCGCAGGTGAGGCGGGGTTGGCGCTGACCATCGTGGCGTCGGACAAAGAGCGGCAGTGGTTGGCTGGCGTGGAAGAGTTCTTGGGCCACAGGCTGAAGCGCGGCCCGGCACCGCAGCGGGGCGGCGGGCTGAAGTTCCTGCTGCCGCCCAATCGCACGCTGATCATCCTCGGCGGCCGCAAGGATAAGCTGCGGCCGGGAGACATCGTCGGCGCCCTCGTCAAAGACGGCGGCATTCCGGGTGACGCGGTAGGCAAGATCGACATGCGCCTCGACTTCTGCGCCGTCGCTATCGCCCGTGAACACGCCACGAAAGCGCTGTTGTACGTGGAGACCGGCCGCATCAAGAAGAAGCGGTACCGTGTGCGTTTGATGGGCGAGGATGCGGGCTTGTCGGTGTAGTTGATAAATGCCTAGTTGATAACCGCCTAGTTGATAACCGCCTAGTTGATAAGCATCGATCCAGCTCGGCTAGGCGTCGTGTCCACGGGACTCGCGAGCAGTGGCAGCCAAACGGACACGCGCGCGCCGCCAAGGTCCGACGTGTGGACGCTGATCCCGCCGCCGGCACGTTCGATCGCGTGGCGGCAGATCGAGAGGCCCAGCCCAGTGCCCCGCTCCATACTCTTCGTCGTGACGAAGGCGTCGAACGCGTCGACTTCGAGACCAGTCGCGAATCCTGGCCGCTGTCGTCGACGTCGATGTGCACGTCTTTGGCGTCGAGCCGCAGCGTGACGACGACAGCGTGCGCGCCATCGCGCTGCCGCTCTTCGCACGCGTCAACGGCGTTGACGATCAGGTTGACTAGCACCTGCGACAGCGGCGTCTCACCGATCGCCACATCGATGGGCCCAGCCGGTGCGACGACCACAAGCTCGTCGACGACCATCCGCCATCTGTGGCGCGTCAACCGGCGGCACGAGGCGAGCACCCGAACCACATCACAGCGGTCTGCGCCGTGGCCTGAGGGTCTCGCCAGCCCGTTCATCCCGGCCAGGATTCCGGTCGCGCCGGTCAGCGCGGCGTCGATGACGAGCCACGTATCGCCGGAGTCGTCGCTGTCGGACTCCTCGCGCAACATCGGCAGCGCCAGCGTCAGCGCCCCGAAATAATTACGGAGATCGTGGGCAATACCGGCCGTCATCTCCCCGACGACCGCGAGTTGGCTCATGTGCGCGATGCGTTCGAGATCGGCCTGCCGCTGCGCGCTGAACCTGAGCGCCGCGTCCGCTTCGAACTGCTTCTTCTGTGCGACCGCATACAGCCGTCGCGCGGTGATGTGTCGAAACGAAGCGAGCACGCCCAGCACCGCCGCCACCACCAAGGTGAGCGTCCAGAGCGCCGCGATCAGGGTCAGCCCGTGGTGGGCGATGGCGATCGACGCCCCGCCCAACACGCAGAGAACGCCCGTCAGCACGGTGGCGGAGATGACCTCTGGGGCTACCACAGCCGCGATGAATGGAAACGCGACCAACCACGCGAAGTTGGGGCCTGCGGTGCCACCGGTGAGCGCCGATAGGCGGGTCATCGCGATGGCGGATCCGCCGCCCGCCAGCAACGCCACGCCCACATGCCACACGGACGGTGCCCACCTGGTCAGCCCAGCCGAGACTAAGAGCAGCGCCATCCATGCCGTGCGAATCCACCCAGCTTCACCGCTTTTTCGCGCAGCTTCTGACAGGAGCGGGTCGTCCGTGAACCAGAATACGAGGATCACCGCCGCCGCAGCCAACAGGGACACTGAACGCGCAGCGCGCACGTGCTCTGAGTCAATGTCGGCATTCAGATCGTGATCCTGCACCCGAGTCTCCCTCCAACGACAGCCTGCGCCAAGTCTTGACCCAATAACCCCGCCCGTTCCAGTTGCCGTCATCATGCGTTGACGCGTGCGGCGCGCGCAATCCCCGTCTCGTCGTCTCCAGGATTGATTCGAGGTCGTCGCGTGCTGGCGATGCCTCCTCTCGCCTGCGTGAAAATGCCAAGACTGCAGCGAGATCCGACGACTTGAGGTGTGGATGTCCGGCACGACGCCGCTCGTGTCGCGCACCTTCGCTGTAACAGTTCGGCGAGCTTGGCCGCCCCGGTCCTACTTCACCAACAACCGCGATCGCAGGCGCAAGGGGGGGGCTTGGTGAGTAAGGAAAACCGCTACTACATCACCGGTATGGCGGGTTCTACGCTGGAGGCGAAGAAGTGGCGTGACCTCATTCGGCGACACTGGTCGGGAGCGAATTACGGCCACAATCCGTGGGACAAGCTGCTCCAAGAGGACGGGCGCCTGTGGGTGAAGCTGCCGCGGGGCATGGTCCGGGTTATGGCGCCACGGCGCATAGCCTACAACAGGCTGGCGCTGCACCGCGACGCGGTGCGACTGAAGAAAGACGAAGCGGTTCCATCCAATACACTTGACCCTTCGTCGTCCACGCAAAGGGCGGCGAAGTCCGCGAGGAGGCCTGCGTGGGTGGACGGCGGCCGCGCTTGCAGCCTACAAGGTGACGCGGTTGAGCGACGCTGTCTGTCGCCCCCTCAGGAGTAGCCCATGACCACGCTGGTGGCCCTGCTTGTCGCGTCCCTCGCCTCGTTTCTTGTCTGGCGCTTTCTCAACGGCGACTCACCGCTGCCACAGGCCGGGGCGGGCGCCCCGAAGCTGAAGCCTGGCGCACGCATCGTCGATGTACGCACGCCGGCAGAGTTCCGCGTCAGCCACTTGCAGGGGGCTATCAACGTGCCAACTGGAGCGCTCACCAAGCGTCTCGCGGAGCTCGGCCCGCAGGACGGTCAGGTGCTCGTCTACTGTAACTCTGGCGCTTCAAGCGCCAAAGCCGCGGTGCTTCTGCGAGACGCCGGCTTCAGCGATGTCGTTGACGGCGGGGCGATGCGCAACCTGTCAGCGCCCGGCGACGCCCAGAACGCTGAGCAAGGTGAGCCGGCCAATCGGCAGCAGCGAAGGATGCAGAAGCGCGCCCAGCGGCGGCAGCGGTAGGCGGAGAAGGCGGCGAAGGCGGCGGAGAAGGCGGCGGAGAAGGCGGCGG
>CALENB010000493.1 GCA_937910235.1 uncultured Myxococcales bacterium | reverse complement strand
CACCGACCACCACGCCAAGCGCGAAACCCGCGATCGCGCCGCCCACGAGTGCCGTCGCCGCGGCGCCGACAGGTGTGGCCGCGGTGGCCGCAGCGACGCCCCGGGCCTCGGCCACAGCATCGGCTTCGCCAGCGGCCGGCGCTGCCGCGCGGGCGAGCCACCGGATGGTCGCGATCAGCTTCGAGCGCACGACCGGCGTCCAGATCGGTGGCGTCGATCTCCGCCCTCGCACCGGCAAGCTCACGGCACAGACGCCGAGCGGTCCGATCCCCCTGATCGACGGCCAGATCGCGAGTCAGATCGTCGTGCAGGCCAACGGGATCCCAGCTCAGGCCGTCGCCGCGGCGATGGTGCTGATGGACGCCGAAGGTCGCGTTCGGCTGCGCACGCCACTGTCCGTACCCCTGCCCGCGACGTTTGTCTGGGACCCAACCACGACCAAGTACGCCGCCTTGGCCGATGGCACCTACGGCGCGGCGCTCGAGGTCATGGTCCGCGGTCAGGTCGGGCAGGTCGGTTGGCGATCGGCGCCCACCAAGGTGGTGCTCTCCGGCACCAGCCTCCAGCTGATTCCAGCCGGCGCGCCAGACAAGGTCGTGCGTGCCACGCTGTTCACGGACGATGGGCGACCGACCTTCAGCATGAAGGCCTGGATCGACACCACCGCCGCCAAGATCGGGGGCCGCAGCGATCGTTTGGCGGTCATCACGGTCCACAGCGTCGCGAAAGACGCACGCGCGCGCACGGATGGCGCCGCGATCGACATCCGCCGGCGCATGCGCTCCGCCGGCGTCCCCGCCGCCAAGCTGCTGGTCATCGCCGCCGGTAGTCGCATCGCCGACACCGACCCACAGGGCACCGCTCTTGGACCGGACCGCGTTGAGGTGCGCTTTCGCTCGCTGCGTGTGGCCGCCACGGCCGGCGCTCAGCGTTTCGTGCTGCCATCTGGGCTCTGGATCGACGGCGAGCCGGTCATTGGCGACGCCGAAGGCCGCCCACCGCAGCAGGTTCGCGTGCGCAACGGCCAGCCGACCCTCGTCGAGCAGCAGATGAGTGACGGTCGCGCCGCCATGTGGCGCCGATCCTTTGGCGGTCCTCCAGGCGGCGCGCCGGCGGCAGCGACACCTCAACGGGCCGATTCGTCGCTCACGTCGTTCGGAAGCGAGCTCATCGCCGAGCTGGGCGCCGAACTCGACGCAGACGCCAAGAAGCGAAAGGTCGCGACGACCCCGGCCGCCAAGGGCGCGACGAAGGCGGCAACCACGCCCGACAAGGCCGGAAAAACAGCGAAAAAGACGACCGACAAGACCGGCGGTGCCACCACGGCCAAGACCACCGACAGCGACAAGTCCGGTCATGCCAGCAAACCTGGCGACGCGAGCAAGCCAGTCGCGGACACCAAGGCCAGCAAGGTTGAGGTCGCCCGCCGCGAGGTCAGCGTCGATGAGGCCGGCGATGTCGCGGCGGCGCGGTTGGAGGTCGCGTTGCCGCCTGCAGGCCAAGTGCTGAGCAGCGAGCGGTTGGCCATCCGCGGGCGCACCCATCGCGATAACCTGCTGACGATCAACGGCCAAACCGTGCCGGTCGCCGCCGATGGCACCTTCCATCACCTGCTCAAGCTCCCGATCGGCGCCAGCAAGCTGCAGATCGAGAGCACGGACAAAGCCGGGCACATCGCCGTGTTGGAGCGCGACCTACAGGTCGCCGAGCGCACCTTCTTCCTCATGGCGATCGCCGACACCGCGGTCGCGCAGCTTGGCGGACGCGTCCAAGGCATGACCGACAAGACCACGGTTCGCGTCGGCGACGTGCTGCTCCATGGTCGCGGCGCGGTGTATTTGAAGGGGCGTATCCAGGGTAAATACTTGGGTTTCAAGAAGATCCGCTACACGGCCCACCTCGACACATCGAAGAACACCGACGAGCAGGATTTCCGCACCAACCTCTTTGATCCCGAGCGCTTCTACCCAGTCTACGGCGATGGCACGACCGACGTGCAGGACGCCCAAGCCCGCGGCATGTTGTACGTCTTGGTGGAGGCCGACCGGTCCAAGCTGATGCTCGGAAACTTCCGCAGCGGCGTCCACGGCTTCGAGCTGCTCCGGTACGATCGCGCGATGTATGGCGGCTACCTCGAGCTCAACCGCGTGTTTGGCGGCGGGTTCGACACGCAGGCCAAGATCTTCGCCAGCCAAGAGGATCGCCAGCTGAGTCGTCGCACCGACTACGTGCGTGGCACCGGCGGATCACTGTACTACCTGAGCAACCGCGACGTGCTCGATGGCTCGGAGAAGGTCTGGTTGGTGATCCGCGACCGCGACAGCAATACGGAGCTCGCGCGCATCCCGCAGAGTCGCAACATGGACTACAACATCGACTACCGTGAAGGCCGCGTCGTCTTCAAGGCGCCGATCAACAGCGCTGTCGACAGCTTCTTCGCGATCGGTCAGGCCGGTCAGCCAGGGCAGCACCTCGCTTGGAATGGGCACCCAGTGTTCATCCAGGTCACCTATGAGGCTCGCAGCCCGGGCGCGACGGCAGGGGCCAACTTCGGCGCACAGGTCACCGAGAAGGTGCTGGGCGGCCGTGTCACGGTAGGCGGCTCCTACGTGCAAGAGAGCCGCAGCTCGGCCTCTGCCGTGGCCTACCGCCTCGCGGGCGCACACGCCGAGGTCAAGCTCGGCAAACACAGTCGCCTGCGCGCGGAGTACGCCTACAGCGAGTCCCGCGACAGCTTGGTGAGCGTCTCCGACGACGGCGGGCTCAGCTTTGGCCAAGGCGTCGGCACCAACGCCGGGCACCTCGACAGCGCGGTGAGCGGCCACGCGGTGGCGCTCAACCTCGACGCCGACCTCCGAGATCTCGGTCGCTTGCTCGGATTCGCCCCGAAAACCAGCGGAAAAGACGCAAAGGGCGCTCAGAAGTTCGGCCACGTGAAGGCGTACTACAAGCTCGTCCAGGCCGGATTTCATAGCAACGGCGTGCTCACCGAGCAGGGCCAGCAGAAGCTGGGTCTCGACAGCCAGTTCGCCCTGCGTCCGGACAACACCTTGAGCGTTCGCTACGACGGCATCTTGACCGGAGCCCGCCGCGATCCCTTCCAGAGCACTGGACTCAGCAGCGCCTGGGGCACAGGCTCGCTGGCGACGTCAGGCTCCTTCTCGCCCGTCGCCCGCCAGATGATCACCTTGCAGGATAACCACCGTCTCGGTCGCCTGACCCTGCTCGGCGCGACCCACTACATGTACGGTCGCGACATCTCGGGCACCGGCCGGCACAGCCAGACCTTCGCAGCGGGTGCGTCCTTCAAGGTCAGCGGCCGCCTCAGCGTGCGCGCGGAGCAGCAGTTCATCGTCGGCGGCGACCCGAATCAGTACCGCAGCGAGGTGCTCGATCACTTCACGACCGTCCTCGGCGCGGATTGGAAGCTCACCGACCACATCAGCCTCACGGCGAGCGAGCGGCTCGGCTGGGGCGGCCAGAACGCGACGATGGCCGGCCTGCGCACCCAACTGTCCAAGGACTCCAGCCTGTACCTGCAGCAACGTCTCGAAGACAGCTATCAGACGGGCCGCGCGATGAGCGCCACGGTGGTCGGCGCGGAGAGTCGCTACGGGAAAGACAAGCTGAGCCGCGCGTACGGCGAGTATCAGGTCGACGCGCTCAACGCCGGTCGCATGAACCGCGCCATCATGGGCGTGGGCAAACGATTCGTGCTCGCGCCCGGCCTGCACTTCGACGCGGGATACGAGCGAAGCCAGACCTTCTCCGGACCGTCGGGTGACCTCTCACGCGATGCGTTCAGCGTCGGCGGCGAGTGGCTGCGGTCCAAGCTGTTCAAGCTCACCAGTCGACAAGAGGTCCGCGTTGACTCGGGCGACACAGACCGCGGCGGCCAGCGTAAGGTGCAGGTCGTCTCGCTCAACGCCCTGACGCTCAAGGCGACCGCTGACGTCGAGGTGTTTGGTCGCGCGAACTACCTGCGCACCCAGAATCAGACCCTCGGTCGCGTCGACGCGGAGACGCTGCAAGCCACCACGGGCGCGGCGTGGCGACCGGTGGCCCACGACTGGGTCACCGTGTTGGGCAAGTACACCCATCTCATCGAGAAGCGACCCTCGGGGCTGGATGGCGCGCTGGGTGGCGGCCTGAACGAGCGCAGCGTTAAGCATATCTTCAGCATCGAGCCGGTCATCGAGACGCCGTGGAATCTTCAGATCGCGCACAAGTTTGCCTGGCGTCGTGCCAGCGAGCGCATGGCTGATAGCCCGCTCGCGGTGAGCGACACCTGGCTGTTCATCAGCCGTTTGGGCTACCACGTCGGCTCGCTGGTGGACTTCGCCGCGGAATATCGCTTGCTCCGCACCAGCTTGTCCGGGGAGAGTGAGCACGGCGCCCTGGTTGAGGCAGCCTATATCCTGGCCAAGACGCTGCGAATTGGCGCAGGCTATAACTTCACCCACTTCGTGCAGACGAGCGCTGGCGACATCGTTCGGGATCAGGGAGGCTTCTTCCTACGTGTGATCGGTATGTACTGACAGACGCACCCGAGTTGACAGGCGCGCACGCGCCGTGAAGGAATGCGGCTCGACCGCGCAGAATCGGAGAGTCGGTTCGAAGCCCAGGGGGCGTTCGCCCCAAGTCTTCGCCCCCAACTCTTCGCCCCCAACACAGTGAGACCCCATGGCACACCTCAAGATCCAGCGATTGACCCGCAAATCCAGCCTGATCGTGCTGCGTGTCGCGCTGGCAGCTGGCGTGGTGACCTGTCTGACAGTCGGTTGCGAGAGCCAAGCGCCATACGCAGCGTGTGGACTCGATGAAGAGGTCACGAGCAAGAACGTCTGCAACGGCGACAACACCAGCGCCACCGGAACCACCAGCTGTGTCGTCAGGCGCCACCCACATTGCGCGCAGTCGATCTGCCTCAGCTACTTCAGCACCACACCGGTCTGTACGCACACCTGCGACCTGAAAAAGATTGACGCGGACTGCGAGCAAGGTGGATTTTGCTGGCCGTTCTCCGACACCGAGTCGTATTGCGTCCCGAGTGACCGCAAGACCGTGGCCGGCAGCTGACGCGGTCGCGCCGGTTGCGCTCGGCCCAGCCCGGCTCCACCGACCTCTCCACCAACCTCTCCGTCAACCTCCGGGCACGCTCCGCGGGTGTGCGTTCGTCGGTCGCCACGCCGGAATAAGCGTGCGAGGCTGGGGTTTACCTGCGGAACTAGGGGGAGTGCCATGGGGATGACGAGGGTGACAAGCGCCGCGAGATGGGCCTCGCCGCTTCTGTTGATCGCGCTCATTGGCGTGCTGCAGGTCCGTGCGGTTCCCAGCGCGGAGGCGCGACCGACGCCGGCACCACCGTCGCGCTTGTGGACGGACAGCCAGCCCTCGGAGACGGGGCTCTCCGCCGAATCGCCCGTGACCATGGGGGCTTTTGCCAAGCTCGCCAAGATCATCTCGCCGGCCGTAGTCAACATTCACACGTCGAAGGTGACCACTGGCACCGACGTCCGCTACGGCGCAGAGAGTCGGCAGCAGTTCGTCTCGGCGTCGGGGACTGGTTTTTTCATCCACGCAGACGGCTACATTCTGACCAACAACCACGTCATCGAAGGCGCAGTGCGGATTCGTGTGCGGACCGCTGACGATCGCACCTTCCAGGCCCGGATCATCGGTCGCGATCCGAGGACGGACCTCGCGCTGCTGAAGGTGGATGCTGCCACGAAGTTCGTAGTCGTTCCGCTGGGCGATTCGGATGCGGTCGACATCGGCGAGTGGGTCGTCGCTGTCGGCAATCCGTACGGGCTTGGTCACACCGTGACCGCTGGCATCGTCAGCGCGAAGGGACGCAGCAACCTCAGGCCCGGCGCCACCCACTACGCAAACTTCATTCAGACGGACGCCTCGATCAACCCCGGGAATTCGGGTGGTCCGCTGGTCAACATCCGCGGTGAGGTCGTCGGGATCAACACCGCGATCCTCGGAAAGGGCCAGGGGATCGGCTTTGCGATCCCCAGCAATATGGCCAAGAAGCTGGTCCCGCAGCTAGCGCGTGGCCACGTCGAGCGATCCTGGTTGGGGTTGTCGGTCGGCGAGGTGACCCCCGAGGTCGCGCGGAGCCTGCGCCTGAACCGCGCCATCGGCGCCTACGTGCGCTTTGTCGCCGCCGGCAGTCCGGCCGCCAAGGCAGGCTTGCGACCGGGGGACGTGATCGTCCGCTTCGGCGCACATGAGGTCCGCAAATCGACAGACCTGCCGTGGCTGGCGGCGTCCGGCGGCGTCGGCAAACAGATCAAGGTGTCGCTCATCCGAAGCGGTAAACCGATGGCCGCAAGCGTCACGCTGGTCGCGCTGCCGGGTAGATTCGGCGGCGAAGAGCCGCCTGCAACGCAGCCCGCGGCCCAGGAAATCAGCGTGCCAGGGCTCGGTATGCGGGTGACGCAGCTCACCGCGGCGCTGCGGAAGCGTTTTCAGATCGTCGCCCGATCGGGAGTGCTGGTGCTGCAGGTCGACCGCGGCGGTCCGGCTGAGTCTGTGGGCGTGCGACCGCGCGACGTCATCGTGCAAGCCGACAGGCGCCGCGTCGACACCGTACGAGACCTGTTGCAGGTCAATGGCTGGTACCCGGCCCGCGAGATGGTGCCGCTCTATGTGGCGCGCGGCAAAGACGTCAGGTTCGTGATGCCGAAGAAGACACGCTGATGTCCTGACCGAGTGGCTGGCCGTCGCTGGTCTCAGACCATGGCGGCGCTTGCATCTGCCCAACGTCGCAGCACCGTCGCACACCCATGGCACGCAACGCCGCAGCCATCGCGTGCGTCGACCCCGGCGCGAGACCGACCGTGGATGTGATGGCGCAGAGGCCCTCAAGCGCGGCGAGCTTCGCCGGCGCAGGTCGCACCACGAGCAAGCGACCGCCGGGACCGAGCTCACCCGCATCGAGCTGTTGCGGTGGGTCGCCGCCGCTAACCACGAGCGAAAACCCCGGCGACATGGCCGCATGGAACGATCGCCCCGCCAACGCGGCGTCAAAGCGCTGTTGTTCGATCCACGCGCGCTGTGAGGCAGCGAGGTCGGTGGGGACCAGACCGGGTGGCAGGGCCCTTGCCGCGTCGGTCAGCGCGCTGCGCAGCGCGGCGGAGATCCGCGCGTCGTCGTCGATTCCGCCTTGCACGAGCACGGCCCGCGGCGTCATGCAGCCGCGACCATCGCCGAGCAACATGTCGTGCGCCAACCCATCTGCGCTTGCGATCAGGTCCTCCGACGAGCGCGCAAACGCCCACGACAATCGATGCCCATGGAGCCGGAGCGGCAGGTTGGGAGTGAGCCCGCTCAGGCGGGTTCGAAGCGCGAGCATCGCTTCGTCACTGCCCTGCGCAACCACCGCCTGAAGCCCGTGCACAAACTCGGCCCAGCGCTCCGAGTCACCTGGAGCAAAGTGTCGCACCTCGACCCGCGCGGCCCACGTTGGGTCAACGGCGCGCAACAGCTCGACGAGGACCTCAGCGGCGGCCCGGTCTCGACCGCTGGCACGAACCCGCGCGGTGCCACCGAGGGCGAGCACCTCGACGATGAGCTGCCACGTGGCGATGAACAGGTTGCCCGGCGCGACGATCCCGACACAGCCAGCGCTCCGATCCGCTGTCGCCGCGGCGACCGCCTCATCGTCCGCTGCGGCCAGCCACAGCGCCACGAATCGCTCGACCGCGCTGGCGTGTAGGTTCGTGCTCGCGACTAGCGTGGCGAGCGCCGCGGTCGGGAGACCGCCGGTCAGCGCTGCGACGAGGGGAGATGGGTGAAACAGGCGTGACATGGCCGCGCAGTGTGTGCGTCGCGAGTCACGGTCGCAAGCGCCGCGTCGCTTCCCCGATGACGCGAGCCCGACGCTGGACAGCGCCGCATTTTCTGCCGTGAATGGTCTTGCGCGCCCCAAAGTTTGTAGGTACAAGCACGTCCCGCCGCTCGAAAGGGCGGGTAGGTGAGGTGCTGCGCGCGCCTACCTCGATGGCCAGTCGCTGGTTCGCCAGTGTTCGATTGGCCGCCTATGACAACAAGTTTGCATTGCACGGGACATCATCGAACCACAGGCCGCTGTGCGCGACGTCCGTTCTCGGACGGGCGCAGCAAAGAAGCGCGGATCTCGTATCCCGACACGTCCATTCGGAGCTGTTCGCAGCTGCGATGACGAAGACGGAGGAGTGGCCGAGTGGTTTAAGGCAGCGGTCTTGAAAACCGTCGAGGTGAGAGCCTCCGGGGGTTCGAATCCCTTCTCCTCCGCCACGAACCTCTCAGTTGACGCGATTCAACTGGGACGACAGAAGCGGCAGCCGACAGCGGCGGGAAAAAGATCCTGTGGTCGAGAGACAGGTAGCTCGATGAGATAGAACCATGGAGTGGTGGCCGAGCGGCTGAAGGCGCTCCCCTGCTAAGGGAGTATACTCCAAAAGGGTATCGGGGGTTCGAATCCCCCCCACTCCGCCGTATGCGCGCAACCGGCGCGCAGTGCGATGCAGACGACTGAGGGCTCATAGCTCAATTGGATAGAGCGTCGGTCTACGAAACCGAAGGTTGCAGGTTCAAGTCCTGCTGGGCCCGCCCAAACGCCCCGGCTCCCTAGGGAGCCGGGGCGTTGTTTGTTTTGCGCTGTTTTTCTGCACGCGTCCCGGTCGTTCGGCCCGCCCCTCGCTGTCGTTCTTCTCCCTTCCTCCTTCTGCGACCCGCACCACCATGGCGATCGAGACCCACGACGAATACTTCATGGACCGAGCCCTGCAGGCCGCTGCGGAGGCTGGGAGTTTGGGCGAGGTGCCCATCGGCGCCGTGCTCGTGCATGAGGGGGAGATCGTCGCGGTGACCGGGAATCGGCGCGAGCGGGACCACGATCCGACCGCCCACGCTGAGGTGCTGGCGCTGCGCATCGGAGGCCGCGTGCTTGGCACGTGGCGGCTGATGGAATGCACCCTCTACGTCACGCTAGAGCCGTGCCCTATGTGCATGGGCGCCTGCATCAACGGCCGACTCGGCCGCTTGGTCTTCGCCTGCCGTGACCAGAAAGCCGGCGCGGCCGTGTCCTGCTACCAGATGGGCACCGATGACCGACTGAATCATCACATCGTGATCACCGAGGGCGTTCGAAAACAGGCCGCCAGCCGGGTTCTGAGCTCGTTTTTCGCCTCGCTGCGCACCCGAAGTCGTCAGATCGCCATCGATAGCCCAAGCGGCTGAAGACGTCGGTAGACTGGGCCCTGCGGCTCTTGTCATTTAGCTTTGCGTGTGTATCTTACGCGCTCGCTTCCACCCGCGCGGTGGGGCTGCTGACCCGAGAGGGTCAAGCTACGCACACTGGAGAGCTGTCCGAGTGGTTGAAGGTGCCTGACTCGAAATCAGGTGTGCTGCAAGGCACCGGGGGTTCGAATCCCCCGCTCTCCGCCACAGCACCCAACACCCGTTGAGTGGCGTCGAAATGTTGGCCGAGTTCCCTGATCCAAGATGGCTGTCCTAAGTCGTCCAGGGGTAGCCTATGCACTCCCAACACCAACAAGTGGTCTGCGCTCTCAACAGGCGCCTTCCAGGCGATGGGTCAAAGGAGAGGTGTCCGAGTGGTTGAAGGTACTCGCCTGGAAAGCGGGTGTACCGCAAGGTACCCGGGGTTCGAATCCCCGTCTCTCCGCCGAGGCGGGGTGCAGTTCATCCGCGCGAGCGGGTGTGGTATGGATCAGTGAGCGTCGCGGATAAGGCAGGCGGCAACGGCGGAGTTGTGAATCCCGCCAGGACCGAGAGGTAGCAACGGTAGCGATGACGTCGTGTGCCGCCTGCCCTATCCGTGACACCGGGAGCTTCGCCAGAAGCTGTCGTGTTCGCCTTCGATGAAGAAGCGCGGCCATCCCTGAGAGGGGGTGGCCGCTTTTCTCGTTTTGGCCAGCGTTGTCCTGTTCTACGTCTTCGCGCGCGGTCGTGGCTCAATCTGATCGCATGAAAGATCGGCCGCTTGCGCGTCGCAGCCGCGCACTTCGGGGCGCTGACAGCCCGAAAAATCAGGCGATTAGCGACGTCGTGTGGTGAGCAATCCGCCGTCGAGCGCTGGTCGCGCTGCCGGCCAGGGCGTACCCTCTGCAGCGCTGACTTGCTCTAAAGCTACCCATCTGGAGGCATCCCGTGTCGTACGTCGTGCTCGCTCGCAAGTATCGCCCAGCCGACCTCGGCGCGCTCGTGGGCCAGGAACACATTGGCCGCGCGCTCCGCAACGCCATCGCCATGGATCGTGTCGCCCACGCGTTTCTCTTCTGTGGCGCGCGCGGCACCGGCAAGACGTCGACCGCGCGCATCCTGGCGAAGATGCTCAATTGCACCGAAGGCCCGACGGCGACGCCCTGCGGCACCTGCGCGCCATGCCGCGAGATCGCGGTGAGCACGTGTATCGATGTGCATGAGTTGGACGCCGCCAGCAACCGCGGCATCAATGAAATCAGGCAGCTGCGCGAAGGCGTCGGGTATGCGCCGGCCCGTGATCGCTACAAGGTCTACATCATCGATGAAGCGCACATGCTCACGACGGAGGCGGCCAATGCCTTCCTAAAGACCCTGGAGGAGCCGCCGCCACACGTGGTTTTTGTGCTGGCCACCACAGATCCGCAGCGACTGCCGGTCACGATTCGGTCTCGTTGCCAGCGCTACGACTTTCGGCGGATCCGCTCGGCCGAAGTGGTCCAGTGTTTGTCGGGCATCTGCGCCTCCGAGGGCGTGAGCATCGACCAGGAGTCGCTATTTCTGATCGCGCGCGAGGGCGACGGCTCGATGCGAGACTCGCTGAGCGTGCTCGACCAGGTCATCGCCTTTGGCGGCGCGGACATGGCGGCAGACGAAGTGGCGGCGCTGCTGGGTGTCGCGGATCGCAATCGAACCGCCACGTTGGTGCAGGCCCTGCTGGAACGCGACGCCCCGAGCGCGTTGCGGTCCGTCGGCGCAGCCCACACACACGGCATGGATCTGCGAACCTTTGGCCGTACGCTAGCGATGGAGGCCCGGGATCTGCTCATGATTCGGCTCACGGGCAAGGCCGCGCGCGATCTGGTCGACCGATCGGAGAACGAAGTCGAGGCCCTCGCTGCGCTCGCCACCCACATCTCGACGCCCGAGCTTGAGCGCCTAGCCCATGTGCTGCTCGAGTTGGCGGAGACCATCGCGCGCGCCCGACATCCGCGACTCGTGATGGAGCTCGGGGTCGTGCGTCTCTGCCGCGCCCCCGCGCTGCGCGATGTGGCGGCGCTCGCAGGCCGCGTGGAGGCGCTGTTGACGCAGGCCCCACGTCTGGCGCCGCAGCGTCCCGCCGTCGCGCCGGCTCAGCGGAGCGCGCTGCAGACTCAGCCATCCCCGACCAGCGCTGCGGCCGCGCGTCCACGCGCAGGGACGAGCCCGAGCGCCGAACCTTACGCGTCGTCGCCGCCCGATTCGGCAGTCAGCCCGCGTCTGCGGGAGCGACAGCGGGTTGGACGCGACCCTTCAGACGGCGGCGCTGGCCATCGCGGTGGCAGCAACTCGCTCGCGCCTAGCGACCGCACCGCGCTCGGCGCGCCGCCTACGCCCGTTGCCGGGGTGCGCACCGCTCCGGTCATGCAGGCCGTCGCGGTCCAGCAAGCCGTCGTAACCCACCAAGCCGTCGCAGTTCAGCCAGCCGTCGTGGCCCGCGCGGGTGGCCCCAGGGGGCGCAGCCTCCACGACGCCGACTTGGCGGCGTGGCGGCGGGCGCTGGTGGAGCAACAGGACCAGAAAGTCGCCGGAAAGATGCTCGACCACGCCGTCATCGGCAGCAGCGGACCCGGCCGCGTCGTGCTCGCGTTCAGCAGCAGCTTCATGAGCCGCCAGTGCAGCGTGCCGAGCACACTCCTGCTCCTCGCCGAAGGCGCGAGTCAGGCCTTTGGCGGCTCGTACATGGTCGAGGTTGGCGCCGTGCAAGAGCGCGCCGCCACGGACAGCCTCATTGCCCAGGCGCGCTCCTCCGCCGCCGAGTTGCGGGCGAACCACGAGGCGGCACTTGAGCGCGATCCCGATGTACAGCGAGTCATCGCCCAGTTTGACGGTGAGCTCGTCGGAACGATCGCAGAGGCGGAGCTGACACAGTCGGACGATCGGCCATGAGCGGCCAGCTGCCGGAGGCCTTGGACACCGTCGCGGCGCTCCTCGGCCGTTTGCCCGGCGTCGGCAAACGCTCCGCCCTGCGGTTGGCGTTTCACTTGCTAGAGCGCCCTCGCGAGGAAGCGGTACAGCTGGCGGACGCCTTGTCGGCGCTGCACGGCGCGGTCGGCTACTGCACCCGCTGCGGTCACCTCAGCACCGGTGAGCTGTGCGAGATCTGCCTGGATCCCCGGCGCGACAGGCACACGCTCTGCGTCGTAGAGACCGTGCCAGACCTGCTCGCGATCGAGGCCACGGGCGAGTTTGGCGGGCTGTATCACGTCCTGCATGGCGTGCTCTCGCCACTGCGCGGGGTCGGGCCGGGCCAGCTGCGGTTGGCGTCCCTTGTGGACCGCGTCGGGTCGGGTGGCTTCAGCGAGGTGATCCTGGCCACCTCGATCTCCGTCGAAGGCGAGGCGACGGCGGCCTATGTCCAGCGTCTCATTCACCGTACGCCGCAGCTGATGCTCAGTCGGATCGCCTCGGGTGTACCGCAGGGGTCGGACCTTGAGTTCATCGATCAGGGCACCCTTGGTCGCGCGCTCCGTGCCCGACAGACCCTCTGATTACGCAGGACAGGCGATTTTTCGATCGTGCCTCGTCTCGCGCTAATGTCCCGCAACCTCGCGAAAATTTATGATTCAACTCACGTGTGCGCGACGATGACTGCTTGAACGCGCTCGTGGTGAATGGTAGCATCGGCCAGTGGCGCGCCAGTTGTTTCCGCGTTTACGTCACACGCGAGCGGGCACGCCTTGGATGGGCGAGCCTCACGCAAGTTCGCCCCCGATGGGAAACGCGCGAGAAGTTGGTCCACGCCAGAGTTAGGCGCGGCGCAAGAAGAAGGCACAACGCCAGAGAATGGCACGACGCTGAACACGGCTAGCCCGAATCGATGCGCCGGGAATTTGCAGCCGATTTGCGGTGTTACTACTCGGGCCACCGAGAGCCGTAACCTGCGCGATGCGGCGCACAAGGAGTCCAGAACATGATGTTCAAGATTGGAGACCGAGCGGTCTACCCAGGCCAGGGCGTAACGGAGATCACCGGTATCGAGTCGAAAGAGATCTCGGGTACGACGGTGGTGCTGTATATGCTGCGCGTGTTGGACACCGAGCGGAAGATCATGATCCCCGTCTCGAAGGTGCAGTCCGTTGGCCTGCGAAAGGTCGTCGGCGGTGACGCTGTGAGCGAGGTCTACGACCTGCTGCGGGAGCGCACCAAGACCGTCGATCGTCAGACGTGGAATCGTCGGTATCGCCGCTACGTGGAGAAGATCAACACCGGCTCGCTGCACGATATCGCCGAGGTCATGCGTGATCTGAGCCGGCTGAAGTACACCAAGTCGCTCTCATTTGGTGAGCGCAAGATGCTCGACCAGGCGCGGACACTGTTGGTGAAGGAGATCTCGGTCGCGCGTGGCCGCTCCGAGGACGACATTCTCATTGAACTGAATGAGATTATTGACGAGAGCCAGGGCCCGGCCAACGCCGTGGCGGCGACGGCGTGACAGCGTCGTGGCGGCAGACCGCCTGTACGCCTGCGTGTGGTGATCTCTGGGTGGCCGGCTGTCTGTATGTCTGTATCTCTGGGCAGCTGGACGCTCGGCGCCGCCAACGGGACGGGCCTCTAACCTTCAGCCCTGAGCCCGTCCAGCCCGAAAAACCAGCCTTTCAGCTCAGCGGCCGGCCCGCCTAGCGGGTCAGGCGGCTGGTGCTGCGGCGTGTCGGGCTGGCCAGATCCGGCTCACGACCTCGTCGGCCAGCGCTCGGTAGTCATCGGCACCCCGCGCGTTGGGGTAGGCCGCGAAGATGGTCTTGCCCACCAGCTGCGCGCCGGAGATGTCCGTGTTCACGCCGATCTCAGTCGCGAGCACATGACCGGCGTAGCGCTCGGCGACGGCGCTGCGAATGGTGGCGTTCTGGCGCTTGTTGCGGCGGTCCACCCGTGTGTGTACGAGCCCGAGCAGCTCAGGCGCGCGACCCAGCATAGTGTCGAGGTTGCCCAGGGTGGTCATCAGATCGTCGACGCCTTCTAGGCTGAGAATGCTGAGATCACAGGGCACCAGCACGCGCTCCGCGGCGACGAGGCCGTTGAGGGTCAGCAGTCCCAAGTTCGGCGGGCAGTCAAGAATGATCACATCGAACCGGCGCCGCGCTGAACGCAGCGCGCGTCGCAGCAGCAGCTCCCGGCCGATACGGCTGGCGAGCTGGGCTTCGGTGTTGGACAGCTGGCGGTCCGCCCCAGTGACGCTGAGATGTGGGATGTTGGTCGGCACGACGGCCGCCATGAGGTCGAGATCACGGCCCAGCAGCACACTTGAGACCGTCTGCGCCGCGCCGCTGCGGAGGTGCGCACGCAGGCTCGAGGCGACGTGGCCCTGGTTGTCCAGATCGATCAGCAGCACCTCGAGCTGATGATCTTCTGCGAGCGAGGCGGCGAGATGAACCGCCGTCGTCGTCTTGCCGACGCCGCCTTTCTGCGCCGCCACGGCGATACAGGTGCCTTCCCCAGCCCCGGCATCCATGCGGCGCAGCGCGCCCTGGCCGACAGCCTTGCGAAGTCGCGTGCCAATTCCGTATCCGATGCTGGTGACCATGAATCCGCCCTCCCGAACCGCCTCTGGTTCGGGGTTGAGCGTCGCGCCATGGCGCACTGCGTCAACTTATTCGTTAGCGGAAGTCGATCACAAAGCCGCGGGAGTTGATGGCCGTCAGAATGTGCGCGGGCGGCGTCGGCAGCTGTCGCAGCCCAGCCTTGTACCCCGTCATCAGCCTGCGCACGGCGTTGTCGAAGGCCGCGTTGCCACTCTTTTTCTCCATCGTGTAGCTGAGCACCCGACCCGTGGCGGTCATGCGCGTGATGCGCACACGGCACCGAAGGTTCTTGCGCAGCCACGGTGGCACGTCGCCCGGCACCGTGAAGTGGTTCAGCACCGTCGTCTTCAGCTCGCGCGCGTAGGCCGAGCCCTTGCGCGACACCAAGGCGTTGCCGCCCTTCTTCCCGGTCGCGGTGCCGAGGATGGCGCCCAGCTTGCTGCGCCGCGCCGTCGCCTTGTCACCGCCGCCGAGGATCTTGCCGAGCTCGTCATTCTTGCCGGCGATCAGCTTGCGCACGCTGTCGACCCGCTGCTGCCGAACGACCCGCGTCGTCGCCGCTGACGCTGACGGTTTCGCCACCTTCACGACTTTGCCCTTCGGGTCGCCAAGTCGCTCCACGAGCTCAGCGATCAACAGATCGACCTCGGTCCTCGGTGCGGGCTCCAGCTCGCGGCGCATCAAGCGGCGCATGGGCTCTGGGCAGCGGCGGCTGCGCGGCGGCGCGATGTCCTCGGATTCCGTCGGCGTGACTTGCACGGGATCGCCAACACACGAGGGCGTCACGATCGACGCGCAGCCCTCGGTCTGCTCCGTGTCGTGGGTCGCAGCCGCCTTGCCGGCCGCGATCTCTGGCGCCGGCGCGAGGGTAACGGCGCCCAGCACGAGACTATGGGCCACCAGCACGACGATCACGCCCGCCATCCGCCCGCCCGGCGTCTCGGCGATCATGTGCGTCACTTAGTGCTGCCGGCCTTCGGCGCGGGAACCTCGGTGATCAGCCCAAACTGCGAGATTCCTGCCCTGCGCATCCGCGCCATCAGCCGCAGCACGTAGTCGTACGACAGCCGCCGGTCGGCCCGCAGGTTCGCCTCTGTCAGCGACGTCGCGCGCGCGTTGGCCGCGAGCGCCTTCTCGAACGCGTCGAGGCACACGTCGAAGTCACCGGGCAGCTTCTGGCAATCGACCAGCAGCTCTTTATCGAGATAGATGCGGTGGCGCCTGTCGATCGAGAGCACGGGCTTGCCGGATTTCTTGCTTCCGGCCGCCAACTTCTCGGCTTTGGCTTTGGGCAAGTCGACGGGAACCTGATTTTCAGCCTCATCAGCGGCATCGGCGGCCGTGATCTCGTCACTCACGACCTGCCGCAACGTCTCCGCTTCGCGACTGAGGCGCGCCGTCTCAACCGAGGACGCCGTCATGAAGATCACGAGCAGCACCAACATCACATCGACGAGCGGGGTGACGTTGATCTCGGCGACCGTGCTCTGAGCGACACGTCCGCGCCGCTTGCCGCCGCCGCTGCCCACGGAAAATGCCATCGACCAACCCCCTCAAAGTCCGCGTTGTTGGCGGCTGACGGTGTTGAGCAAGTCAAGGCCGAAGCCGTCCAAGTCCGTCACGATCTGGCGAACGACCCGTGTGAGCCCGTTGTAGCCAATGACCGCAGGGATCGCGGCGAGCAACCCGACGGCGGTGGCGACCAGCGCCTCGGCGATGTGCGGGGCGACTGTCTGCAGCACGCTGCCGGAGTCACTCAAGCTACCAAACGCCATCATGATGCCCCACACGGTGCCGAACAGGCCGATGAACGGCGCCGCTGACGCGATTGAGCCCAGCACGGTGAGGCCCGTCTCCAAGTCGGAGACGAGCGGCTCCGAGGCCCGACTGAGGGTGCGCTCAAGGGCCGCAAGATCGGCCTCTTCGTCCTCCGGGTACCGCGACACCTCTTTGAGTAGCGCGATGAGCAGCTTGAAGTGCGGCAGCGCCACGTACATCTTGAGGTGTTCGGCGGCCTGAGTCAGGTCTTGGTGCTTGGCAAAGCCCGCGCGGAACGCCTCGACCTCCTTGCGGAGCGTGAAGAGCGCCCAGGCGCGCGCGCCAATGATGAACCACGTCAGCACGCTCATGAGCATGAGGACGACCAACACCGCGAGGACCATCCCGCGAGATTGGAGCGCGGCGCTGACCGGATCGGTCTGCACTGCGGTGGCTTGGGCGAGCAAGTTGGCTAGGGAGACGTTCATGGCCGGAAGGTACGGCTTGGGAGGATCGGAGGCAAACCCTATCCGGCCATCCCTGTAACGGGACGCTAGTTTGCGACGCGCGTCCCCTGCAGGCGCGCGGCGGCCGCCAGCGCGGGCTGCCCCGTCGCCTCCAGGGCCGTGGCCCGCAGCTCGTGGAGCGCTGGGTCGAACGGGTTGAGCCACATCGCCTCGCGGGCCCAGTGCAGGGCGCCGTCATGATCGCCTTGCGCTTCCGCCGCCTGACCCAACAGGAGCAGCAGCGGCGCGTGGTTGCGGTGTCGACTGACGGCATCGTCGAGGACGATCTTCGCCTCGGCGTGTCGACGCAGCTGCAGCAGACCCCGCGCGAGTCGCGCCAGCATCAACGCGTCGTCTTGGGCGCCAGCCGCTTGCGCCTTGAGGTACTCCAGCACCGCCGCGAGTGGTCGGTTGACGGCGAGCAGCCTGTCGCCCAACTCGACGTGACGCGCCGCGGTTTCGCCCAGTCGCTCGCCTGACCGCTGCGCCGCGCGGCGAAAACGCAGCTGCTGGCGCACGCCGCGCTGAGCGGTCGGCGCGGGTGAGCGAGGACGCCCGCCGTTCGGTTCGAGACCCCGCCGCAGCTCGGCCCACCACTGCCCTGGGAACTTCGCCACGCCCGACCACTGCTGGACCGCCGCCAAGGCTGGCGTTCCGCCGTGCACCGTGGCCAGCAGCCCGTCAAACCGGGCGTTTGGGTCACGCGCGCGGGCGCGGGCGAGCAGCCAGATCAACGCGTGGTGAACCTCAGCGAAGGCGATCTGTGCGGCCTCTTGGCTAGGCAGCGCCGCCATCGTCGGGTGCATCTTACGCAGCGGAATGAACCGGTTCTTGCGTCGCGCCAGGGCAAGCATGGCGCGCTCGTCGTCGTCGAGGCTCGGCGGCGACGGATCGCGCCACGTCGACTCAAGCGTGCGCGCCAAGGCCTCGTGGAGCCACACCGGCACGTCCGGGCCGCCGCGTTTCATGATCAGGTAGTGGACCAGCTCGTGCGCGATGGTGTCGGCCCAGTGGTAGCCAAAGAACAGGTCGCGCGGGCTCGTGATCATCAGCCGGTTGTGCTTGCAGAGCGCGATCGTGCCGGACGTGCGCACCTGCGCCACGGTGAGACCGCTAACCAAAGCGAGGGTCTCAACTTTCGGGTAGACATGCACGGCGATGGGCGCTTCCGGCAGGGGGCTGAGATGCTTGAAGAGCGCCGCCGCGGCCCGGCTGAGCACGTGATCCAGCAACGGCACGAGCACTTCGTCTGGGCCGGGCTCCACCCAGATGATGAAGCGTCCGCCCGCCACTGTATGCTGCACAAAACCCTGCGTGGCCGCCGCGCTCGCCTTCGCGGCCGCAGCGATACGGGCCGCCTCGGGTCGCAGCGCCCCGGGCGCGATCGGCGACATGGCCACGCGCTGAAGCCCCCGCTCGGCGCGCGCGAAGCGGCCAGCCAGAAAATCGACGTGGCCCTGGGCGTAGCGCAGCGTGAACGACCCGGCGGCGCGCTTCTCGAGTTCGACCAGCCACGGCGCCGCGCACGCGGGGGATTCGCGCGCCAGGCACGCGCCGATCGCTCGGCTGAGCGTGGCATCCGTCGCCGAAGCGCTGTCGTGGCTGCGCGCGCCGGCTTTCGCCAGGGGCCTGCCGTTTGCCAGCGCCGTGTCTTGTGCCAGCGCGGGCGCCGCCGCCCAGCCACACAACATCATCAACCCGACACCGAGCCGGGTCCGTCGTGCACGCCATGACGCGCCGTGGCCGTGGCGTCGGCGGGGTGATGAGAGCAAAGGTAGATGGCCATGAGGTCGCTGCATACGAACCACAGGATAGCGTAGCCCTCGACGCGACGCAGCACGGCAACACGTGTATTCTCTCTGACCGTCAGCTTCCTGTCGGCCTTCTCGCGGAGCCCCTTGCGTGTCGGCATCCACTTGGCAGTTTGAACGCCCAACCGGCGCGCGGCTCGCGATCGCTGTTGTAGCCGGGCTGGCGGCGGCGGCAGCGCTCGGACTGGGCGGAGTGCGCGCCCTGAAGGTCCACCCGACACCTCCGGTCGCACCGAGCGAAGCCGCGCTGGCCACCAACGATCCAAATCGGCACCTGCTGCGTGGCTATGCCGTATCGGACGTCGGCCTCGCGCCAGATCGCGGCGCTGACGCTGATGATCTCGCCGCCGCTGACGGTCGCGGAGATCCCACTGGGTCAGTCGATCCCGAAGGGCGAGCGCGTCGCCGCGCCGCCACAGAGCGGCTGACGGAGGCGCGCATCGTGTCGCGCGCCCTGCGGCATGTGCGTCGGCGCTACGTCGATCCCGATCGGGTCGATCCGCCGCGGATGCTGGAGGCTGGCCTTCAGGCCGTCGCCCACGCGATCGCCGAGGTGCTCGTCGACGCAGAAGGCCGCGGACCGGATGGTCGCCCGCTCGTCATGCGTGTGCGCGTCGCTGGCGACACCCTCCGCATCGACTGCGCCGCGGTGACGGATCTCTTCGAGCTCGACTGGGCGATCCACCGGGTTGTTGGGTTTCTCGCGGCTCGTATCCCGCAGCAAGCCCACGAAGCCCACGTTGAGTACGTCGCGGTCAATGGCGTGCTCGACACCCTCGATCCCTACTCGGCGATGCTCGATCCAGACGCGTGGCAGGAGATGCAGACGCACACCGGCGGCAAGTTCGGCGGGCTTGGTATTCGCGTCTTGACCCGCGACGGCGTCCTCACGGTCGTCGGCGTCATCGAAGATTCGCCGGCGAGCCGAGCTGGCCTGCTGTCGGACGACCGTATCTTGCGGATCGACGGCGAAGACACCCTCAACATGGGCATCGACGCAGCCGTCGACCGGCTCCGAGGCAAGGTTGGCAGCGCCGTGACCCTGCTGATCGGCCGGAAATCCTGGCCGAAAGCGACGCCAGTGCGGGTCGTCCGCGCCGTCATTCAGCTCAAGAGCGTGCAGGGTCGGCGTCTGACCGGCGGCGTCGTGTATGCGCGCATCAAGAACTTTCAACGTGGCACGTCCGACGAGCTGCGGCGCTTGTTGCTGCGGGTGCAGCCAACCGACGGCAGCCGTGGCCTCGTGCTCGATCTGCGCGATAATCCAGGCGGTCTGCTCGATGAGGCGGTCAAGGTCTGCGACCTGCTCATCAGCGGTGGCCCGGTCGTGATCACGGTGGCAGGTGGGGGGCGTGATCGTGAGGTGCGCGCGGCTCATGCCAAAGGCACGCTCGCGGAGCTGCCCGTGGTGGTCCTCGTCAGCCGACGCTCCGCTAGCGCGTCGGAGATCGTCGCGGGCGCTCTCAAGGAGAGCAATCGCGCCGTGATCGTCGGTGAGCGGACGTGGGGCAAGGGCACGGTGCAGGTGCCGTTTGAGATTGGCGACGGTGCGCTGAAGCTGACGATCGCGAAGTACTTGGTCCCTGGCGATGTGAGCATTCAAGACGTCGGCGTGACGCCAGACATCGAGCTGCGGTTCGTCGACATCCGCCCCGGCCACATCTCCCTGTACGAGCCGCGAAGCCTGCGGGTTCGGCGCAAGGCCTGGGCGCGCAAGGCGGATGAAGAGGCGTCGGCGCGGCGCCCGGTGCATCATCTGCGGTTGCTGCTGCCCGTCGTGCGGGAGGGCAGCGAGTCCGCGGCGCAGTTCCGCGATCAGGAGCCCATTCGGCGTGCGAGCGCGCTGCTCCAGACCGCCGGAGATCCGCAAGCGGCGGTCATGTTGGCGCAGGCCCGGAAGTGGGTCGGCGGGTTGAGCAACGCCGACGGGGAGGCGCTCAGCGCCCGACTTCACAAGCTCGGCGTCGATTGGAGCCCTGGCCCCCAGCCTGACCAGCCGCGGCTGCGACTGGAGGTTGAGCCTGTCAAAGGCGGGCTACAGGTGGCCGCTGGTCACGCGATCCGCTTGCCGGTGCGGGTCCACAATCGTGGCAAGACGACGCTGTATCGGGTCCACGTCTTCAGTCGCAGCAGCGCGCCCGCGCTCGACGGCGTCGAGCAGGTGCTCGGACGTCTAGAGCCCGGTCAATCTCGGCTCGTGCAGCTGCAACTGCTCCCCGCGCGGCGCCATCTGGACCTGCAGGCCCCGGTCGAGATCGTCGTCGCGCTCGACGGCAAGCAGCTCCAGGTGACCCGTGAGATCGTCGTGCGTGTCGTGGGGCTGCCGCGGCCGGTCTTTGCGTGGCAGGTCACCCTTGAGGAGACGCTGACCGACGACGGGCTGGTCAGCGCGGGTGAGCGCGTGCGGGTGCGGGTCGCGGTGCGCAACGACGGCGACGGTCAGGCCGATCGGGTGGTCGCGTCGTTGCGGAGCCTCGCTGGTCGGCTGCTGCATCTGGAGGATGGCCGTGTGCGGCTGGGAGCGCTCAAGCCTGGAGAGACGGCCTCTGCGGTGTTCACGGTACGTGGCGTGAAGGCCCCCAGCGGCGCGAAGACCGGGTTGGTGCCAGCACGGCTCGAGGTGGTAGACGAGCGCCTCGGGACCCGCCGCAGCGAACGAATCGTGCTGCCCTGGCGCGGGACGACATCGACGGAGACCGAGCGACAGACGGCGCGGGAGGCGAGTCACACCACGCTTGGGCGATGGACCAAGCCGCCTAGACTGTCGCTGCAAGCTGACAGTCTCGCGCCGCCACCGCTCGCGGCTCCGTGCAGCGTGCGGCTCCGTGGCACCGCCCATTTCGAATCGGTTTTGCCGGGTCGCCGTTACCTCAGCGTGTCGGTTGGCGGCGCCAAGCGCGCTTTTGTTGCGGGTCACGAACGAAGCACCTTACCTTTTGATATGCCGCTGACGCTCGACAAGGGGCTGAACCGCATTACAATCCTCGCGCGCGCCGGCCGGGAGCAGGTCGCCTTCAGGCAAGTGCTCGTGCACTGCAAGGGCTTGAAGGTCACTTCAGCTGCCACCGCCACAAACGCCGCCGTCCCGCGAGAGACGGTACGACCTGAGGCCGCAACGACGAACGCGGCGACGACAACGGGAGCTAGGAAATGACGGAAATCTCACGCCAGGGTCGCGCCGCACCGCGGACGACTCGCATGACGAGGGCCGCGCTGAGTCGGCACGCCGGGCCAGGGTGCGCGGGGCGGCGCCGCTATCTCAGCACGGCGCCGCGCGGCCGTGTCAGCGTCGTCATCGCCGCGCTGCTGAGCCTCTGTGTCGTCGGCAGCGCCAGCCGAGCGACGGCGCAACCGGCCGCGGACCGCAGCGCTATGGAGGCCAAAGCGAAAGCGGCCGCGGAGAAGCGCAAGCGCATCGCGGAGATCAAGAAGGAGCGCACCAAGGAGACCTCCTCGCAGGCCGAGGAGCGCGAGCGCATGGAGAAGAAGGCCGAGAATGGTCGCAAGGCGTTGGCGCTCGCCCAGGCCGCGTTGAAAGCGGCGTCGTTTCGCAAGAACAAGAAGGGCTTCGAGCTCATGAAACAGGCGTGGCAGCTCGACTCGCAGAACATGGACTACAGCTTCAACGCCGCGCAGTTCGCCGCTGCCCTTCACGACAACGCCAGCGAGTTCGTTTGCTACGCCGGCTTCATGAACGTCGCCCAGCGCGAAGAGAAGAACCTCGGACCCGGCGCGAGCCAGTTCAAGACGACGTTGTTGGAGCGCATGGCCAAGGCGCGGGCCCGCATGGTGACGCTGCGCAAGCTCCTCTCGGTCGGTCGGGCGACGTTGGTGGTGGAGCCTAGCAACTGCGAGCTCTACTTCGACGAACACATGGTCGGCGAGGGTGGCGGCACGATTGAGGCGATCACCGGGCAGCATAAGGTCCGTACGGATTGCGCCGGGTTCTACCCGCTGGAGCAATACGTCAACGTGCGTGTCGGTGACGCCAAGACGGCGATGCTGAAACCGCGGCCCGTGGCCTACTTCGGCTATTTGGTGGTGACGTTGAAGCCGGCCGACAACGTGACGATCTTCCTCGATGATGTCCCGATCGCCGATCGTCTCGCAAAACCGGAGTCTGATCCGGGCAGGGTCACCGGCACAGGCACAAAGATCGATCCGTACCGACTGCACGCGCGCAAGTGGATCATCCGCTTCAAGAAAGACGGCTACGACCGATGGCATCGTCGCATCACCATCGAGCGCGACCGGATCAACCAAGTCAGCGCCGCGTTGGAGCGGATGGCGGACACGGTTGAGTCCAGCGGTAACGACTAGCGGCGACGCTTGGCCTCAGCGCACCACACGGCGCCAGGGCCGCTCGCCGATTTGGGCTCAAGGGGGGAGATGGACCCCACGGCCAGACGCCAAACCTTCGCAAAACAGACACAGGGGGCAGGAGACGCCATAATGCGGCGGCTGCGCCACGCCTGGATTGGTGGACAGCGAGGACGGAGGTCCCGGATGGTCCCTATGTTTTTTGGTCGCGCTGCCCGAGCTGCCCTGCCGCTCGCCGTCCTGCTCGTTACCGTCGCGTGCTCAGGCGGCGAGGAAGGCGGCGATTCAGCCACGAAAGCGGACACCACCGCGGGCGGCGTCGGCGTGTTTGAGGTCATCGGCTCAGGCGACATCTCGACCGACGACAGCGACGCCGAGGTTGACTCGACCGACGTCGCGATCGCCGACGTGCCCGTGCTGACGGGGACGTTCGGCGCGCCCTGCCAAGAGAACGACGAGTGCGACTCCAACTACTGCATCCCGACCGCGACGGGGAAGATCTGTACCGACAAGTGCGTC
The DNA here is from genome assembly GCA_937910235.1 of uncultured Myxococcales bacterium. Classification (GTDB taxonomy): domain Bacteria; phylum Myxococcota_A; class UBA9042; order UBA9042; family UBA9042; genus UBA9042. The sequence goes on along the minus strand of CALENB010000493.1, from coordinate 16,870 downwards.
GACAGCTGTCCGACCGGGTTTTCGTGTGGCGCGGTGAAGACCGGCAGTGACGTCGTCTACATCTGCCTGCCGGCGTTTGGCCGCATCTGCGATCCCTGCACCACCAACGGCGACTGCAATGACGGCGGCAACATCGACAACACCTGCGTGTCATTTGGTCCGGACGGGAGCTTCTGCGGCACAAAATGCGGTCCGAAGGCGCCTTGCCCGTCTTCACACGAGTGCCAGACGGTCGTGGACCAAGCCACAGGCAGCGCCGTCAAGCAGTGCATGCCCAAGACCGGCGAGTGCACGTGCAGCCCGAAGGCTATCGCTAGTCAGCTGTCGACCTCGTGCGTGAACAAGAACCTCTACGGCGCGTGTGAGGGGAGCCGCGCGTGTGGGGCGGGCGGGCTGGGGCTCTGCCAGGCGCAGGTCCCGAAACCCGAGGAATGCAACGGTATCGACGATGACTGCGACGGCAAGACCGACAACTTCGATGTGACCGCCAAGTGCACCGTCAAAAACGAACACGGCACGTGTACCGGCAAACTCACCGCTTGCGTGGAGGGCAAGCCCGTCTGCGACGCCGCGACTCCGGCCCCTGAGACGTGTAACGGCCTCGATGACGATTGCGACGGCGTGACCGACAACACCAGCCAGTGTGACGACGGCAACCCGTGCACCAAGGACCAGTGCAACACCAGCGGCTCGTGCAAACACACCCCGTTTGACGGTGTCGATTGCGATGATGGCGACGGCTGCACGCAGAAAGACAAATGTGGTGGCGGCAAGTGCCAGGGTGGCACGCCGATGGATTGTGACGACGGCGACCCGTGCTCTAAGGACAGCTGCGCGCCGTTGACTGGCTGTGTGCACACCCCGCAGGACGCCAAGTGCCCCGACGACGGCAACCCGTGCACGCTCGACGTGTGCAAGAACGGCAAATGCAGCCACTTGGCGGTCGACAAGGGGGCGGCTTGTGTGGACGACGGCGATCCCTGCAGCCAGGACATCTGCGACGCGGGCGCGTGCACCCATCCGCCCATCAAGGATGGTGAGACCTGCCTCGATGACGGCAACCCCTGCACCACGGATCTGTGCGGAAAGGGCAGCTGTCAGCACTTGCCCGTCACCTTCACCGTGCCTTGCGCTGAGGACGGCAACCCGTGCACCGCCGACGTCTGCGACAAGGGCGGCTGCACCCATCAGCCGCTGGGAAGCGATAAAAGCTGCCTAGAAGACGGCGATCCGTGCACGCAGGATGTGTGTTTACTCGGCAAGTGCAGCCACCCGCCGACGTCGAATCTCAAGCCTTGTCAGGACGACGGCAACGCGTGCACAGACGACTATTGTAGCGCCGGCACCTGCAAACACCCGACGTTGACCGGCAAAGTTTGCGCAGATGACGGCAACCTCTGCACCGAAGACAAGTGCAGCTTGGGCAAATGCGACCATCCACCGGCCACCAACAAGCCTTGCGCGGAGGACGGTAACCCTTGCACGAATGACCTGTGCCAGGGCGGCACCTGCAAGCATCCGTACGCCAACGCCAACTGCACCGACAACGACCCCTGCACGACCACGGACTACTGCGATTTCGGCATCTGCAAGGGCGTCAACATGCTGAACTGCGACGACAACAACCCGTGCACGTACGACAAGTGCAACAAGGGCCAAGGCTGCATCCACACCGGCCAGACGGGCAATTTCTGCAACGACGGCAACGTCTGCACCACCGGCGACGCCTGCATTAACGGCGACTGCACCGGCACCGGCGGCAAGAACTGCGACGACGGCAACCCGTGCACCAATGACGGCTGCAACGCCGCCGGCGGCTGCAAACACGACGCCAACACGCTGCCGTGCAAGGAAGACGGCAACCTCTGCACCGCTGACGTGTGCGCCGCGACGCAGTGCACCCACAAAGCGAAGTCCAACGGCGCCGCCTGCGCGGACGACGGCAACGCCTGCACCACCGGCAAGTGCAGCTCCGGAGTGTGCCAGCAGACGCCGAATTCGAACGTCTGCAACGACGGCAACGCGTGCACCAGCAACGACAAGTGCGTCGGAGGCAAGTGCTCGGGCGCCGCCTTCAAGGACTGCAACGACGGCAAGCCGTGCACGCAGGACAGCTGCGACAAGTTCGGCACCTGCACTCACGTGCCGGTGAGCAATCTGTCGTGCAAGGCGGGCTCTGGTGAGTGCCCGATCGGCATCTGCCAGGGTGGCTCCTGCGTCAGCCAGCCGGGGGTCTTGTGCCAGGCGAAGTTCAAGGCCGATCTGTGCTCGTCGGTGAACGTGCCGGGGAGCTGTTCGGCGAGCGGCAAGTGCGTCGCGTCCGGCGTTCCGCCCGGCTACACCTGCCCCGGCTGCAACGGCATCTGCATCAAGTGCTTGATCTTCCAGTTCTGCATTCCGCTGTTCTGAGTCGCAGCGTCCGCCATCGCGCGCTGAGGTCATCCAGGGCGGGACTCTATGGTGATCTCCACAGCCTTCCAGTAGGGTCGCGCCGTCGAAACTGGGCGCCATCGGCGCGATCCCAAACGTGGCGCCGAGCGGGAGATGATCCTCTGGCGACCCAACGGCATCGAAGTTTGGCCCGGTGAGCGCTGGGCGGGAGGGGACGGATGAAAGGAGTTATTCTCGCAGGTGGTCATGGTACCCGCCTGTTTCCGCTGACCAAGGCGACCAACAAGCACCTGCTTCCCGTCGGCCGCGAGCCGATGCTCTACCACCCCATTCGGCAGCTGGTGAGCGCGGCAATCCAAGAGATCCTCGTCGTAACCTCCAGTGACCACATGGGCGACGTCGTGCGTTGTCTCGGCTCCGGCGCTGAGTTCGACTGCACGCTCACCTACCGTGTGCAGGAGACGGCTGGCGGCATCGCGCACGCCCTCAAGCTGGCGAGAAACTTCGCGGGTTCGGATCCGATCTGCGTGCTGCTTGGCGACAACATCTTCGAGTACAGCATCGCCCCGTATGTCGAGAACTTCCGGTCGCAGTCCCACGGCGCGCGTGTGCTGCTCAAGGAGGTCGGCGATCCCGAACGCTACGGCGTCGCGGCGCTCGATGAGAAGCAGGTGATCGAGATCGAGGAGAAGCCCGCCGATCCGAAGTCGCAGTTCGCGGTGGTGGGGATGTACCTCTACGACGCCCAGATCTTCGAGATCCTCGACCAAGTGCAGCCGTCCGACCGCGGTGAGCTCGAGATCACGTCGGTGAACAACGCGTACATCGAAGCCGGTGCGCTGCAGTACGACATCTGCCGCGGCCGCTGGACCGACGCGGGCACGTTCGACTCGCTGACCGAAGCCAACCGCATCCTCGGCTCAAACCACAACCGGATCCTCCCACATGCGTGACGCGGTGCATCGTCCACAGCGCGTGCTCGTGACGGGCGGGGCGGGGTTCATCGGCTCGAACCTAGCGCGCCGATGGCTCGTGCAGCAGCCAGCGCTCGTCGTCGTCAACGTCGATCTGCTGACGTACGCCGCCGACCGTGGCCATGTCGCGGACCTGCCCGCGGACCGCCACCAGTTGATAGAGGCGGACATCTGCGACACCAACCGCATGGCGCAGCTGCTGCGCGATCATGCCATCGACACCGTGGTGCATTTGGCGGCGGAGAGTCACGTTGACCGCTCTATCGACGGACCGGGCGCGTTCATTCAGACCAACGTGGTCGGAACCTCGTCGCTCCTGCAGGCGGCCCGCACCGTGTGGCTCGATGAAGGGCGCATGGCGGCTTGGGCAGCGCAGGGTCGCTCGGTGCGCTTTCACCACGTCTCCACTGACGAGGTGTATGGCGACCTCAGCGCGACCGATCCGGCCTTCACCGAGACCACGCCGTATGCCCCCTCATCGCCCTATTCGGCCAGTAAAGCGGCCTCTGACCACTTGGTGCGCGCTTGGTCGCGGACCTACGGTTTGCCGGTCACGCTCTCCAACTGTTCGAACAACTACGGTCCCCGGCAGCACGGCGAGAAGCTGATCCCGACCGTGATCCGCAAATGCCTCGATCGCGAGGCGATCCCAGTGTACGGCACCGGCGAGAACGTCCGCGACTGGCTCTACGTCGACGATCACTGCGACGCCATCTGGCACATCGTCCGCCACGGCGCCAACGGCGAGACGTACAACGTCGGCGGCCTCAACGAGTGGACCAACTTGGCGCTTGTGCATCAGATGTGCCGCGCGGTCGCCGTTGAGACGGGCGTCGCCGGGCAGACGCTCATCGACTTGATCACGTTCGTGACCGACCGGCCCGGCCACGATCGCCGCTACGCCATCGATCCCAGCAAACTGACCGCTTTGGGGTGGTCGCCCGATCGCAGCTTGGACAATGGCCTGCAGTTGACGGTGCAGTGGTATCTGGCGCGTTGGCGGGACGGCGCGCTCGGTGCACACACCCGCATCGGGCTCGGCAGGTAGCGCAGCATGACGACGCTTGATCAGGATCGGGCTACACCCACAGACGGCGCGCGGCCAGGTGGCGTGGCGGGGTGTCGGATCGTTGAGATTCGCAGCCACCGAGATGGTCGCGGTGGCTTGGCGTTCATCGAGGGCGACGTCGCCGGTGGCGCCGCTGTCGCCGATGTGCCCTTCCCCATTCGCCGCGTGTATTACGCCTGGGGGATGGAGGAGGGCGCCGTGCGCGGTGAGCACGCCCATCGCGCGTTGGAGCAGGTCTACCTCGCCGTGAGCGGCAGCTTCGACGTGCTGCTCGATGATGGCACCGAGACGCGCCGCGTCCGCCTCGATCGCCCCGATCAGGGTCTGTACCTGGGGCACATGGTGTGGCGCCGTCTCGAGAACTTTAGCGCCGGGTCTGTGTGCCTGGTGCTCGCCTCCGCGGCCTTCGACGAGGCGGACTATTTTCGCGATAAGGATGCGTTTCTGCGCGCCGCTGCGGCGCAATAAGGACGGTGTGATGCGTGTACCTTTCCTCGATCTCGCCGACGTGGTGACCGAGCTGCGGCCCGAACTCGACGCGGCCTGGCATCGGGTCATGGATTCGGGCTGGTTCATCGGCGGCGCCGAAGTGGACACCTTTGAGGCCGAGTTTGCGGCGTTCAGCGGCGCCAAGCACTGCATCGGCGTCGCGAATGGCCTCGATGCGCTGACCCTGGTGCTGCGCGCGTGGGGGATCGGCCCCGGCGACGAGGTCATCGTTCCGGGGCACACCTTCATCGCGACGCTGCTCGCCGTCAGCCAGACCGGCGCGGTGCCGGTACCGGTGGAGGTCGACGACGCGACGTGCAATCTCGACCCCGCCGCCGTTGAGGCCGCGATCACCGTCAAGACGCGCGCGATCCTCCCCGTGCACCTCTATGGCCAGCTCGCCGACATGGTGACCATCGCGCAGATCGCCCACAAACACGGCCTGCTGGTGCTCGAGGACGCCGCGCAAGCCCACGGCGCGACCCGAGACGGCGCGCCGCCGGCGAGCCATGGCGACGCGGCGGCGTGGAGCTTCTACCCCGGCAAGAACCTCGGTGCTTTTGGCGATGGCGGTGGCATCACGACCAACGACGACGCCCTCGCCTCGCGCCTGCGCACGCTGCGCAACTACGGGTCGGCGGTGAAGTACGTCCACGACGAGCGCGGCGTCAACAGCCGCCTCGACACGCTCCAAGCCGCGCTGCTGCGGGTGCGTCTGAGTCGCCTCGCCGACTGGAACGCGCGTCGCCTAGCCCACGCCAACGCCTATCTCACCGCTCTCGCGCCCGTCGCGGCCGCGTTTCCGGCGCTCCGTCTTCCGACCGTCGCGGCGGGTAGCGCGCCAGTCTGGCATCTCTTCGTCCTGCGACATCCAGCGCCGCTCGCCCTCGCCGCGGCGTTGGAGGCGCGCGGTGTGGCGACGCAGCGTCACTATCCGACGGTGCCGCATCAGACCGGCGCCTACGCTGAGCAGCTCGGCCACGTGCGCTTGCCGGTGAGCGAGCGCATCGCCAGCGAGGTGCTGAGCTTGCCCATGGGGCCTCATTTGACGGGCTCGCAGCGCGACGCGGTGATCGTCGCCGTCACCGAAGCCGTCGCCGCGCTCGCCGCCGCGCCCGGTCGTTGACGGCTATGGCGTCGCTACCAGCGCCGCCCGCAGCGCGGTGATGACGTCGGCCTGATCTTGTTGGGTCATCGTGTGGTAGAGCGGCAGCGCGATCGAGCTGACCGCCCAGCGCTCCGTCTGGGGCAGCGGGCCACGCGCGAGGGCCGACCACGCTGGCTGCATGTGCGCCGCCATGATCCCGGGGCCCGCGCCGATTCCGTCGTCGATCAGCGCCGCCAACACCGCGTCTCGCCGCGACTGCCCGCCAGACTCCAGGCGAATCACGAACGTCTGGTAGTTGCTGCGCCCCCAAGGCGGATCGACCGGCAGCAGCAGCGCGCCGGCCTTCGCAAGATCGGCCAGCGCGGCTTGATAGCTCGCCGCCAGCGCGCGGCGCCGGGCGATGATCGCGTCGAGCTTGCCAAGCTGCACCAGCCCAATGGCGGCCTGGATGTCGGTCATGCGGTAGTTGTAGCCGACCTCCTGAAACGTCGGCAGCACCACGCCCGTCGCCTCGTGCCGGGCCACGGCGCTGACGCTCATCGCATGTTGCCGCAGCTTGCGGAGCCGATCGGCGACGACCGGATCACGCACCGTCAGCATGCCGCCCTCGCCTGTGGTGAGCACCTTGCGGGGATGAAACGAGAAGGCGACAAACGGGCTGTGCGCCCCGATCAGTCGGCCGTCGAGGGTGCTGCCGATCGCGCAGGCCGCGTCTTCGATCAGCGTGAGGTTGTGGTCCGCGCACCACGCTGCGATCGCCGCCAGCTCCGCCGGCATGCCGACCTGGTGGGCGATGATCACAGCGGTGCAGGCTGGTGTCAGCGCCGCCTCCAGGGTGCGAACGGTCACGTTGGGCGCGCCCGGGTCGACATCGGCGAACACAGGCGCGGCGCCGACGTAGGCGACTGCGTTGGTCGTCGCGATGAACGAGAGTGACGGCACGATCACCGCGTCCCCCGCGCGGACGCCGGCGCCGATCAGGGCCAGATGCAACGCCGTCGTGCAGCTGCTCACCGCGATGGCGTGCGCGGCGCCGGTCTGCGCACAGAACTGCGCTTCGAACGCGGCGACCCGGGGGCCTTGCGCGACCCAGCCCGAGCGCACGGCGGCCGCGGCGGCGTCAGCTTCTGCTTCGCCAAGCCAGGGTTTGATAATTGGGATCATCGGTTGGTTACCTCGTCGGCAGGCGGGCGACTCCCTGCGCGCCGAGCAGATTTACCCTTCTTTGCACGAGCCCGGCAACAACCCTCATACTCGCGCGGTAAGCTCGGACTTCGCCAAGGAGGCCTCCGATGCGCGCGCTGCTGATCGACGACGACCCCAAGCTGCACCGCTTGCTCGCGGACTACCTGGTCGATCGGGGCGTCCAGCTCGAGAGCGCCCACGACGGCGCCCGAGGGCTCATCGCGCTCGACCGTGATACGTGGGACGTGGTGCTGCTGGACGTGATGATGCCAGGCATGGACGGCCTCGAGGTCTGCCGGCGGATCCGCGCCAAGAGCGCCGTCCCCATCATCATGCTGACGGCGCGCGGCGATGAAGCCGATCGTGTGGTCGGCTTGGAGCTGGGCGCGGACGATTATGTGCCGAAGCCGTTCTCGCCACGCGAGCTATTGGCCCGGATTCGCGCCGTCACCCGTCGCGGCCAGCACGCGATTGGCGAGCGACTCAAGAGCGGCGACATCGTCGCCGACCTCTCGGCGCGCTCGGTGACTCGGCAGGGCCAAGAGGTCACGCTGACCGGGTTGGAGTTCGATCTGCTGGTGGCCCTCATGCGCAGGGCCGGCCGTGTTGTCAGCCGCGACGCGCTGCTCTCTGGCGCCGGCCGCTCCGACGCCAGCGTGGGGCCTCGCACGGTGGACGTGCACATCTCCAACTTGCGCAAGAAGCTCTCCGCCGTAGGACCGGACGAGGAGCCCGTCGCCATTCGCACCGTCCGGGGCGTCGGCTACGTGCTGGTGGAGCCGAGTTGAGCGCGCCACCACCGCGGCGCTGCGCAGGCGGCAGAGGCCTCCCCGGCGGCATGCGTCGCCGCCTCTTCGTCATCTTCGGCGTCGTGATCACCCTGAGCGCGGTAGGTGCGATCGGCTTCATGATGGTGCTGCAGCATCAGCTGGGCGGCGGCTCGCCGTGGCAGCGCATGGAGCAGATGACGAGTCGGCAGTTCGCGCGGGTCTGGGACGACCCAACCGCCCGCGCACGCCGAGCCCAAGACATCGCGGACAGCTTCCCGGTCGCCGTCACGTTGCTGGACATGGACGGCAACGAGCTCTTTCGCACGGGCACCGGGGAGGGCCGCACCCATGGCCTCGTCGTCGTCCAACGTGGCGGCACGCCCCTCGGCCGCGTGCGCATCCGCTCCAAGACGTGGCAAGGGCCGCTCACCCTCGTCGCGGCGCTGCTCATCTTTGTCACGCTGCTTTGGCTCGCCAGCGGTCGGATCGCGCGTCGCATCGTGCTGCCGCTGGAGCATCTCGCCGACGTCGCGCGGGACATCGGCGACGGACAGCTCACGCGTCGCGCGCGTCTGGGGCACCACGCGCCGGGCGAGGTCGGTCAGCTCGCCGGGTCGATCAACGACATGGCCGGCCGCATCGAGCAGCAGATCGCGGACCAGCGCGCCCTGCTCGCCACGGTGAGCCACGAGCTGCGCACGCCGCTCGGGCATCTGCGCATCCTCCTGGAGCTCGCCGAAGACGACGCCGATCCCACCCGCCGCCTCGCTGAGATGGGGGAGGAGGTCATCGAGATGGACGCGTTGGTGGGTGAGCTGCTCGCCAGCGCGCGCCTCGATTTCAAGGAGCTGCATCGCCGGATGGAGTCCCCCTCGGGGCTCGCAAGTCGCGCGCTGGAGCGCACGGGCGTCGCGCTCGAGCGGCTGTCCGTGACGCCGTCCGTGCCAGCGTCCGTCGTGCTGGATCCGACGCTTGTGGCTAGCGCGCTCGCCAATCTGCTCGACAACGCCCGTAAACACGGCGGCGGTGTGGTCGGCCTCACGGTGGATTCCGATCGTGACGAGCTGCGCTTTGAGGTGCACGACGAGGGCGCGGGCTTTGATCCTGCAACCCGCGAGCAGCTCTTCGCGCCGTTTGTGGATGGTGGCTCCGAGCGCTCGGCGCTCGGGCTTGGCCTGAGCCTGGTGCGCCGCATCGCGGAGGCGCACGGCGGTCGGGCCTTCGCCAGCAATCGCGCTGATGGCGGCGCGTGTTTTGGGTTCTCGATCCCCCTGCCCGTCGGTAGCACGGCATCCTAGCCCGCTGGGGTGGGGCCGCGCTTCATGGCGTCGGAAACACGGTGCCGCGGCGCTCGTAGCCCAGGTGGCCGGTCGCCTGCAGGTCCAGGTCTGCAGGCGCCAGCCCCGCCAGACGTGTCTCCACCTCGGCGAGCAACGTCGCCACGTCGGACTGCCGCAACACCTCTCGCAGCCGCAGCTCTGGCGGCACCGCGCGGGCCGTGTAGGTCAGCCACTCTTTGAGCTTGCCGATCACCAACCGCTCCGCTGGGTAGACGGCGAGATAGCGCGCGGCGACGTCACGCAGGCGCGCGATCACGTCGTCACCGCTCGGCGCCCTCGGCGGACGTCCCGCGGCGAGATCGGCGATTTGCTCGAAGATCCAAGGGTTCCGCAGCGCGGGGCGGCCGATCATCACGGCGTCACAGCCCGTCTCGGCGCGCATTCGGAACGCGTCGGTGGCGTACCAGATGTCGCCGTTGCCGATCACGGGGATCTGCAGTTCGGCCTTGAGGGCTGCGATGATCCGCCAATCCGCCACGCTGCCGTAGAACTGAGTCTGGCGACGCGGATGCACGACCAAGAAGTCGACGCCAGCCTCCTGCAGCGCGTGCCCCACCTCCAAGAAGTGATCGGCCCGGTCGAAGCCAGCCCGAATCTTGGCGCTCAGCAGCCCGGGCACCTCGGCCCGCATGGCGCTCAGCACGCGTTTGAGCAGCTCGACATCGGTCAGCATCGCCGAGCCGACACCCTTGCGCACGACCCGCGGCGAGGGACAGCCGAGGTTGATGTCGACCACATCGGCACCGTGGTGCGCCATGGCGCCCGCAGCCTCGGCCATGTTCTCGATGCTGTTGCCCATCACCTGCACGCTCAACGGGATGCCCGGCACCTTCACCACCGCCCGCGCCAAGGCTCTGACGCTCGCGGCCTGCTCGGTGACCCGCACAAACTCGGTACACACCACCCCGACGCCAGGACGCTGCGTCATCAGCGCGCGGAACGTCGGATGGCTGACGCCTTCCATCGGCGCGAGCAGCGTGGGGTGTCGCCAAGGAAAGGGGTGGGTGTGCCAGCCGGACGGATCGATCACGTCGCCACGCGGCTGCGCATCTTCACGGCTGAGGTTCGGCGGTTGCTTGAGTGGATGTGACATAGTTTGGAGTGGTTGCTTCGTTTGGATGTCTGGGAGGGGGGGGGGCACTGGATGAGGTCTCGTCAGGTCGGCAACGTCGCCTCAAGGGTCACCACGTCGCCCGCCAGCACGCCGCGCAGCCCCAGCCAGATCGTGTCGGACAGCTGCTGCCCGACCGGAAAGTAGCCGACGCCGTACTGCGCGCGCCGCGGTTGCAGGCCGCCGGCGAAACTGGCGATCTCCTGCCAGCGCCGGCTATCACGACTCCGCCAAACGTGCACGCGCCGATCGATCTCGTTGACGCCGCCTTCCAGCCCCGTGACCACGAGCAGATCGCCGCTCGCGGTCGCGCAGAGCCCATGAACTGGGCCTTGCAGCCAACACACCTCCTCGATCTGCCCCGAGGTGCGGTCCAAACGCAGGACGCGGTTGCGATAGGGGCCGGCGTCCGATCCCGCGTCTGTGCCCCAGATGATCGCCTCCTCCCGAAACGCGAGCCCGGTCGCCCGATAGCGCTGACTGCCGCCAGCCACCTCGTGCCAAGTGTCCCCGCCGTCGGCGCTGCGGTGAAGCCGGGACTCTTGGTCGGTGTCACCCGTCCCGAGCCACAGGTCAGCGGTGAAGGGATCGCGTTGGATGAAGTGGATGTGCCGCACATCACCAGCCTCGAAGCGGTAGGTCTCTTGGAAGGTGCGGGCCGCGTCGTCGCTGCGCCAGAGCCGAATGGGCCGGTCACGGGCGGGGTTGAGATCATACTGGGCCAGCCACACCTGCGCGCCATCGACGAGCACGCCGCCGCGCGCGGGCCGCCGGAAGCCTGGCAGCGGCAGCGTCGCGGTCCATCGCCGCTGCGATCTGGTCGCTGGGCTCGTCACGTCGTGGTCGCGAGCGCCTGTGATCCCAGCCGATTCGCCGCGCCAGCAGGTGCCTGACGTGATCGCAAGCAGCGCGCCGTCGGGTAGCTCTCGCGCCACGTGTACGCCGAGTCGCAGGGCGGGACCGATCCACGGCAGACTGGCCAAGCGCTGGTTGAGGGCGCCAAGCCCAGGGCCGCCGAGCGACAGCTCCGATCCCGGCGTCACGCGCACGAGCTGCGCGCCGCGACTCGCCAACACACCTCGCGCATCGCACGCATGCGGCGCGAGGCCTCGGTGCACGGCCCGCACGCGAAGCCCGGACAAGCGCGCGCCAAGGCGCATCTACTGGTCGTGGGCCGGGGCCGCAGGCAGCACCGCGATCCCCTCGATCTCGATCAACGCGTCCATCGGCAAGCGGCTCACCTCGACGGTGCTGCGGGCGGGGTAGGGGCGCTCAAGGTAGCTGGCGTAGATCGCGTTGACGGTGGAAAAGTCCTCGAGATTTTTTACAAAGATGGAGATCTTGACCAAGTTCCGCAGATCGCCGCCCGCAGCGCTCAGCACCGCCCGCAGGTTGTGCATGACCTGACGCGCCTGCTCAGCCACGCCGCCCCGCACCATCTTCCCCGTCGTTGGGTCGATACCGATCTGGCCGCTGGTGAAGATCATGCGCCCCTCACTGGCCGCTATCGCCTGAGAATACGGGCCGATCGCGCGCGGCGCCGACTCGGTCTCGATCGCGGCGAATTCGCTGGTGTCATCATCTCTTTTGCCGGTCATGGTCACGCTCCCTTGCTGTACCGCCGCAGGATTCCAGCTTGTCTCGTGCGACGCAACGTCGCTGCCGCGTTGCGGGCAAGCGTCGCCGCGCGACGTTGCAGCACCACGCGACCCTGCAGCACCACGGATAGCGACCCAGCCCACCAAGATGCGCCGTAGTTGATATTGATAGTTGATTTCAATATCAACATGGCTATGCTGTGCCCATCGCCGCGCAAGGCGAGCTGGCATTGCGCGCTCAGCGACCGAACCATCGGCGCGACGGAGATGAAAGATGCAGATGACACCGACGAATTGGGCGACGCAGGCGTCGCCGCGACACGAGACCACGCGGCGCATGACCGCCACCGCCGCGGGCTCGGCGCTCCTGCTCCTGGCGCTCGCGGTGCACCTGGGCGGGTGTGGCGCTGACGAGACCGAGGCGACCGCCAAGGCTGCGCCTACGACGTACACGTTTGCCGGGCGGTTTGGCACGGGCAGCGGCGTGTCCTACACCGGTCAAGTGCATCGGCAGGTGCTCATGAAGGACCTGAGCGCCTGGATTGGTGGGCTCACAGCGGAGATCGACGGCGGCAAGGCGATGAAGGCCGGTGATGTCGAGGCCGGCTGCGACTTCTACTACGCGTACGACGCGGCCGTTGGCGCGGACGTGGCGATTCGACTGACGACCGTCCCCGGCGCGTTGCAGACGAAGCTTGGCGACCTGTCGTCGAAGAACCTCAAGGCCAAGTTCGCCGGCAACGACCCTATCGGCCAGCATAAGGACTGGACCAAGGCGCTGGCGGGTTGGGCGGGCCAGTCGTCGGCCGAGGGGTTGTTGCGGAGCTGGTTTGTCGCGCTGGACGCCGCCGCCGTCGCGCGCGGCGCGGGGACGCCTGGCAAGGCCCCAGACGGGACGGATTTGAAGGTGGTGCACGTCTCTGCAGCGGGGCACAACTACCAGGAGCTGATCGCGAAGTTCTTGGGGATGGCCGTGTCCTTCAGCCAAGGCGTCGACGACTACCTCGACGATGACTTGGCCGGAAAGGGCTTGGGCTCCGACCACACCAAGCCCGAGGCCGATGGCGCCGCCTACACCGCGTTGGCGCACGCCTGGGACGAAGCGTTTGGCTACTTCGGCGCCGCGCGGGATTACGGCGACTACACCGACGACGAGATCGCCGGCAAGGCCGGACGGGACGGGTGGAAGAACGGCTATCACGACCAGAATGGCGACGGAAAGATCGATCTCCGCTCCGAGATGAACTTCGGCCACGCCACCAACGCCGCGAAGCGAGACCGCGGCGCGAAGGCGCTGGCCGCTACGGACTTCAGCAAGGCGGCGTTCGACGCGTTCCTCGCTGGGCGTCATCTCATCGCGTCGGCGAGCACGACCTTGACCGCCGCACAGCTTGGGGAGCTCCGCGGCTACCGCGACGCGGCCGTGCAGGCCTGGGAGCTCGCGATCGCCGCGACGCTGGTGCACTACATGAACGAGCTGCTGCAAGACATGAAGAAGTTCGGCGCCGCCGAGTACGACTTCTACGCCCACGCCGGGCACTGGAGCGAGCTGAAAGGCTTCGCGCTCGGCCTGCAGTTCAATCGTCGCTCGCCGTTGAAGGCCGCCGACTTCGCCACGCTCCATACGCTCATCGGCGACGCCCCGGTGCTGGCCAACCGCGCGGCAGCGGACATCACGGCCTACCAGAAGGCGGTCCGCGACGCGCGCGCGCTGCTTGCCGTGGCGTACGACTTTGATGCCAAGCTTCTCGGAGATGACGACGGTGCGGGTGGGTGGTAGATGCTCGCGTCCCCGGTCGACCCCTCTCAAGACCCTGCACGACCTGGATGGTTATGACATCGCAACATCGCGTCTCACTCTGTCTGTTCCTCAGCGCCGCGCTCGTGGCCCCGCACGCCCGGGCGATGGCGGCTGCGGCTGCGCCTGCGGTCTCCTTGCCAGCTGCTCCGACGCCGACGAGGGGTACACCTGCAGCCACGTCGCCGCCGCCAACGTCGCCGCTGCCAACGTCGCCGGTCGGCGCACAACCGCCACGCGCGCGCCGGGGCATACGTGGCGGCGCTGGTCGGCGCGGTCGTCGGACCCACCGCACCGGCGCCGTCACCGTGTTTGGTCGCAGAGCGCGCCGCGCCAAGACCGCCGGCAGCGCCCACGCCGTAGGTGCCAAGCAGCTCGACCGCTACGAGTACGATGACATCCATCGCGTGCTCGCGGAGGTCCCCGGTGTGTATGTGCGGGAGGAGGACGGCTATGGCCTGCGACCCAACATCGGCATGCGTGGCGCCGCGGCCGAGCGCAGCGCCAAGGTCACCCTGATGGAAGACGGCGTCCTGATCGCGCCCGCGCCGTATGCAGCGCCAGCGGCCTACTACTTCCCGCTGGTCACCCGGATGACGGGGCTGGAAGTCGTCAAAGGTCCCGCTGGCATCCGATTTGGCCCGGCCACGGTCGGCGGCGCGCTGAACCTCGTCAGCGCGCCAGTGCCGAGCAAGCGCACGTTTGTAGTCGATCTCGCCGGCGGCAACACCTGGTACGGCAAGGCGCACCTGGGCTACGGCGACAGGCGGCAACACGTCGGCTGGTGGATTGAAGGCGTTGGCCTGCGGTCGGACGGCTTCAAGGAGCTCGACGGTGGCGGATCGACCGGATTTGCGAAGTGGGAGGGGGTCGCCAAGCTCAGCCTGAACACCACGGAGAGTCAGCGCGTGGTGCACGCGTTGCACTTGCGGTTCGACGCCGCGAACGAGACCAGCCACGAGACCTACACTGGTCTGACAAGCGCGGATTTCAAGGCGAACCCATGGCGCCGCTATCGTGGCACTCAGGACGATCTGCTGTCGTGGCAGCGCTGGAGTGGGCGAGCCCGATACGAGCTGCGCTTGGGCGAGGACGTCGCCGTGAACGTGACGGCGTACCGGCATCAGTTCCAGCGGACGTGGGCGAAGCTGTCGGGGTTCGTCGTCGGCAAGGGCATCGATGAGGTGCTGCACGAGCCGACCAAGGGCAGCAACGCGGTGCTGTACGGCGTGCTGACCGGTGCGCAAGACAGCACGAGCGCCTCGGAAGGCCTGATTCTAGGCACAAACGCGCGAAGCTACGTCTCGCAGGGCGTGCAGGCCGAGGTCTCCGCCGAGTCCGCGACTGGCAAGCTCGGCGAGACCGTTGTGCGCCACGAGCTGGTGGCGGGCGTTCGTCTGCACAGCGACGTCGTCGGCCGTCGCGCGCTCGAAGCGACCCGACTCATGCAAGGCGGCGCGCTCGTGGGTGACGGCTCCGCGGAGAAGACGATGCGCGACGCGACCGCCGAAGCGTTGGCCTTGGCGGCGTGGGCACAGGACACCGTCGAGCTGGGCAGGCTGCGCGTGAGCGTGGGAATGCGCATGGAGCTTGTGTCTACAGCGTGGATCGACCACCTCGACGCCGATCGCACCGACAACAACAGCTTCATGGCGCTCATCCCAGGCGTCGCGGCGCTCTACACCGTCAGCGGAGGCGTGGGGCTGCTCGCCGGGGTGCACAAGGGCTTCAGCCCCGTCGCGCCGGGCCAGCCGGACGGCACCAAACCAGAGCAGAGCTGGAACTACGAGGCCGGCGCGCGGCTCAACGGCAAGCGCTGGCGCGCGGAGGTCATCGGGTTTTTCAACGACTACAGCAACCTGAAGGGCACCTGCACGTTCTCGTCTGGCTGTGGGGTCGGGCAGGTCGGCCAGGAGTTCAATGGCGGCAACGTCTGGATCTACGGCGCCGAAGCCACGGCGGGCGTGCTCTTTGGCGGGCGCAAGAGCGTCCGAGTGCCGGTCAGCGCGACGTACACCCTGACGCAGAGCCGGTTTCAGGCCGGATTTGTGTCGCAGAACCCACAGTGGGGCACCGTTGAGGTGGGCGATGCGCTGCCCTATGTGCCCGTTCACCAGCTCGCGGTGCACACGGGTCTGCGAGGCGTGGGTTGGGAGTTGTCGCTCAGCGGTCGCTACAGCTCGCCCATGCGCAACAGCGCGGGGCAGGACGAGGCGCCAAACGCGGCGAGCGGCGGCGCTGACGACGACCGCCTGACGGATGCGACGCTGATGTTCGATGCGGCCGCCCACATGAGTCTGGGTGCGATAGGTAAGGTCTACGTGACGGCGCGCAACCTGCTCGACAGCGCCCAGGTCGTCAGCTACCGGCCATTCGGCGCGCGCCCCGGCATGCGTCGCTTGGTGATGGTGGGCTTCAAGACGCGCTTCTGAGGCGGCATGTGCGGAGACCGCGCGGCGAGGCAGGGTGCATCGTGGAATAATGCCACATGCCTGCGCCACGGATGTCGTGGAATTCGTCACGCCAGCGCGCGACGGCCGCTGTGACGTGCGCTGTACGGTCGACCGCCGCGCCGTCGCGACAGCGCGAAACGCCCGGAATTACGGCGTCGCAGCGCTGGCGACGGGCTCGTTCGCCGGTGGTCGAAAGAACTGGCACGGCCCTTGCTTCTGTCTTAAGAAGGGTGGGGCTTTGTGTCCTACACAGCGCAGCCGCGGCGGGATGCCGACGTCTGGACCGGTGGCTGAGCCGTTGACGAGGGAGATCGAGATGAAGACGACACACACAACCCTGACCTTGTGCCTGCTGCTGATCAGCGCGCTGGCATTCACCGCATGCGGGACACCAACGGAGGCCGGCGGTGGCGCCGCTCAGGACGCCGGCGAAGGCGCCGACGCGGCCGTGGACGCCGCGAGCGACACAGGAACAGGTGGAGACGGCGGCGGTGCGACGGACAGCGGCAGCGCGACGGACAGCGGCGGTGCGACGGACAGCGGCGGTGCGACGGACAGCGGCGGTGCGACGGACAGCGGCGGTG
>CALENB010000492.1 GCA_937910235.1 uncultured Myxococcales bacterium | reverse complement strand
GGCGGCGCGGTCCTGAAAAAAAAGCGCTGACGGGCGAGACGGCGACGTCTAGGCTGGCGACCGCACATTCGTAGAAGAGCCGCCTGGGCCTGCCGCCGTGCAAGGACCAGGCGCTCCCGCATGACCGAGGAGTACCCCATGGCGGCGATCGACTATCAGAGCCTCATCCCGAACAACGTCGACCTCAAAGGTGACCGAAAGCTGCAGCGGGCGCTCGAGCGCTGGCAGCCGAACTACCTGAGCTGGTGGCAGGAGATGGGGCCGGACAACTTCCAGACCAAGGACATCTACCTGCGCACGGCGACGAGCGCGGATCGCTCGGGCTGGGCGCACTTTGACTACGTGAAGATGCCCGACTATCGGTGGGGGATCTTTCTCGCCGAGCAGGAGCCGGACCGCAAGATCCACTTTGGCGACCACATGGGCGAGGACGTCTGGCAGACGGTGCCCGGCGAGTACCGCAACGTGCTGCGCCGCATCATCGTCACGCAGGGCGACACCGAGCCGGCGAGCGTGGAGCAGCAGAAGGCGCTCGGGAACACGGCGCCGAGCCTGTATGACCTGCGCAATCTGCTTCAGGTCAACGTCGAGGAGGGCCGCCACCTGTGGGCGATGGTCTACCTGCTGCACAGCCATTTTGGCCGCGAAGGCCGCGACGAGGCCGAGGAGCTGCTCGCGCGTCGTTCGGGTGACGAAGACAAGCCTCGCATGCTCGACGCGTTCAATCAGCCCTGCGACGACTGGCTGAGCTTCTTCTGTTTCACGATGTTCGCGGACCGCGACGGCAAGTACCAGCTCGCGGCGCTGGCTGAGTCCGCCTTCGATCCGCTGGCGCGGACCTGCAAGTTCATGTTGACGGAAGAAGCGCATCACCTCTTCGTGGGGGACACGGGCCTTGAGCGGATCATTCGCCGAGGCGCGGAGCTGACGTTGGCCGATCCCAGCGGCGACGCGCGCGCGCAGGGCGGCATCGACCTGCCCACGGTCCAGCGCTTCATCAACTACTGGTTCAGCTATTGCCTTGATCTCTTCGGCTCGGAGATCAGCACCAACGCCGCGGACTACTTCGGCAACAGCCTCAAGGGGCGCTTTCAGGAGACGAAGTACAGCGAGCACACCGGCCTCAACCACGTTAAGAGCTTCGACGTCTTCAAGGACGGGCGCTTCAGCAAGGAGGAGGTGCCGCTGCGCAACGCCATGAACGAGGTGCTGCGCGACGACTATATCGATGAGTGCGGCAACGCGGTGCGCCGGTGGAACAAAGCGATCGCCAAGATCGGGCTGGATTTCAAGCTGAAGCTGCCCCATCGCCGCTTTCATCGGCACCAAGGGCTCTACGGCAACGATTTTTTCAACCCCGAGGGGATGCCCATCTCGGAGGCTGAGTTCGAGGCGAATCGCGACACGTGGCTGAAGTCCGACGCGGATTTGGCGTTTGTGCGCGAGCTGATGCAGCCCTGTATTGAACCCGGCAAGATGGCGAATTGGATCGCGCCGCCGAAGCGTGGAATCAATGGGCAACCGAGCGATTTTGAGTATGTGCGCTTCGGGTGAGATCAGCTGCTGGAGCGTGACATGACCGAACAGCCCCTGTTGCTGCGAACGCGGCGAGATGGCGTATGGCTCTGGACCCTCAATCGCCCAGATAAGCTCAACAGCCTCGACCAAGCGATGGTCGACGCGCTGCACCAGGCGCTGGACGAGGCGGCGGGCGATCCTGACGTGCGCTGCGTGATTCTGACGGGTGCGGGTCGCGCCTTTGTGGCTGGCGCTGACATCGCGCAGCTGCGGCAGCGGCGACATGCGGACGCGCTCCGTGCCATCAACGCGGGTCTGCTCGACAAGCTCGCGCGGCTGCCGGTGCCGACCATCGCGGCGGTCAACGGTTTTGCCCTCGGTGGCGGCTGCGAGCTGGCGATGGCGTGTGATCTGCGGATCGCCACCGAGGCCGCGAAGTTCGGTCAGCCGGAGGTTGGCTTGGGCATCATGGCGGCGGCTGGTGGCACGTATCGGTTGCCGGCGTTGGTGGGGCTGGGGATGGCGCGCGAGCTGCTGTTCACGGGGAGGATCATCGACGCGACCGAGGCTGCCCGCATCGGCCTGGTGAACCGCGTGGTGCCAGCCAGCGAGCTGCTCGATGTGGCGTGGGACCTCGCTCGAGAGATCGCGCGCGCCGATCCGTTGGCGGTGCGCATGAGCAAAGCCGCCCTGGCGCAGCACACGCCCGGCGGTCCAGCGCTGATGGCGTTTGAGTCGACGGCGCAGGCGGTGCTCTTTGAGTCGCCGGAGAAGTTTCGCCGGATGGACGCGTTTTTGGCGCGAAAAGCCGAGAGAGCAGCCAGAAAAGCTGCGGAGGAGTCATGAGCGCGCCGCGTTTTTCGATCGAACAGGACGGTACTCACCGGGCCGGTATCACGGGGGTCTGCGTCATCGGCGCGGGGACCATGGGCCACGGCATCGCGCAGGTGATCGCCGCGACGGGGGTGCTGACGCGTCTGCATGACATCAGCGCGGAGGCCATCGAGCGCGGACTCGCCGCCGTGCGCAGCAACCTCGACAAGGGGGTGAGTCGCGGCAAGGTCAGCGAGGCGCAGCGACAGCTGACGCTCGACAACCTGCGCGGCAGCGCTGATCTCGCAGACGCGGTGGCGGGAGTGGACCTGCTGATCGAGGCGGTTCCGGAGCTCCCCGACCTCAAACGCCGGATCTTCGCGGCGGCAGCGCAGCACACCGGCCCGCAGACGCTGTTTGCGACCAACACCAGCTCCATCCCGCTCGCGCAGCTGGTCGGCAGCGTGCCCGACCCGAGTCGCTTCATCGGCATGCACTTCTTCAACCCTGTGCACATCCAGCCGCTGCTTGAGGTCGTGCGCGCCGAGCAGACGAGTGAGGCCACGCTGGACGCGGTGCTGGAGCTCGCGGCGCGCATGGGCAAGGACCCGATCGTGGTGCGCGATTCGCCCGGTTTTGCGAGCAGCCGCCTCGGCCTGGCGCTTGGGCTGGAGGCGATCCGGATGCTGGAGGAGGGGGTGGCGAGCGCCGCTGACATCGACAAGGCGATGCAGCTTGGCTATCGCCACCCCATGGGGCCGCTGAAGCTGACGGACCTCATCGGGTTGGATGTGCGGCTGGCCATCGCGGAGACGCTGGCGCGCGAGATCGACGCTGTGCGGTTCGCGCCGCCTCAGCTGCTCCGGGATCTGGTGGCGCAGGGCAAGCTGGGCAAGAAGTCAGGCGCGGGGTTTTACGATTATGCCTGACCCGTCGCATCCACCTTCGCAGCCGCCGTCGCGTCCACCGTCGCGTCCACCGACGCCGCAGCCGGCGCGACTCGCTGAGTCGCGGGTGTTGCCCACCCTACAAATGGCCGTGACTCGAACTGCGCTGATGGCTCATCACGGCCCGGTCGGTGCGCCCAATGGCTGGCTCGTGCTGCACGGTTTGGACCAACGCGCGGCGACCTTCGCCGCCTCGTGGGCCGAACTTCCGGGCCAGGAGACGCGTCGGGTGCTGGCGCCAGAGGGGTTGTCGCGACACATCCTCGACACCAAAACCGACGCGACGGGGGCCTGCTGGACGACGATTCCCGATCGCTCAGTGGATCTTGAGGACACGATGGCGTGGCTCGACATCGCGGCGGCGCGGCTGGACGCGGAGTCAGGGCAGGGCGCACGTGTGCTGTTGGGATTCTCGCAGGGCAGCATCATCGCCGCGCGTTGGGCGGTCGCGCGCGCGCGCGTCTGGGACGTGGTCATCATCTGGGGCGGCGCGCTCCCGCGCGGCGTCGACCCGCACGCGCTGGCAGCCCGCTCGAAGACCGGACGCATCGAGCTGGTGGTGGGTGAACGCGACGCCTACGCCACACCCGAGCGGCGCGCGATGATGCGGGCTGCGCTGAAGGCCGCTGACGTACCGGTGAAGCTGCGCACGTTTCCGGGCGGGCATCGGCTCGACAACGCCATGCTCACGTCGGTGGCGGCGGAGTTTGAATAACCGGCCCGGTGCGCACGCGCTGGCGCGGAGTCAGGGAAGACTTTGGGCGCTGGGGTTCGTTGGGGGACGGCTTAGGCGGCCTCTTTCTAACTACGGCGAACAGGCCGCTGTCGCGTCGCACGCCTTGCCAGCGCCACACGCAGCTCCGATCGACAGCGACGCGTGGGCGCAACCTGAGGCCGGCAGGCAGTCGTCCGCGGTGCACGGCAGCTTGTCGTCGCAGCCGCCCGCGAGTTGCGTCCCACAAGCGCCGGCGGCCGCGCAGCTGGTGTAGCCAAAGGGGCCGACCGCCAGCAGCAAGAGGTCGTTCTCGCTGGCCTGGGTGATGGACTCGCCGACGAGACGCGCGCCGCCGCCGGCGGACACAGACACCGCCTTCAGCGCGCCGTACGACGCTCCGCCGAACCAGCGCTCCCACTGGGTGTTGCCAAAAAGATCGAACGCCGCCCAATACGGCCTCCCTGAGGATGACACGTTGCCCCCGGGCGCAGGGCGGCTCCCGACCACCAGCAGCCCACCGTCCGGCCGCGCGGCCACGCCGTGCAGCTCGTCCCAGCCCGGCGTGGCGGGGGCGTTGGCGTACGCGACGGTTCCCGAGGCGGTGAAGCGAACGAACAGGCCGTCGGACGGCGCGCCTTTCAGCGAGACCTGCCCGACCGCGAAGAGATCGCTGCCGACCGTCGCTACGCCGCGCAGCACGCCGCTGCCGAGCTGCTCAAAGGTCTGCTGCCAGAGCAGCTTGCCGGTGGCGTCCATGCCGATCAGCCAGGGGCGCACGCCGAGCGTCGCGCCGGCCGCGACCAGGGTGCCGCCTGGGCCGACGGCGACGGCGCGCAGCTGGTCGGCGCCAACCGAACCGTGGGTCTGCGTGGCGGTCAGCTGCAGGGTGGGGCTGATGAAACCAACCCAGCCGCTGGGCGCGCCGCCTGGTGCTGGCACCTCCTGCCCCACGACCACGTAGCCTTGCGGCGACGTCGCCACGGCGAACGCCGACTCATGGTTGGCGCCGCCGAGGAGGTGCTCCGCGCCGACCGCGCCCTTGTCGGTCAGCTCGACGAGCCAGAGTTGACCGTTTTGCTGCGCGCCTGTGCCGCCACCGACGGCGAGCGCGCCGCTGCCCCTCGGCACGACGCCGTACAATCCGCTCCCGGCCGACCCGATGGCCTCGGAGCCGAGCACCGCGCCGGTCACCCCGGAGACGCGCACGATCGCGCCACGATAGCCGGCTTGGCTCGCCTGCCTGCCGACGGCGACCTCGGTTGACCCCAGCGTCACCAGCGCCTCGAACTGCTGTACGCCCGAGTTTGCGGCTTGTGAGACAAAACGCGGCGTGACCGGGCCCATGACGCACTTGCCCTGCGTGCACATCCCCACATCGCACCCAGTCGGCGTCCCGCAGACGCCTGGGAGGGGCGTGTGAACGCAGACCCCGGCCGGCAGCGCGCAGACATCGGCGGTGCAGGGTTCGTTGTCGTCGCAGGCCAATGATCCGCCTTTGCACACCCCGGACGCGCCGCACGTGTCGGGTCCCGTGCAGGCGTCGCCATCGTCACACGGGGAGGCGGCCGCAGGCAGGCCTTGGCAGGCGGCGCCGCCTCCGGTTGGCTTATTGCAGGCGTCATTGACGGTGCAGCCGTTGCCGTCGTCGCAGGTCGTCCCAGCCGGCGCTGCGTCGAGGCTGCAGCCGTACCCTGGAACACAGGCGGCGACCTGACAGGCGTCGCCGGCTGGGCACGCCGTCGTGGTCGTGGCCACGCAGGCGCCGCCGGTGCAGCTGCCAAAGCCTTTGCAGACGTCCCCGTCGAAGCAGGCCCCATCGGCCGGCGCGTGGACGCAGCCGCCGGCGAGGCAGCGATCTGTGGTGCAGACGTCCCCGTCATCGCACGTGACCGCGCCCGGCAGATCGCACGCCCCCTCGCAGTCGAGGTTGCCGTGGGCATCGAGGCGGAGCAGATGGAACTCTCCGTTCTCAAGGCGCCAAAACAGCGCTGATCGCCCGGTTTCGTCGACATCCAGCAGCGCGCTGGGCGTCGCGCCAGGTGTCTCAGTGCGCCACCGCTCGTTGCCGAAGGGATCGAGGCGCGCCACGATGCGCGTCGCGGTCTTCCAGGTTGGCCACCCAGTCACCACCGTGATCTGGCCGCCGCTCGTGGTGATGACGTCGCCATCCGGCAGTCGTCTCGCGGTCAGCGTGAACGTGTTCATGGGCACGCAGCTCATGATCTTGCCGCTCTTGGCCGCGACGCGGCACCGTTCACTGGGGATGATGAAGTCGGGCGTCGCCGCGTCCGAGCGCTGGATGAGGTAGGGCCCTACGGCGTTCGGCATGGTCCAAGCGAGGCCGAAATTCAGGCCCCATCGCCGTTCGCCCGACGGCGTCAGCACCTCGAGACCGCTCGCGCAGTGGATCGCGATATCTCCGTCGGCGCGCAGGTGCATGCCAACCGCTGCGCCCCGGTCGTCGACCTGAACCGGGCCGTCGGTGATCGCGCCCAGAGACCCATCCCCGTGGATGCGGACCAGCACGTGACGCACCGGCGCGGTGGGCGACTGGCGTCGTCGGCCGGCTAGCAGGAAGCCGTCCGCCATCGCCGCGGCCGCGAGGATCTCGAAACCACCTGGGGCGGTGAGCGTGCGCAGAACGGACGCGCCCTGTTTGGGGACCCACTCGACGTGGGTGCGTCGCACGCAGCTGTCCTCATGCAGCCCAAAGACGCCCGTGTACAGCGTGGCGTCAGCGCCGCGCGTCGCCGTGGCCAGCTGGCCGTGCAACAGCGTCTGGTTCTCCAGAACGGGCGCGTCGCCATTGATGGGCACGCGCACGCGGCGCATGGCGGGTGTCGTCACGATGACGTCGTCGCCGTCCCATCGGAACGTCCAGGGCCACTGGAACTGCGGGTTGAGGCCGAAGGACTCGGAGGAGCTTGGCAAGACCGGCAGCGTGTCGCACGTCGGCGATGCCGGCTCGATGTACAGCCCGGCGATGTCGCGGTTGTACACCGCCCCATAGCGCCTCACCCCGATGCACGTGCCGTCGGCGCATCGGTCCGCTTCGGTGCACGCGACCCCGTCGTCACAAGGCGCACCGGCGGCGGCAGACGTCAGCGCGCAGACCCCGTCGACGCACGCTGCGACCTTGCAAGGAACGTCGGTGGTGCAGCCCGCGTCACAGCCGGTTAGGAAGCGGACGGCGTCGACGCCCACATCTGGCGTCTCGCCAGCGTCGGCGCTGGTGTCTGCCCCAGCATCGGGCTCGAGCACGATGGGTTCGGGCGGAGGGCCAGGGATTGTCGGGCTATAGAAGCAGCTGTTGCCCATCATCACCGGAGCCGTTGGAAGCAACAGCAACACCCACCAAAAGAGCAGCAGGCGGCGTCGCATCGTTCAACTCCCCGGGCCTAGTCAGAACCGTGACACCATCGCGCTCACAGCCCGATACATCAAGGTCTTTGCGCGGCAGCAGCGCTCGTCTGCCGCCACTTTTGCACGGACCCGTCGTTACGACCGATCCCGCGGCCACTGCCAGATTGCGTAGGCGACCGTCCCAATCAGCCACGCCACCGCCGCGATGAGCGGCTTCTTCGTCAACGCCCCAAGCGGAAAGCCGCACAACACTCCGACCAGCACAGCGGTGGCCAGGGTGTACGCACGCGGATAGCGCACAGTACCACCCGTCTTGCCGCGATTTGCCACGTTGCGGTGGCACGCGAGTGAGTCTTGTGGCTCGTGATAGGAGCTGCAGATCGAACACCAAGGACGAGACATGACCGCTCCTTGTAGGGTGGAACACGGACGCTGGAACACGGACGCTACCATGGGCAGGGATGTGGCGGTTGGTGTCCTACCCGCTACCTGGAACGTTGTACGCCGAACAGCCGAGCTCACCGCCCGCGGCGTCGTGCATCGCGGTCTGCGAAAGATGTGAACAACGGGTCTTCGCCCAAGGTCGTGCTCCGGCGCGAACGCCAGATGGCGCGACCGCGCCACAGTCGTCGCCGGTTCCGCAGCGTGGATCGCGCTCAGAGCTTATTGCACACGCCTTTGGCGCAAACGCCGCCACCGCCGCTTGCCACACAAGTCGCGCCTGAGCTGACGACGTGCTTGCAGCTCCCATCGGCACCATCGCAGTAGTCGGCGGTGCACGGTTTGCCATCGTCGCAGGCACTCTCGTTCTTGCCAAAGCAGCCGCCTGTCGCTTTGCAGTCGCCGTACCCGAAACGGTCGGTTCGCAACACGGCGAGGGAGCGTACGCCGCCTTTGAGCAGCACGCCCAACCCCTGAAAGCCGCCGCTGGCGTTGGGCCAAAGATCACCATCGACCAGATTCGATTCGAACCCGTAGTACCGGCTCCACAGCAACGCACCCGACGTATCCCGGCGCTCGAGCCAGAACTTCTGCATGCCTTGGTGCTGACCGGTTCCGCCAGCCACATAGCCGTCGGGTCGGAAAGCCACGGTGCGCGCCTGCCAGACGCCAGGCCTAGCCACCACCGAGCGCCACAGCTCCTTGCCAGCCCCGTCCGTCTCCATCGCCAGCAAAGACGTGACGCCGGTGCCATTCTGCACGCTTTTGCCGAGCGCGATGACGTGCCCTTGGTGCTCGACGCCGACCTCAAGCAGAGCCGTTGAGCCGCTCACATACGCGACGTGTCGCCAGAGCAGGTTCATCTGTGGCGTGCGCCACTCGATCACGCCGGCGGTCGTCACGGCGTGCGTCGACGTATCGTACTCCCGTGTTTGTCCCATCATCACGAGTCCGCCTCCCGCTGTGGCGACGGCCGCTGCGCTAGTGGTGTAGGAACCGCCGTTCGCGAACAGCAAACCGTGGTTTGGGCAGTAAGGGCCTGCTATCGGCAGCCACCATCCGGCGCGGTTGAATGTGGTGTTCCCAACGTACGCGCCGGTTTTACCAACGATTTTGATCGTCCACAGCCGACCCGAGACGAAGGGGCAGTAGGCTCCAACGAAATTGAAGCAGCCAGTGCTTGCATAGGCCGAACCACCCACCCAGGCCGCGCTTGTTCCGTCCGCGAGCGCGATGAGGCGGCCCTGACATGAGGTGATGCTCCCGGCGTACACGCCGCCTAGAGAGCAGTTGGTGTGGCTCGGCAAACCATACGACTGCGGTGCGCATACCTGCTTGGACCACAGCGGCTTGCCAGCAGGATCAAGCCCCGCCACACGAACCGCCTTGCTGGCGGTCAGGTACGCGACGACCACCGAGCCGTCCGCCAGCTGCACGGCGCCTTGCCCCGACGAGATGGCGTCGCTGCCCTGGGTTACCGCGCCCAGGGCGACCGGAGACGCCAAGGTGCCAAACGGATCGACCGCGTAGCGCGTTAGTTGGCCGGCATCGTGACCGACTAGAGCGCCCGCGTTCTGGCCCACGCGCGCTGCGCCGACCATCGCCGCCAATCCAGGTGTATCGACCTTCTTGGTGTGCAATGTGCCGTTGGCGGAACCAACACAACTGCCAACTACGCAGCTCGACGAAACACTGCACGCGGCGCCGTCTTCGCACGCCCAGCCCGAATTCTTCGCGTGTTCGCAACCGCTCTGGGCCGCGCAGGTGTCGGTTGTGCATGGCGCGCCGTCGTCGCAGTCCTGCCACGTCTTGCCGGCGCAGACGCCTGACTCTCCGCACGTCGCGTGACCCCAGCCGTCCGCTCGAACCACGTACGCGCCCTGCTGATTGCCAGCGCGTGCGCTGCCTGCTGCCCACACACCGCCCTTCCAGGCCACAAGCGCCGCGCCGGCGCTGAGACCGCCACTCGGCGGCGCCTGCTCCCAGCGAACGTTGCCAACGTCATCCGTTCGGGCCAACCAGAAGCCGATGTCGTTGCCGGTTGGGCTTGCGGCGCCGGTCAAGTACCAGCCCGGAGCGGCGGCGTGGATGCCCGAAGGCGAGATGCCGAGCGCGCCTGAGCGCTCACGCGTCACAACGCCACCTTCGTTCAGTCGCGTCCACCACAGCCGAGATTTACCACCGTCGATGCGTGTGCCGACCGCCGCGTAACCGCCAGCGGGCCGCGCCGCCACAGCCGTCAGCGTCGCGTCGCCAAACGTATCTTGAATCGTATCTAAGGTCTTTTTGCCCGTGGCGTCGAGCCGCAACACGCGCGGCAGGCGCTTGGTCTTGTCGCCGGGGGCATAGGCGCTTCCCACGATTAGCAGCGAACCGTCGGCGTTGACGACGGCGTCGCGCAGCGGCGGCGAGAGGCTGTCGTCCAACCAACTCCAAATCAGCTGCCCAGACGCGCTGAGCCGCGCTACATAGCCCCGGGCGCCTGCCTTCTCCACCCGGTCGCCCACCGCCGCGAACCCCGTGGTGCTCACGGCCACGGCCTTGCTCAGTCGTTCGCCCGCGTCTGTTGAACCGACAGACACGGCGCTTTCAAGCTTGCAGGCGGGCGAAACGCGGACCGTGGTCACGGCGAGTCCGGTGGCGTCGTCTCCGGTTGATCCAACCAACATCGAGCGACCATTGCTCGCTGAGAAGGCGCCCACTGGGACCGCGTCGAAGCTCGCGGCGTCGACGCTAACGACGCAGCGCTGAGAGACCTTGCCCGTCGGCGCGACCTGGCCAAGCCACCAGCCCTTCCCGTCGGCATCAAAGTACCGACCGGCCACCGTGGCGTTGCCCTGCACGTCAATGTACATCGCGTGACCGGTGCTTTGGCGCGTGTACTTCACCGCATCGGGCAGCAGCAGCAGTTGGCTATGCAGCAGCACGTCTTGGCTCTTGCCGCACACACCACTCTTGCAGGCGCCGTCCCCCGTGCACCCGTCGCCGTCATCACACGACGCGCCGTCTTTCGACGTCGTCAATACGCACTGAAAGCTCGTCGATCCCGTCGACGAGCAGACCGTGGTTCGGCAGGGCACCGCGCTCTTGATAGGCGCACAAGCGACCCCCGCGCCAGCTTTGCAGACGCCGTCGAGGCAGACATCGTTGACGGTGCAGCCCGAGTTGTCGCTGTCGCAGCCCTTCCCGTTGTTGACGAGCGAGTTCGTGGTGCAGACACCCGTTTTCACGTTGCACCCATCGGCCGTACAGGCGTTGTTGTCGTCGCACACCTTGCTCTTGTGCTCGCACTTACCGGCCACGCAGGTGTCGTCGGTGCAGGCGTTGTTGTCGTTGCAATCCTTCGCGTCGCCACTACACACGCCGGCCGCGCAAGCGTCCTTGTTCGTGCAGGCATCGCCGTCGTTGCACGCGGTGATCGCGCCTGCCAAGCCGACCGGCGTGGGTCCGAGCACGCACTGCCCCGTGGCCGTCACACAGGACCAAGTTAAGCAAACCGGCGCCGTTGCTGGGCACTTCACGACGGACGCCGGGTTGATCGCGCACACCGGCTTGTCGGCCTTGGATTTGTCACAGTACAGCGAGCCGTTGCACTGATTGCCGTCCTCCTTCGCCTTGCAGTCCACGTCGAATTGGCACTCGCACGTGTTGACTCCGCTGCACTGTCCGAGCAGACAAGCGTCTGACTTCGTACACGGATTCTTGTCGTCGCAGCTCGCGCCGGTCGCCGCGGGTTTGGCGACGCATTTGCCGGTCTGCGGATCGCAGCCGTGGCTGAGACATTCCGTGTCGCCCACCGTCGGGCAGGTGATCTGGGTCGCCGCGTTCGTCTTGCAGACCGGCTTGGCGGGGTCGGTCTTATCGCAAAACGGCACGCCATTGCAGAGGTTGCCGTCGTCTGTGCAGTCGCCGTCGCTCTGGCAGGAACAGGTGGGTTTTCCAGGGGTGCACGCGCTCGAGTCACACAAATCGCCGGTCGTACAAGGGTCGCCATCGCTGCAGGCGAAGACACCATTGGGTGGCGCAGCCGTGGGCAACACTTCGCGGCGACACACGCCCGCGGTCGGGCAGATTAGACTCGTGCGCTCCACCGCGGTCTCCGTGCAGGCCCCGGAGAGGGGGAGGCACGCGTTCTTCATGCACGTCGTCTCCGCCGCGGTCGGGCAGAACACCGCGGTCGCCGGGTTCGACATGCAGTAACCAAGGGCCGTGTTGCACCAGCCGCCGCCATTGCATGCGTTGTTGTCACTGTCGGTGCACTGCGAGTGTTGGCTGCACTTGCAGACATTAACCGTGCCCACACACACGCCAGCAGCGCAAACATCGTCGGCGCTACAGGCCTCGCCGTCGTCGCAAACGGTCCCGTTTTTCAAGCTTTTTGCAGTGCACAGCCCAGTTGGTTTGTCGCATGAGGTCTTCACACAAGCGGTGTCGGCCGCCGTCGGGCACGTCACGATGGTCGCTGGGTTGAGTTTGCATGTCTGGGTTTTCAAATCACAGAAGAGCGTGCCATTGCAGTAGTCGCCATCCTCTTGTGTCTCGCAGTCTGCGCTACTTGTGCAGGCGCACACGTTGTTCCCGCCTGCGCACGTGCCGCTGCCACACTGGGTGCTCTGCGTGCAGATGTCGCCGTCATCGCAAAGAATCGGTGAGGTCTTGGCGCCACCGCCACTTGGCACCTCGGGCGCGGCTTTTTCGAGCACGCAGCCGGCTCCCTCGATGCAGATCTGCACCGTGTCTTCGACGGGGTTTGGTGCGCACGCGCCGGTGTTGGGGTCGCAGACGTTGGGCGCGCACAGCGAGTTGTTGGTGCTGCACGCCACGACGGAGCTCGTGTTGATACGACATACGTGCGGGAATACCGCGGTGTCGCAATAGCGCTGCCCCGTGCAGAGATCCTGATTCTTCGGGCAATCACTGTTCGTTTGGCACGCGCAGAAACTACTGCCGTCCACGCATTTTCCCGCGGCGCACGTCGACGTTGCCGCGCAGGCCGAACCTATACAGAGGGCGCCATCGGGCCGAGAGGTCGGTTTGCACGTGCCAGATTGCGGGTCGCAACGCGTGCGGATGCAGCTGCCAAACGCATCGGGCCCGCAGTCCACGGCGCTGCCGGGTACATGGCGACAGCGATAGGGCAGCTTGCTCGTGTCACAGGTTGACGACCCCAGACAGAGATCGCCCGCCGGGCAGTCGGCGTCGGCGCGGCAGTCACAGATGTTGGGTCCGGCTGTGCAGACGCCAGCTTTACAGCGATCTAGGATGGTGCAGGCATCCAAATCATCGCAGAGCGCCCCCTCCACCTGACAAGCCTCGGGATTCAAAGCCCCGCCCTCGACGCCGATGTCCTGGCCCGCGACGGCGGTCTGCCCGTCACCAGACGCCGGGCCAACCGCGTCGTCGCAAGCCATGCAAGCCAAAAAGACGGTGACGACGCACGCAAACCGGCGGACTACGACCATGTTCAAGCCAAGCTCCTTGTTATCACTGAATTCGTCGGTGGCTGAGCGACCGCGGCGAAATTGTCGATGTTACCACGACGTGGTGGAGATCCGGGAGATCCACTGTCTGAAGCCGGTCTCACGTTAACTCCTTCCAAACAGTCGTCATCAAGTCATTGGACGACGCCGCTA
Source organism: uncultured Myxococcales bacterium (assembly GCA_937910235.1). Taxonomy (GTDB): domain Bacteria; phylum Myxococcota_A; class UBA9042; order UBA9042; family UBA9042; genus UBA9042. The sequence continues at coordinate 30,429 of CALENB010000492.1, read as the reverse complement.
ACGCGGATCTCGCCAGTCGTCTGCTAGATCTCCACCGTGTGTGACGCAAAATATCCTCAGTTCTCGTCCAACTTCTGTCATCAAACTATAATTACACGGGGTTGATGATAACGGGAGAGACCATGATGGACCCAATCATGGAGCGCGTCGAGCGGCCCCTGGTGTCAGACACGTCCTGTTTCCTCTTTATGAAAGAGGAAACAGGACGTGTCTGACACCGTCAACCACCACCAGCGGCACCTTCGTCAGACTGAGCGCGATCCACACCAGCACCAACGTGCCCGCCAGCCCGTACCAAGTCGCCGCATATTCGACGTGTTTGCTCGGCGCGATCCGAACGGGGTGCACAAACCCATCATAGGGCAGCCGATCGACGTCCATGGGTTTGCCCACCGCCAGCGTGCCGACCTGGAGCAGCAGCCGCGGCTCGAGGCCTTCAATCGTCTTCGCCAACCCCTTGGGATACGCCCGCACCCACGTCGGTTTTCCCGCGAATTCCCCGGTTGGACGCCGTTCTGGCGCGGACGGCGTGATGTGCAGCCGCCCTTCGACGGTGCGCTCCGGTTTGGCCTCGACCTCCTTGAGGTAGGCGGCGACCTTGTCCTGCGGCAGCCAGCCGAGGTGCACCAGGATGCGCGGCAGGGGCCCGCCTGCCACCTTCATCGGCATCATCACCCCGTACCCCCGCTGGCCCAGCACGTACCGCGCCGTCAGCAGCTGGGCCTTGTCGACCTCGAGCGTGCCCGTCAGCTTGGCGCGGCGGTACTGCAGCCCGGCGAGTCGGTCCCGACTGTCGGCCTCGCCTGGTACCTCGCCCAGGCGGGTCAGCGGCGGTTTGCCTTGGTATTGGTCGGCGTGCCGCTTCAGCCCGGCGATCGCCTCGTAGTACCGACCGCGCTGCCAATTGCCGAGCATGACCAGCATGACCAACATCGCCAGGGCGATCAGGCTTAGCCACAGATTCGGGCGGAATCGTCGCTTCCACGGGCCTGTCCAGGTCGCAGGATCGATCGCGTCAGTCGCTGGGGTCTCGTCAGCCATGGGGCTCCTCTCGGCGTGTGCACCACGTCCCTACTTGCCGGGATGCTCACTCAGCCAGCGCAGCGCGTGGTCGAGCTTGGCGAGCGAGGCGTCGTCTTTTTCATAGAGCGCACGCATCCGCCCCATGCCGTCGATCAGCACAAAGCGGATGCCGTGGGCCGTGTCGACCGGGGTCGGCGTGTCAGCGATGGCGGCGACGGGCGTGCCGGGTTTGCGGTCTTTGCGCACGATGGGTTGATAGAAGCCCTCCACCACGAGCTTCTCCATCGTCGCATAGTCCGCTCGGGCGAAGGTCCAGAGGCTCGCTTTCGCGCCGTATTTGCGGGCGAAGGTGCGCAGCGCTTCGGGGGTGTCCGACGCAGGATCGACCGAGATGCTCACCAATCGCGGGCCGCCCGTCTTGCGCCATTCGCCCATCATCGCCTGCAGCTTCGCCGTCGCTTGCGCCAGGGGTGGGCACGAGGTTGGGCACGAGGTGAACAGGAAGTTGACCGCGTACGGCTCCCCGGCCAGCTCCTTGGTGCCAATCGGTCGGCCGCGTTCGTTGGTGAAAGCCCACGCCGGCAGGGTGCCCATGGGCTGCTCGGCCAGCTCCGGTGGCGGTGGATCGCCGCATCCGACCAGCAGCGCCGCCGCCAGGATGACCAGCGCGATCTGCCAGCGTGCATGTCGTGAGGGCTGGATCTTCCGGTGCATTTGGTGCGTCGGGAGCTTCGGGTGCGACATCTAGCGTGCTCCAGCCGGGGCGGTTAGCCATTTGGCGTCAGGAAGTGGCCCTGTCAGCGATTCGAGAAACGCGATGAGCTCGGCCGCAGGCACCGTCGGGTCGATCTGCTTGAGCACGAGGTCGCGGTGGCCGATCTGCGGCTTGCCAGGCAGCTGCTGGTAGAAGTCGATGATCTCGGCGAGTGAGGCGAACTGGCCGCTGTGCATGTAGGGCCCTGTCTTTGCGACGTTGCGCAGCGTCGGTGTCTTGAAGGCGCCGAGAAAGTCCTCGAAGCGGGGGTCGAGAAAACGCAGCTCGTCGCAGATCTTCTGGTCGCTGAACGCGCCGCCGCAGGAGAACAGGTCCTTCTTCACCTCGTCCGCGCCGTCTGTGCGGCCCATGTCGACGCCGCTGGCGCCCTTGGCTGGGGGCAGCCCGATGTTGTGAAACCCTCGGTCCGTGAACAGCGGGCCGTTGTGGCAGTTGACGCACTGCGCGCGGCCGATGAACGCGCGCAATCCGCGACGGGCCTCTGGGCCAAGGTGGTCGCCGCCCTTGGGATCTCCGGCTTGCAGCGCGGCGACGTAGGCATCGAATGGGGCAGGGCGGGGCAGCAGCTTGCGTTCGTAGGCCTCGATGGCCTTGCCGACGTTGGCGAAGATGTGGTTCACGGCGACGCGGTCACTCGGCGCCATGGCCAGCCAGGCCTTGTGCTCGGGATGCGCGTCGTCGAAACGATGGGGTCGCGCCTGCTTGGGGAAGCGCCCAGCGTCGGTCATCGGCGGCAAGGCGCCAAACACGGCCTCGTACGCCGGGCGATAGCGCTGGTACACGTGGTGCGCCACGCCGGTGCGGGTGAAGTCGTGCTCCACGTCACTCTCGATAGGCCCCATCGCCTGGGCCCACAAGCTGTCTTTCCGACCGTCCCAGAACTGAAACGGCGACCACTGGCTGCCCACAACGCTCGGCGCGTGACGGTCGGTGGTGCCAACGCCGCGGGCGAGGCTGCGGCCGTCGGTGAAGTAGCGCGCCGGCACGTGGCAGGTGGTGCAGGCGACCTTGCCGTCGGCGCTCATGCGGGGGTCGAAGAACAGCGCGTGGCCCAGGGCGGCGGCGTGGCTGTCGTCGGCGAAGCGATTTCCCGGGCTCGGCAGGGGCGCCGGCACAGGCGACAGGCTGCCGATCAGGCGCAGCTCGCTCGGATTCCAAGGCCCGTCGCGGTCGACCTTGTCGTCGCAGCCGCCGCTGAGCAGCGTGAGGCCGAGGGCGAGCAGCGTGGCGCTGGCGAGCCGGCGTCGGCGCGCTGCCATCCTAGAGCGCCTCGGGTGGTTGATCGAACGGGATCTTGAGCGTCTCGGTCTCGGCGCCCACCCGCACCATCACCTCAAAGACCCATCTGCCGTGCATGTGCAGCTTCATGCCGTCCGTCTGCCAGGCGCCATCCGCGGTGGGCTTGTGCTGCGGCTTCGTCATCATGCCGTGACCATGGGCCGGCATCGTCGCGTCGACCGTCACGGCGTCAGCCTTCACGGCGGCGCCGTCCGCCGTAGTCACCACCGTGCGCACGGTGAAGAGCTGCGACACCTTCGGCTCCGCGGGCGTGAAAAACAGCGCGGCAGCAAAACGCGTGCCCTTGCCCACCACGTTGGCTTGACCCGGCACATGCGGGGCCTTCACAGGCGTCACGCCATGGCCCTCAGCGCCCGGATTTGCGGGCCTATTGCAGCCGCTGAGGCCGAACAGGAGCGCCGCCGTTACCACGAGCACCGCTGATGCGTGCGGTCGGTTCATGACAACTCCTGCGCCCGCGCCGCCCGTGCCGCGTCGATGTGCGCGATGCCTGTGGTCCCGCGGGCGGGTGTGCCCTTCATCGCCCACTGGAAGAAGACGTAGCCGAGGCCACCCCACAGAATCAGGCCGCCCGGCAGCCACATCAACATCCCGCCGATCTGCTGGTCGGAGATGGCCGTGAGCCCCCACACGCGCGGCGCCTTAAGGTAGTAGGTGTAGATGACCTCGTTCTGCATGCTGATGAACACGCCGAGCGACTTCATGGCCGCCATGTTGGCAAAAACGTAGAGCAGCAGCGGGCCGTGCGTGGGTCGTGGCACCTCCTCCAGCGGGCTCAGCAGCGGCCAGTAGAAGATCACCGCGGTGCTCATGAAGAGCAGGTGCTCCATAATGTGAAACTCGTGGGCCTCAAGCGCCAGATTGTACATCGCCGGGAAATGCCACACCCAGGTGACCGCGTTGTAGAGAATGAACGCCTGGGTCGGCCGCGTCAGCCAGACCGCCAGCCGCCGAACGCGCGGGTTCTTGACCAGGGGCCGCAGCAGCCAGCCTGGCATGCTCAGCACAAACATGCCCGCCCACACGAGCTGGAGCACGAGGTGCTGAATCATGTGCGCCGAAAAGAGCAGCTCGTCGCTGAGATGATGCAGCGGGCCGTCCAGCGTGAACCAGAGCAACACCATCGAGCTGTAAAACAACGCGGCGCGACCCTTGTCAATCTCGTCGGCCCAGCCGTACCGCTTGCGCCAGCGCGTGATGCCGAGCGTATAGAGCGCGGTCATGGCGAGGATGCCGATGACGATGGAGGGGTGGAAATCCCAGAACAGCCAATCGTCAGACGTCGCGACGAAGTAGTCAGCCCGGCGGCGTAGCGCTGGCAGGCCGGAGGGATGGGCCCAGACGAGGCTCGGCAGCGTCAGCAGTAGCGTCGACGCCGTCATCGCGAGCGTGGCGAGGAGGGCGCGTAGCTGCAGTTTGAGGGGTCGGTTTGGGGGGTAGCTGCTCATGGTTCCGCTCCGGGCTCGGGCGGCGGGCGGCGTCCAAGTCTATCCAAGTCTACTTGGCGGCAACTTTGTCGCCCTCGCACTTCTTGCCCTTGGCCACATTCTTGCCGCGCATGCCACGAACGTAGAGGGCGACTTGGTCGATCTCCGCTTCGGACAGCGAGCTCTTGAAGGCGATCATCGCCTTGCCCTTGACGCCGTTGGTGATGGTGTTCACCAAGTCATACACCGTGCCTCCGTGCATGTAGCAGTCGTCGGTCATGTTCGGACCGAGACCCGGCTGGCCGCCACCGTCGGCGCGGTGACAGGAGGCGCAGTTGGCACCCCACAGCTTCTCGCCGGCCGCGAAGTCTTGCGTCGCCGCGAACAGCTTGGCGTACCGCTCCTTGGTCAGGTGCGGCAGCTTGTTGTCGCGCGCAGCGATGGCCGCTGGCGAGTACTCGCCGAGGCCCATCCGCTCGTCGTGGCTCTTGTCGTTCGCCAGACGGACGTAGCCGTCACCCAGCGCGCCGAAGTGCGGGACCGCGAGCAGTCCGACCACGTAGATCATCGCGATAGCCATGAAGACCGGCGCAACAAAGACGACGCGGAACACGTTCTTGTCGCTCTTCAAGTGCATGAAGGTGCCGACGACGACCGCGAACTTGTACACGGCCATGATGACCAGCAGCGGCACGAACGCGAACTTGAGCGCTGGGACGAAGAGCAGCCCGATCTCTGCGGCCGTGACGGCCGTGAGGACCGCCGCGGTCTTCACGTAGACCGATTTGTGGGAGTGATAGGTTGAAGGGTCGTGATTCATGCCGCTCATTTCGCGAACTCCAGCAGGTACACGAATGTGAAAATGACGATCCAGACGATGTCGACAAAGTGCCAGTAAAGCCCCGCAGACTCGACAAACACGGCCCGCTCGGCCGGGATTTTACCGCTGTGGACCAGCTTCGCGACCATCAGCAACCAGATAACCCCCACGGAGACGTGGGCGCCGTGGAACCCGGTCATCACGTAGAACGTCGAGCCGAACAGCGAGGTCTGCAGCGTCAGCCCGAGATGCACGAAGTGCCAGAACTCATAGACCTGAAACCCTACAAAAGTCGCACCGCAGAGGGCTGTGATGAGCAGCCAGTTGCGCGACTTCGACATCAACCCACTCTTGGCGGTGTCCACGGCCATGGCCATCGTGAACGAGCTGGTGAGCAGGATGAAGGTGGAGATCGATGTGATCCCGATGCTGAACACCTCTTTTGGCAGCAGCCCGCCGATGCTCTTGTCGAGATAGAAGAAGTAGGTCGCGATCAGCGAGCCGAAGAACATGCACTCGGACCCAAGGAAGGTCCAGATCGCCAACTTTACGTTGGGGACCTTCATGTAGTTGTTCTCGACGAGCTCGTCGTGACCGTGGCCATCATCACCGGCATGACCGTGGTCAATTAGGTCGGCAGCTTCGGCAGCGTGTGCAGACATGGATTTGTCTCCCTCTCCACTGTGTCGTCGCGGCCAAGACGGCGGCGACGGGTTATCTCAGACTCAGATCGGCCTCAAATCAGACCGGTTCAGACACCCAGGCCCACACGGATCCGACGACGCCGACCGCGGCCAGCGCAGCGACGATCCACAGCCAGTTGCCTGGCATGAACGTGTTCAGCAGGATGCCGATGATCAGCATCAGCACGAAGCCCGAGCTAATCATGGGTTTCCACGAGTAGGATGGCATGTGGAACGACTCACCCTTCTCAGGCGCGATGATCTCCATCCCCTCGGTGTACTTGTGGTCCCAGACCGGGCGCTCTGAGAGCACGATGGGCGTGAAGTCGAAGTTCTGCACCTTCGGAGGCGACTCGGTCAGCCACTCGAGCGTCGCTGCGTCCCACGGGTCGCGGCCCGCGATCGCGCCCTTCTTGACGGAGACGATGACGTTGTAGACGAAGATGAGCATCGCGACGGTCATGATGATCACGCCGATGGTGCCGAGCATGTTGTACAGGTCCCACTGCGCGTCTGCCGGGTAGGTGTAGATGCGGCGGGGCATGCCCTCGTTGCCGAGCATGTGCTGCGGGAAGAACGTGATGTTCATGCCGATGAGGAACAGCCAGAAGTGCGCCTTGCCGAGGCCGTCGCTCATCATGCGGCCGGTGACCTTGGGGAAGTAGAAGTACGTGCCAGCGAACAGGCCGAGCAGAGCGCCACCGACGAGCACGTAGTGAAAGTGCGCGACGACGAAGTACGAGTCGTGCTGCTGCAAATCCAAGGGTGCAGCGGCGTGCATGAGGCCGGAGAGGCCGCCGAGGGTGAAGATCGGGATGAACGCGATGGCGAACAGCATGGGCGTGGGGTACGTCATCTTGCCGCCCCAGAGGGTGCCGAGCCAGTTGAAGATCTTCACGCCGGTGGGGATGGCGATGATGGCCGTGGTCGCGGCGAAGGCGGCGTCGGCGACCGGGCCCATACCGGCGGTGAACATGTGGTGAGCCCACACGCCAAAGCCGACGAAGCCAATGAAGATGCCGGAGAAGATGACCGCGGTCTGGCCGAAGAGCGGACGGCGCGCAAACACGGGCAGGATCTCGGAGACGATGCCCATCGCGGGCAAGATGAGGACGTACACCTCGGGGTGACCGAAGAGCCAGAACAGGTGCTGCCAGAGCTGCGGATCGCCGCCCATGCTGACGTTGTAGAACGTCGTGCCGAACATGCGGTCAAAGCCGAGCAGAATGAGTCCGACGGTGACCGGCGGGAAGGAGAGGGCGAGCAGGAACTGGATAACGAGCATCATCCAGCCAAGGACCGGCACGCGCAGCAGGGTCATCCCGGGCGCGCGCATGTTGAGGATGGTGACGATGAAGTTGATGGAGGCGGCCATGGAGGACGCCGAGAGCAGGGCGAGGCCGGACCACCAGAAGTCGATGCCGGTGCCGCCGAACTCGGGGCCTGTCAGCGGCGCGTAGCCCGTCCAACCGGCTGCCGGCGGGCCGCCGAAGAGAAAGCTGGCGTTGATGACCAAGGCGCCGCCGAGGAAAGTCCAGAGCGACCAGGCGTTCAATCGGGGGAAGGCGACGTCTCGTGCGCCGATCAACAGCGGCACCAGAAAGTTCGCGAACCCAGCCGTCATCGGCATGATCGCGAGGAAGACCATCGTCGTGGCGTGCATGGTCACGAGGCCATTGAAGGTCTCGCCGCCCATGAAGTCGTTGTCTGGCACGGCGAGCTGGATGCGGAAGAGGAGCGCCTCAAGACCGCCAACGAGCAGGAAGAATGCGCCCGCAGCCCAGTACACCACGCCGACCTTTTTGTGGTCGACGGTGGTGAGCCAGTCCATCAGCCCGGTTTTACCCGGACGCTCGTAGTGCATGTGTGGCTCAGGAGCCTGCAGTGCCTCGATATCGTGAAGCTTCGCGGACATCAGTCGTTCCTGGTGAAGTGGTTGGACCGTTGGGGGAGCGTGGCGCTGTCGTCTCGCTCGCCGTTCTGCGTGATCGTGTTCTGCGTCGTGCAGTCGTGCGTTTACTTGAGCGAGAAGAGGTAGGCGGCGACCGCCTTGGCGTCTGCGTCGCTGAGATTTAGGTTGGTCATCAAAGCAGCCTCCTTGACCGACTGCGGGTTCTTCACCCACTTGGCCAAGTTCTCCTCATTGTTCGTGAGGGCGAGGGCGGCGATCGTGGTCCGCGAGCCGACGTGGGTCAGGTCAGGGCCGGTGGTGCGCGAGCGCTGCGACAGCTCCTTGACACCACGGATGGTGTGGCAACTGGCGCAGCCCTTCGTCTCAAACACCTTCTTTCCGGCCTTTTGGAGCGCGGTGGTGGGCGCGGCGGCCTGCGCGAGCTGGCCCTTGACCCAATTGTCGTAGCTGTCGGCGCCCTTCACGGGGTGCACGATCATCTTGATGCCCATGCGCGCGTGGCTCGCGCCGCAGAGCTCAGCGCACTGGCCGACGAACTCGCCCTTCTCGAAGGGCTTGAAGTAGAGCGGGTACGATCGGCCCGGCGTCGCGTCGCGCTTACCGCTGACGCGCGGAACCCAGAACGCGTGGATGACGTCGGCCGAGGTCAGGTGCAGCGCGACCTGCGTGCCTTCTTCGACGTGCAGCTCGTTGGCCGTGGAGATCTTGGAGTCGCGGTAGTCGAACTCCCACCACCACTGCTTGCCGGTGACGTCGACCTCGATCACCTTCTGCTCTTCGGCGGGCTTCTCAGCCAGCTTGAAGACGCCACCGATCGTGATCACGCCCAACACGACGAGGATGAGGGTCGGGATCACCGTCCAGATCACCTCAAGCTTCATGTTGCCGTGGTTCTGAGGCGGCAGGCTGTCGTCGTCGCCCTTCTTCTTCGAGAACTTGAGCAGCGCGATCGTCAGCGCGCCAACGACAATCGCGAAGATCACCGTGTCGAGGATCATGTAGAGCCAGAAGAACCAAGCGCTGATCTGAGCACCGTCGCCAGCGGGATTAAGGGTGTCCCGTGGGTGGTTGCTACTACACGCCCCGAGGAGCAACGCGACGGCGATAGGCGCTAGGAGCGCGAAGGAGCGCGAGGATGTGGCTGCGATCAGCCAGTCGCTCAGCTGCTTTGTGGTCTTGCGAAACATGGGGTTTGAGCCTCTGTGGTTTCGGTTCAACAGGTAGGGAAGAGTTGTCGCCAGGGTTGGCGGCTCAGTTCAAGCGGTCTCGGGCACGGCAACGAGTTCGAAGCAACGACTTCTAACCAACGCTGTCAAAGCATCAGGTCCACAGTCATCGCGGTGAACAACAGATGCAAATAGATCAGCGAGCCGAACATCACCCGGCGTGCAGCCTGGTGGGTCTTTCGTTGCTCTAGTTGCCAGCACGTCCAGATGAAGCCGGCGTTAACCGCCAGCGCCACGCCGCCGTACCCCAAGCTGAGGTGGCCCGTCAAGACTGGAAGCAGCGATGGGGGCAACATACTAAGCGCGTAGAGCGTGATTCGACGCCGCGTGTGATCGTCGCCATGGGTGATCGGCAGCATCGGGAACCCGGCCGCGGCGTAGTCATCCTTGCGAAACAGCGAAATCGCCCAGAAATGTGGCGGGGTCCACAGAAACACGATGGCGAAGAGCGTGAGGCTCATGAGGCCGACGCCGCCGGTGAGGCTGGCGTCGACGATCAGCGGTGGTGCCGCGCCTGCTGCGCCGCCGATGACGATGTTGAGCGGCGTCAGCGGCTTGAGCCAGATCGTGTAGACAAAGACGTAGAACGCGATGGTGAGCGCGCCGGCGACGACGCCGAGCCAGTGGCCACAGGCGCCGATGACGGCGAGCCCCGCGAACGAGAGCACCCAGGCGAACAGCAGGGCGTGGCGCGGCTCGATCAGGCCAGACGGCAGCGGCCGGGTGCGGGTGCGGACCATGAGCTTGTCGCTCTCGCGCTCGATCCAGGCGTTGAAGACCGAGGATGCCCCGGCGATGGCCGCGATGCCGGCGAGGAGGCCAGCGGCGATCTGGAGCGAAGGCAGGCCGCCGGGCACCAGAAACAGCATCGGCACGGCCGTGAAGAAGACCAGCGCGACCACGGATGGTCGGGTCATCTGCCAGTAGCCACGCAGCCGCGCGGCGCGGCCGACAGCGGCGGCTTCGTCGCCATCGGCGCGGGCGTCAAAGGCGACGGCGTGATCAACGTTGACGTTGGAAAGCGGCTCCATTCGATCCAGTTCGTTCCACGGTCGCGGAGGTCGGTGGCTCGCGGCTTCGAGGAGTCGGCCAAGGTGGCGGCTCTGATGCGCGACGTGGGTTGCGCGAGGGTCCGCAGACGGAGTCTCGCGACGCAACGCGCATTTACAACGAAAGTTTTGGGGTGTCCAGCACCAAACGCGCTGCGGGCTGACGCAGCGTCAGGTTGAGACGCGGTCGGATTCGTGGGATTGCGAGCCCCGACTGGTCACACAGACGGCTGCGGCCGCGGAGATCGTTCTGTTCTGCGAGATCGTTCGGGCGTAGGGTGACGCGCGGAGCGCGCTGGCGTCTCCGGGCAGGGTTGGGTGCGAGGGGACGAGGCGACGGTCGGCCTCACAGCGGGGGGGGGGAGACGCGGTGCAGGTGTTGAGCGTCATCCTGGCACGACAAGCCTCCGCCGACGCGGCCCTCCGCCTCGCGCTGGCGGCGGTCGATGATCTCCCGATGAGCGTGCAAGGGCCGACGCTGGCGCGGATCGAGGTGCCGCTGACGACTGACATCGACGCCGAGACGGCGCTCGCGTGGTTGGCGCCGTGGCCGCGGGAGGCCCGCTGTTTCTGGGCGGACCGGGACGACGTCGTCACCGTGGCGGGGGTGGGCGAGGCGTGGCATGTCGGTGGGCTGGGCTGGACGCTAGACGCCGGTCTTACGGCCCTGCAGCGCACGCTGGCCTCGGCGCCGCGCCGGGTGCGGCTCGTGGGCGGCGTGTGTTTTCACGGTGAGCTGCGGTCGACCGGGCCCTGGAAGGCGTTTGGCGCCTGGCGCTTCGCGCTGCCACAGCTAGAGCTCGGGCGAGACGGCCTCGGCGCCTGGCTGGCGGTGCACGTGCACGGCGGCGAGACGGATTGGTCGGAGCGGTGCCAGGCGACGCGCGCGGCCGTGCAGGGCTGGCGTGGCGCCGCCCGCTCGCCGGTGCCGTCGCCTGGGACACGCCCGCACGTCGTCGCCGTGCGAGACACGCCAGACCGCGCCGGCTGGCACGACGCGATCGCGGCGGCGTTGACGGCGCTCCGCAGCGGCACGCTCGACAAGGTCGTGTTGGCCCGACAGCGCCACGTGGCCCTCGCGGAGCCGCCCGACGCGGTTGGCTTGCTCGGGCAGCTAGCGGCGCGGCAGCCGCGGTCGTTTCGGTTTTGCCTGCAGCCACGAGCGGACTCAGCGTTTGTCGGTGCGTCCCCCGAGCGTCTGCTCCGGGTCTCCGACGGTGACGTGCTCAGCGAGGCGCTCGCCGGCACCCGCCCACGTGGGGCAGACCCGGCGAGCGATGCAGCGCTGGCGGACGGGTTGCGGACCGCCGACAAAGACCGGCGGGAGCACGCCCTGGTGGCCGACATGGTGGCGTCGACGCTGCGCCGGGTCTGTGATGACGTGACGGTGGCCTCAGAGCCCGCGATCATGGCGCTTTCGCACGTGCAGCACCTCCACACACCCATCGCCGGCCGACTGCGCCCGCCGCACTCCGTGGCGGACTTGCTCGTGGCGCTGCATCCAACGCCCGCGGTGGGCGGTACACCACGGCTCGCCGCCCGCGCGCTGATCGCCCAGCTGGAAGCGTTTCAGCGCGGGCTCTACGCCGCGCCCGTTGGGTGGGTAGGCGGCGGCGGTGACGCGGAGTTTACCGTCGCGATCCGCTCGGCGCTCGTTGAAGGCAGCACCGTCAGCCTGTTCAGCGGCGCGGGCGTGGTGCTCGGCTCGGATGCGGACGCGGAGTGGGCTGAGATCGACGGCAAAATCGCCGCGCTATGGCAGGCTTTCGGCCTCGACGGAGGGCCGGCATGACGACTGCGCTGCAGGACACCACCACGGCGTTGCACAACACGCTCGCTGGTCGCCTCGTGGTCGAGGAGCTCGTTCGTCTAGGCGTCTGCGACCTCGTTGTGGCACCAGGCTCTCGCAGCACCCCGCTCGCCGACGCCGCGGCGCGCCACCCTGGTGTGCGCCTGCACGTGATCGTCGATGAGCGCGCCGCGGCGTTTTTTGCGCTCGGGATCGGCCGCGCGTTGGGGCGTCCGGCGGCGCTCATCACCACCTCGGGCTCAGCCGCCGGCCACGCCCTACCAGCGGTGATCGAGGCTGACGCGGCGCGGGTGCCGCTGTTGATCCTGAGCGCCGATCGGCCGCCGGAGCTGCGGGGCACAGGCGCGAATCAGACGATCGATCAGGTGCACCTGTTTGGCGGGCGCGTCCGCTGTTTTGTGGATGTCGCCTGCCCAGACGGCGTCACGCCGCTGCGCGCGCTGCTGACCACGATCGACCACGCCGTCGCCGCGAGCCTCGATGGCCCAGTGCACCTCAATCTGATGTTTCGCAAACCTTTGGGGCCGGCCGGTCCAGAAGGGCTGGCGCGCCTCGTCGCCGCTGTCGCCCCAGAGGAGGCGGACGCGCCGGCCTTACGGCGTTGGCTCGAGGGAGCGCAGCCGTTTACGCGCTGGCAGCCCGGTCAGAAGCGGCCGACTGAGGCTGGGCTGGTGTCGTTGAACGCCGCGCTCGACTGCGCCGACATCGGCGTGCTGGTCGTGGGCGCGCTCGATGATGAGGCGGAGCAGGGCGCCGCCATCGCGCTGGCCGGTCAGCTCGGCTGGCCGGTCGTGGCCGACATCGCGTCCGGGCTGCGGCTTGGCCCCAACGTGCCAGGGCTGCTGCCGTTTCAGCCGATCATGTTGGCGAGCGCGCGCTGGGCTACGGAGACGCGGCCAGACGTGGTGTTGCAGGTCGGCGGCCCGCTGGTCTCGCAGGCGGTGCAGGACTGGCTGGCGACGTCAGCGCCGCTCCACCACATCGTCGCGCGTCCCGACGCGGTTCGTTTCGACCCGGGGCACGGCGTGACGCTGCGTCTGCAGACCCATGTCTCCGGGCTCTACGCGGCGCTGGCCGGGCGTCGGTCGCCGTCGCGAGCGGGGATGTCGGCGCTCCTGCGCAGGTGGCAGGCCATCGGCCATGAGGTCGCCGTGGGGCTCCGCGCGCTCGGCGGCGACGAGATCGCCATCGCGCAGAGCGTGTGCGCTGCGTTGCCCGCTAATGCTGGGCTCTGGGCCGCGAGCTCCATGAGCGTTCGCCTCCTAGATGCCTTCGCACCAGCCGGTGGTGCGCCGGTCGTGGTGGCGTCGGCGCGCGGCGCCAGCGGGATTGACGGGCTGATCGCCCAGGCCACCGGCTGGAGCCTCGCGCGTGGCCAGCCGACCGTGCTGCTGATCGGCGATTTGGCGGCGCTGCACGACGTGGGCGCGCTGCAAGTGCTTGCGGCCAAGGCCCCAGATCTGGTGATCGTCGTCGTCAACAATGGTGGCGGGGGCATCTTCTCGCTGCTGCCGATCCATGAGCAGAGCGCCGAGTTTGAGCCGGTCTTCGCCGCCGCCCACGACCAACGTGTGTTGCCGTGGGCCCATGCCGCTGGCGTGGCGACGACCGCGGTGGCCAACGTCCTCGCGTTGCCCGGCGCGCTCGCGGCGGCCTTGAGCGCAGGTGGTCCGCACGTGATCGAGGTGCACACCGACCGCGAGCTGGCGCGTGCCTCGTGGCGCGCGGCCCACGACGCCGTCGCGCAGTGGGTCGACCACCATCTCGACGCCCAGGCTCAGGGGTGACGCTCGCGCTCGCCGCCCAGCTCCTCGGGCCAGACGACGGGCCGCTGATCGTTTGGCTGCACGGTTTTTTGGGCGATCGCGACGACTGGACGCCGCTGGTCGCGCAGCTGCCTCGGTTTCGGCACCTGCGCGTCGACCTGCCAGGGCACGGCGCGTCGCCCCCGCTCGCCGATGACTCAGCCGCCTTTGAGCCGCTGTGCGAGGCGCTGTTGGTCCGCATCGCGCGGCATCAGGCGCGGGCGCGCGGCCGTGGTCAGAGCGCTGGTGTCACCGTGGTCGGCTACTCGCTCGGCGCACGCGTGGCCATGGTGTTGGCGCCGGCGCTACACACCCGCAGCCTGCTCGCGAGCGCCGTCCTCATCAGCGGACACCCCGGTTTTGCGGACCCAGCGCAGCGTCTGGCACGCCTCGACGTCGATCAGGCGCGGGCCGCGGCGCTGCGTGCGGCGGGACTTCCGGCGTTCGTCGCGGGCTGGTACGCCGCGCCGCTGCTGCGCACCTTGGATCGTGTGCCCACCGCTGCTCAGGTCCGCGCGCGCCGTGCCCTCGGCGATCCAGACGCGCGCGCGCGCACCTTGGTCGCGCTGTCGAGCGGTCGTCAGCCCGACCGGCTGCCCGCGCTGAGGTCCCTGGGTTCGCGGCTGATGTGGGTCGCTGGGCGAGACGACGTGCAGTACACCGCGCTGTTGCGCGCGGCCCACGCCGCGACGCCGGGGTCGACGCTGGTCGTGGTGCCGCGCGCTGGCCATCACGTGCACCTGGAGCAGCCGGGCCCGTGTCTTCAGGCGATCGCTGCGACGCTCCCGGATTCTCAGGCTCGTTGACGGCTTGCCGCGCAGTCGAGGTTTAGTCTGGCGGCGGCGCGGGCGTCTTCCGCGCGACATACAGGTGCGCCGTCGCCAAGGTCTGCGCCTGCACCCGCTCAATCGCTAAGCCAGACGCAGTCATCAGCGCCGCGAAATCCTGCGCCGGCGGAAAGGCCGCGATGCTCTCTTGCAGGTAACGATACTCCCGCTCGCCCGAGAGCCAAGCGCCGAGCCGTGGCACGACGTGATGCACATGAAAACGGGCGAACGGCGACAGCAGCCCACCCCGCGGTTCGCTCAGCTCGAGCACGGCCACGACGCCGCCCGGCCGGGTGACTCGGGCCATCTCGCGCAGGCCGAGGGCGCGGTCAGGCACGTTGCGGATCCCGAAGCTGATGCAGGTCGCGGCGAAGTGGTCGTCGGGAAACGGCAGCGCTTGCGCGTCGCCAACGACGAGCTCGATCCGCGCCACGAGCCCGTCAACCGCCACCTTGTCTCGTCCGACGCCGAGCATGCCGGCCGATGGATCCAGCCCTGTGATGAGGGTGCCGGGCCACGCGCTGGCCACGGCGATCGCGACGTCAGCTGTGCCGCTCGCGACATCGAGGACACGGTCGCCGGCGGCCAGCGGTCCAAGGCTCCGCACCAGTCGTCGCCGCCAGAGTCGGTCCAGACCGAAGCTCATGAAGCGGTTGAGGCGGTCGTAGCGCGTCGCGATGCGATTGAACATCTCGCCGCTGCCGAGCGACAGCGCTGCAGGCTCGGACGCTGCAGGCTCGGACGCGGCGGCCTCTGACGCGGTAGGGTTGGGGACGCGGGTAGGGAGCGTGGGCATGGAGACTCCTCAGGCGCCGAACGGCAGATCGGCGGTCAGGGCAAATAGATCCTGAAAGGGCAGGGCCTGAGCGCCATCGGACTGCGCCGTCGCGGCGTCGGGATGGGTCTCGATGAGCAGGCCGTGGGCCCCCACCGCCAATCCGGCGCGTGCCAGCGGCGCGATGAGGTCGCGGCGACCGGCGGCGTGGCTGGGATCTACCCAGACTGGGAGCGCATCGACACCGGCCAGCAGCGCGACCGCGCCCAGGTCGAGGACGTTGCGCGTCTCGCTGTCGACGCCGCGCACCCCGCGCTCGCAGAAGATGACGCCCGGGCAACCAGACGCCAGCAGGTGCTCTGCGGCGAGGCGCCACTCGGAGAGGGTCGCCGCTGCGCCGCGTTTTAGCAGCGCGGGCTTGCCCGTGGCGCCCACGGCGCGAAGCAGCGCGAAGTTCTGCATGTTGCGTGAGCCGATCTGAACCAGGTCCGCGACCTCGGCGACGCGCGCCGCATCGGACTCTGCGAGGCACTCGGTGACGAGCGCGAGGCCGGTCCGGTCGGCGGCGTCGCGCAACCAGCCAAGCGCGTCGCGACCCGCACCAGCGAAGGCGTAGGGGCTGGTGCGCGGTTTGTACGCCCCACCGCGCAACAGGCTGCCGCCGGCCTGCTTCACCGCCACGGCGGTCGCCAAAACCTGGTCGGCGGACTCGGCGCTGCAGGGCCCGGCGGCGAGCACAGGCGGCGCGCCCGCGCCGATGCGCAGCGTTGGTCCGACGCGCACCGTCTGGCCTCGCAGCGCGTCGAGCAGCGGGTGCCCAGCCGCGCTGGCGAGCACGTGGGCTACGCCGGGCAGCGCGGCCAGGGCTGCGCTCGGCACATGGCTCGAGTGTTGACCGAGCGCAAAAGCGGCCGGCTGGCCGGCTGGATTGGAGAGCGGCTGGGCCCAGAGACCGAGCCGTTGCAGTTCGCCTCGGAGCCGACCGGCGTCAGCGTTGGCCTGCAGGGTCAAAATGATGGTCATGCCATCCTCCACTTCGTGCGGTCGGGCCGCAGCGTTGGCGGCGAACTCAGCGGCGTCGCCCGGAGGGGCCGCCGGCTGCTTCGCCGTGTCAGAACGGTCCTAGCGGCAGCGCTCCACCGCCGCTTCCACGACGGTGTCGAGCGCGTCGCGTGCTGCGCTCGCCGGCAACACCCGCAGTGTCGCCCGCGCCTGATCTGCGGCTTCGGTCGCGCGTCGCCGCGTCGCGTCCACACAGCCGGTCGCTAAGATGCGCAGCCGCAGCGCAGCCGCGTGGGCGGGGTCGTCGAGCATGGACGGGTGCGCAGCGACGTCCTGGAGCTGCGCCACCAGCCCGGCGTCCCGCTCACAAGCGACGAGCAACGGCCACGTCAACTTGCCCTCACGCAGGTCAAGGAGCGTGTCTTTGCCCGTGATCGCAGGGTCGTCGGCGAGGTCGAGCGCGTCGTCGACCAGCTGAAACGCCAGCCCCAGCTGCTCTCCGGCGCGGCTCAGCGCGTCGATCTGGGCCTCCGGTAGCTGCGCCGCGGTCGCTCCAGCGCGCATGGCCCAGCAGAACAGGACGGCGGTCTTGCCGGCGACGACGCGCTGATAGACCGCTTCATCCGGCACAAAGCGGCCGCGAACCTCGAGCTGCAGCGCCTCCGCCGCGACCATCTCGCCGATGACCTCGATGATACCGCGCAGCAGCGTCGGGTGACCGCTCCGCTCGACGCGGCGCAGGGTCTCGATCAGCAGATGATCGCCGCCGAGCACACTCGCGGAGTTGCCAAAAATCATCCGCGCGGTCGGCGCGCCGCGCCGCTCGGTGCCTTGGTCGATGACGTCGTCGTGCAGCAGCGTCGCCGCATGCGCCAACTCCGCGGCCACGGCCAAATCGCGCACCACGTCGCCCGCCACGGGCCGTCCGAGCCGCGCGGTGAGGAACACCAACAGCGGGCGAATGCGCTTGCCGGGCTGCTCCAGCAGATGCCGCGCCGCGAGACGGCCGAGGTCGACGCCGTTCGCGCGGGTCTCGGCCAGCGCGTCGTTCAGATCGTCGAGATCGGACTCCAGCCAGACCCGCACGCGATCGAGCCGCGTCGCCACGTCGATCAATCCGTGTGTGCGTGCCACCGCGGTCAGCGGCTCAAGCACCTGCGCCCGGGCGCCCATGTTGACAACCTGCCGTTGCGTCGCTTCCCTCATCGCCTCACCTCCTCGCGGTGGCGCTGTCACCAGCCGCGTCGCGCACTGAGTCATCACCATGCAATTTGACCATCACCATCTCGTTCGATTCGCCGAGGTCGACGCCGCCGGCATCGTCTTCTTCGCCAGGGCGTTCGAGATCGCCCACGCGGCTTTTGAGGGCCTGCTCAGCGAGGTCGGGTTGCCGCTGGCCGAGATCTTGGTGACGCAGCCCTGGATCATGCCGTTGGTGCACGCCGAGGCTGACTACAAGGCCCCGATGCGGCTCGGCGACAAGCTCGTCGTCGGCGTCCGGGTCGAACGCATCGGCAGGACCTCCGTGAGCTTGCGCTTCGAGATCACGGGGGATCAGCCGCATGTCGTCGTCCGCCACGTGCACGTCTGCATGGACCGCGGCAGCGGCCGACCGATCGCGATCCCCGCCGCGCTGCGGGCCGCGTTCGCCGCCTACCTCATCCCCAGCTAGCTCGCGCCGGTGGTGTTTGGGTCGCTCGTCGCCCGATCGTGCTGTGTCTGGGCGTGGCGTGTCTGGGCGCGCCGCAAGCAACGCGCACACCGCGGCGTGGTCGACCTTGCCGAGGGCCGTGCGTGGCACGCTCGCCGCGACCGCGATCGGCTGCGGTACGACGAAACCGCGCACCTGTTCGGCGATCCACCGCTGTACGGCATCACACACGGTGGCCTCGGTGGCCTCGGTGTTCGTCGCGTCGGCGGCGCCGGCGATCGGTTGAGCGGTGGGGTGCAGCACGAGCAGCGCCGCCGTGCGCTGGCCCAGGCGCTCATGCGGGAGGCCGACCACCACGGCGTCGCGCACGGCAGGGTGGCGGCGCAACGCGCGGGCTAAGGCCGCCGGGTCGATCAGCTCGCCGCCGCTCTGAAAGCAGGCGTCTGCGCGGCCATCGACGACGACCTGACCGTCCGCGATGTGGCCGCAGTCGCTCGTCTGCAGCGCGCCACCCGCCACGAGCGGCCCGGTGACGCGCAAACGTGGCGTGCTCCCGGCCTCGTTGGCGTGCACGTCAGCGATACACAGCGGCGTCCCGGGTCCAGCCGGCGCCGCATCCCACGGCGCGCGCGTCGCCACTTGTGAGCCGGCCTCAGTGAGGCCCCACGTCTCGGCGAGCGGCAGCCCGACCGCGGCGGCGCCATCGCGCAACGTCTGGGTCAGGGCGGCGCCGCCCACTAGCGCCAGCCGAAAGCGGGGGTGCGGGCGGGCCCCTGATGGCCAATGCGCCAGCAGGTCGTGCAACCACGCGGGTACGAGGCTCACCTGGGTGCAGCTTCCCGCCACGATGGCTGCGGCGAGCGCGCGTGGATCAAAACGCGCCCGCAGCTCGGTTGTCGTCGCGAGCCAAGCCGTCCGCAGCAAGATCGACAGCCCGCCTGCGTGGTGCAGGGGCAAGCAACACCACCACACATCGGACGCAACGTGGCCGAGCCGCTGGGTGGAGCCAAACGTGCTCGCCAGGAGCTGACCGGTTGAGAGGTTCACCGCGCGCGGGCTACCCGTGCTTCCCGACGTGCACAGGCGGAGACGGGTGGCGTCGAGTGGCCACGGCGCCGGGGCGTATGATGTGTCATCACCGCCGTGGCGGCGGTCGTCATCCGGTGGTGGTCGGAGCGTGCGCCACCGGGCTGTCTGCGGGGCGTGCCCGTCGACGTCGGTCACGTGCGCGCTCAGATCAAGCAGGAAATCCGGGTCCAAAGCGCGCAGCTGACGCAGCTGGGTCGCCGCGGGGGCGTGAGGGTCGACCGGCGCCAGCACCGCGCCGCACCACGTCACGGCGTGCAGCCACAGCGCTGTCGGCCCAGTCTGCGGGCCGCGGACGCTCACCACATCGCCGGTGCGCACGCCGACCGTCGCGAGGTGTTCGGCGCGCGTGGCGACCGCAGCCGCGACTTGCCGCCAGGTCCAGGTGCGCTGACCGTCGCTGAGGGCCAGGTGGTCCGGGCGCTGCCGCGCCGCCGCGAAGACGGGATGGGGCACCGCTGGGAGGAGGACCGTTTGGTCGGCCGCGGCCTTGGGGCGAACGGTCGCGTGCGCTGGATCGAGCCCGCACCCCCAGAGCGTCTGGGCGGTTCTCGCGACCGCGATGCCGGTCGCCAAGTCGAGGGCGGTCCCGAAGCTGGTGGTGACGACGACGCCAAGGCCCAGCGCCGCCGCGCGGTCCGCCAGCGCGGCCGCACGATCCAGACCGCCACAGAGCATCGGCTTGATGACGACGCCGTCGACGTCCGCGGCGATCCGATCGAGGGTCGCCACGTCACGGCACGACTCGTCGGCGAGCACCGCGGGGCCGCCAGACGCGCGCAGCGCACGCAACAGGACGCGCGCCCGCGGATCGGACAGATCGCACGGCTCTTCGATCCAGCGAATCTGCAGCGCCCGCAGCGCTGGCCAGATCGCCACCACTTGGGCGGTGGACCAGCCGCCGTTGGCATCCAGCCGCAGCTCGCACGCGCCGCCGACCGCCGCGGCAATGGCGTGAAGGCGCGCGAGATCGACGGCGGGCGCGCCACCGACTTTGATTTTCAGCGCCGTAGCGCCCACGGCGACCGCAGCGACGGCCGCCTCGACGGTAGCGACGAGGTGGTGACTTGGCGGCAGGCGTCGCGCCGCGTTGTCGCTGATCAGGTCCGCGAGGCAGACGCCGTCGGCGTCCGCGCAGAGCTGCCACAGCGCTTGGCACACCGCCGCCCGGGCGACGGGCGGCAGGTCGCACGCGTCGAGTTCGGCGGTCAATTGTCCGATGTCGCGCGACCAGACGGTGCCGGTCGCTGACTGCACCCACGCCGTCAACGCGCGCAAGCAGCGGTCCGGCGTCTCACCACCAAACGCCGGCAGCGGCGCCGCCTCGCCCCGGGCCGTCCGGCCGCTGGCGTCCACCAGCTCGAGCCACCAGCCTCGCCGCGTCGTCAGCGTGCCACGCGCGGTCACGACGACCGGCATCGGCGCTCGCCACGGCAAGCAGCGCGCGGAGACGATGGACACCCCAGCGGGCTGCAGGATCGCGGCGCTCACAGCGTCACGCCGAGGCTGAGCAGCACGCCAAAGATCGTCTCAAGTCGGGCGGTCGCGCCCAGCAGGGGGTTCAGGGCGCCGCCATCCTCGCGCCAGACGCTGCGGCCCGTCTGCACCGCCAGCGGCGACGTCAACCACGGCAGCCACCAGCCTGCGTCGCCGCTCAGCAGCGCCGCCGCGCCAACCGCCACGAAGGCGCTAGCGACGAGCAGGCTCCACTCGAGCCGCGTCCCCCGGCTGCCGAGCCGCACCGCGAGCGTGCGTTTGCCACACGCGGCGTCGGTGTGGCGGTCGCGGAGGTTGTTGACGACGAGGATCGCCGTGGCCAACGCGCCGATGGCGCTCGCGGCGAGCCACGTCTCCAGTTCAAGCGCGCGCGCCGGTTGCTGAAGCCACACTGTGCCGACCACAGCGGCCAGTCCGAAGTACACGTAGACGAGCACATCGCCAAGCCCGATGTAGCCCAGCGGCACGGGCCCGCCGGTGTAGGCCACCGCGCAGACCGCGCCCGTCAGCCCGATCAGGGCGATCGGCCAGCCGCCGAGGCTCACCAGCCACGCGCCTACCAGCAGGGCAGCGAGGACAACGAGGGCGGTGGCGAAGAGCATCTGGCGCGCGGTCGTCCAGCCGCGTTGCGTCGCGCGCGCTGGACCGAGGCGTGCCTCCGTATCCGCGCCCTTCAGCGTATCGAAGGCGTCATTGGCGAAGTTGCTGGCGACTTGCAGCAGCAGCGCGCCGGCGAGGCACGCCAGCGTGATGGCGACGTTCAGCCCGCCGCTGCGCGAGACCAGCGCCGCGCCGACCAGCACGGGCACCGACCCGGCAGCGAGCGTGCGCGGTCGTAAGGCCGACACCCAAATCTGCGCAAAGCTGGGTGGCAAGGGACGGGTGTCCGGTGCATGCATGTGTTCAGTCCAACCCGAACAAACGTCGTTCAGGATTGTGTGCTTGGTCGATGCGGGGTTACATCTACCGAGCGATCCTATGATACGTTCTCTCTCCTAGTTGTTCAAGCACTTGTGAACAACTGCCACGCTTCACCGAGCCGCAGGCACGCTCCACCGCGCCGCTGCTATGCTCCAAAGAGCCACACGGAGTCGACATGAGTCGTCTGGTCGAGCCCGAAGTCAGCGCCCAACGCGCCGCGGATCGCCTTCATGAACGGGTGATCCGTGTCACGGACGCGGTCGGTGAGTTCATTGAATGGTGGGGATTCAAGTCGATCCACGGTCGAATCTGGGCCGTGTTGGCGCTGCACAAGGCGCCGATGAGCCAGGTCGAGGTCGCCCGCGCGCTCGGTGTCTCGCGCGCGCTCGTCAGTTCATCGATCCGTGAACTGGAGGAGTGGCGCCTCGTGCGACCCACCCACGATGGCCGCAACGCGCCGTGGGAAGCGGTGATCGACGTCTGGCCGACCATCAGCGACGTGCTCCGGAGCCGAGAATGGATGATGGTCGAAGCCGCCCGTCTCGCGCTTGAGAGCGCGATCGAAGAGGCGGAGATCGCCGAGGAGCTGGGCGCAGACCTCGCCTGGGATGCGGGCCGGATGCGGGCGCTGCTGCGGCTCACGGAAGCCGCCCAGTCGTTTCTGAAGATCCTGGTTGGCCTCCGCGCGCCCCGAGCGGCTGACGGGCTGGCCGAGTGGGTCCGTCGGGCCTCTCACGTGTTTCGCGGGCTGCGGCGCACCGAGCGGTGAGCCATCCGGGTGTGTCGCGCACCGCTTACAATGAACGCTGCCAGAGTTGTGGTGGCAGGAGGACCTTCCCATGTCTACGAATAAGCCGAAAAATCAGCCTCCGAGCGCCAACCCGTTCCGCGCCGAGCGTTGGCAGGTCGTGCCCAACACGGGCTTTTCGGACATCACCTACCACCGCGCGGTCGATGGTGAGGGTCGGCACGAAGGCGTCGTGCGCATCGCGTTTGACCGCCCCGACGTGCGCAACGCGTTCCGTCCCCAGACCGTCGACGAGCTCTACCGCGCCCTCAACCACGCGCGCATGAGCCCGAGCGTGGGCTGCGTCTTGCTGACCGGTAATGGACCCTCACCCAAAGACGGTGGCTGGGCGTTCTGTTCGGGCGGCGACCAGCGAATTCGTGGCAAGGATGGCTATCAGTACGTCGATGACGCCGCTCCTACCGCGTCGGCGGCCGCCAACGCGGAGATCACGCCTGCGGAGTCGGATCACGAGGCGGCGTTGAGTCGTCAGGCCGGGCTCGGGCGGCTGCACATTCTGGAGGTTCAGCGCCTCATTCGCTTCATGCCCAAGGTCGTGATCGCGGTCGTTCCGGGCTGGGCGGTGGGCGGTGGGCACAGCCTGCACGTGGTGTGCGATCTGACGCTGGCGAGCCAAGAGCACGCCGTGTTCAAGCAGACCGACGCTGACGTCGCGAGCTTCGACGGCGGCTACGGTTCGGCCTATCTGGCCAAAATGGTGGGGCAGAAGCGCGCCCGGGAGATCTTCTTTCTGGGGCTGAACTACAGCGCGGACGAGGCCTGCGCGATGGGCATGGTCAACCGCGCCGTGCCGCACGCGGAGCTCGAAGAGGTGGCGCTGGATTGGGGGCGACGCATCTGCGCGAAGAGCCCGACGGCGCAGCGGATGCTCAAATTTGCCTTCAACATGGTCGATGATGGGCTCGTTGGTCAGCAGCTATTTGCAGGCGAGGCGACTCGCTTGGCATATGGTAGCGCGGAGGCGACGGAGGGGCGTGATGCGTTCCTTGAGAAGCGACCTCAGAATTTCTCCGATTTTCCCTGGCACTTCTAATGCACCATTCCGTACGAGTTCTCGCGATCGCCCTGATTTGTTCGGCTTGTAGCCCAGCTGCGGATGCGTCCGGCGGTGGCGATGTCGACGTGGCACAGGACACTTCAGCTGCCTCAACCGATGCCACCGACACGCACGGGTCCGACGCCTCTGCTGCCGTGGACGCTGGGCCACAGACCTGCGATCCGGCGTGCAAGCCCTGGCAGACCTGCGACTTGGCGGCTGCGGGTGGTCCGGCGTGTGTGCAGAAGGCGTGCGCTGCGGCGACGGAGTGCAACCCAGCTGGTGGTCCGGCGGCGGGCGAGCCTGAGCAGTGGTGTCTCAAGGGTGTGTGTGTGGCGTGGCAGTGCGCTGAAGATGGCGACTGCGCCGACGGCAGCAAGTGCAACACGAAGACCTACCGCTGCTACGTCGCCCAGACGGGCTGCGCGTACGATGCGCAGTGTGTCGATGACAAGCTCTGCACCGACGACACCTGCACCAAAGCGACCGGCGTGTGTGTGCACAAGGCCGTGAAGGGCTGCTGCGAGAGCCATACCGACTGCGACGACGGCGTCTCCTGCACCACCGACACCTGCACCAAAGGCACCTGCCAGTTCGTGAGCAAACAGGGCTGCTGCACGACTGACAGTGAATGCGCGGACAGCAGCGCGTGCACCACAGACACCTGCAAAGGCGGATCCTGCGTCTTCTCGCCCATCGCCGGCTGTTGTCAGGGCAGCGGCGCGTGTGACGACGGCGTCGACGCCACGACCGACAGCTGCACCGGCAACCTGTGTGTCCACGCCCTCGCCGGCATGCCGACCACCTGCAAAGCCACCACCGATTGCACCGGAACGGTCTGCGCTAAGGGGATCTGCGCGGCTGGACAGTGCTCCTGGAGCCAGACGCCCGCGGGGAGCGCGTGTTGTGACAAGGACGCGCAGTGCGCCACTGACACGGCCTGTGTGGCGGACAGCTGCACGGGGTTCACCTGCCAGGCGACGCCGGCCAAGGGCGACGGCACCCACGTGTGGCAGCGATTTGAGGACGCGGCGCTCAAAGGCTGGACGATCACCAAGGGCAACAGCGTCGCGGCGTTCCACAGCGCCGATCTGCTGGCCTACGACGGCAAACGTGCGCTGCGCTACGGCGTGGCGGGCAAGAAGACGTGGTCGGGTGGATTACCGAACAAGGGAACCGCCCGCAGCCCCGGTTTTACGGTGCCCAAGACGAAGGCGGCCCTGCAATTTCAGCTCTTTTTCGACGGAGAGCCGAGCGCCGGGGTGCACCAATTTGGCGCCCGCGTGGTCGACGCAGCGGGCAAGGCGACGGATGTGTGGACCAAGAACGGTGACTTGAAAGGCAACACCGCGGGCAAGTGGGTGCAGGCCCAAGTCAGCTTGGCGCCGTGGGCGGGCAAGGCGGTGCAGGTGGAGTTCTGGTTCGACGTAGCCGTCAAGTACCCGAAAGAGGATGGCTTTGGCTTGATCATCGACGAGATGCGGGTGTTGGGTGGATGCCCGTGACCGTGACTGCGCTTGGCGTCATCGCAGGTTGACGCGGCGTCGACCTTCACAAAGCGCCGCCACCGGGGTGTGGGAAGTGTGTATCGTGGAGAGCGGCGACGCTGAGTGACCGCCAACTTCTGAAGGGAGGGCCGCCGCATGGTGTGCAATCGAGAGCGAATCGAGACCTCGTCTGTGTCCGCCCGCGCGCTCACGCTGACCTTGGTGCTGAGCGCCTGTTTTTTCAGCCTATTCGCGGCCTGTTCGGGTGCGGAAGAGCCCGTGGATGGCGCTTGGACGACCGTTGGCGACGCGTGGAGTGACGTGGGGGCGGTCGATGAGGACGGCGCTGACGCGACGGCCGCAGCCGACGGCGTGCAGTCCGACGCGACGGCAGCGTCTGACAGCGCAGCGGCCACAGACGGCGGCGTGGATGGGGGCGCGGTCGACACGACGGTGGCCGACGCCGGGGGCGCAGACTCGGGCCTCGTGGATACCGGGATGGTCGACACCGGCCCCGGGGACATCGGCCCGGTAGACACTGGCCCCGTAGACGCTGGCCCCGCCGACACCGGCCCTGCAGACACCGGCCCTGCAGACACCGGCGGCGGCGTCTGCGCCGACAAAGCCTCCGCCTACGCAGCAGCGAAGATCAAGGCGCTCAAGTGCACCTCCGATTTCCAGTGTTACGCCCCGGCCGCGGTGGTGGAGGGCAAGGGGTTTGTCTTTGGCGCCCCGGAGAACATCGGCTGCGGCTGCGATCGCTATTACAGCGACGTCGACCTCGCCGGGCAGTCCTTGGCGGATCTGAACGGCGAGTTTCTCAAGGCCGGCTGTCAAGCCAACTGCCCCAAATCGCTCTGCACACCGCTCGAGACCCAAGTTGGCGTCTGCAAGTCGGGCGGCTGCGTCACCACGACGGCGACCTGCAAAGAGATGGAGGCGTTGGTGTCGGCCGCGGTCACCGCCGGGCAGGCCTGCAAAGTCGACAGCGAGTGCTCGAACTTCGGCATGCAGGGCAGCATCCCCTGCGGCTGCCCCGTCAACGTCAACCTCAGCACGCTCGCGCCCGGAAAGCCGCTGTTTCTCTACATCACCATGGTCACGCGCGCCTACAATAGCCTGGGTTGCGCCAACAACGTGGTGTGCGCCTGCCAAGCCATCGGCAAGGGCGCCTGTGTGCAGGGCATGTGTGTCACAAAGTAGGTTCGTCACGGCGGTGGTCCGTCAGCGTGTAGGTCAGAGCCTGACGCATCGCGCCGTGACAGAGGCGCAAATCCGGTGTAGCACGCCCGCCTGATGGTCGCCGCGCACGTGACCCGGAGGTGCGCCATGCTCGATCGTCGCAACAGCCAGCTACCAGACCTCGATCCGGCGGAGACCCGCGAGTGGATCGAGTCGATGGAATCCGTGGTGCGCAATCAGGGTGTGGAGCGCGCCCACTTCCTGCTCGGCCGTGTGCATGAGGAGATGCAGGTCGACGGCGTGCAGCTGCCCTATCTGGTGCAGTCGCCCTACGTGAACACGATCCCGCCGGTGCTCCAGGCCGCGTATCCAGGCGATCTCGACATCGAGCGTCGTATCCGTCGCATGGTGCGGTGGAACGCGGCGGTGATGGTGCATCGCGCCAACAAGCACTTTCCCGGCCTCGGTGGCCACCTCTCCACCTACGCCTCGGCGGCGACCATGTACGAGGTGGCGTTCAACCACTTCTTCCGCTCGCCGACGCATCCCGAGGGCGGCGATCAGGTCTATTTTCAGGGCCATTCGGCGCCTGGCATCTACGCCCGCTCGTTCCTGGAGGGGCGACTCACGGAGGCGCAGTGCCTCGGGTTCCGCCGTGAATCGGGGTCCAACGGCGGGATCTCCAGTTACCCACATCCACGTCTCATGCCGGATTTCTGGCAGTTCAGCACCGTCAGCATGGGCCTTGGACCCCTGGCCGCGATCTATCAAGCGCGCTTTAATCGCTACCTCCATAACCGCGGCATGGCCGACACCAGCAACTCACGGGTCTGGGCCTTTCTGGGCGACGGGGAGACGGATGAGCCGGAGTCGGCCGGCGCGATCACGCTGCCGGCGCGCGAGCAGCTCGACAACCTCATCTTCGTGATCAACTGCAATCTGCAGCGGCTCGACGGGCCAGTTCGCGGCAACGGCAAGATCATCCAGGAGCTGGAGAGCACCTATTCAGGAGCGGGCTGGAACGTGATCAAGGTGATCTGGGGTAGCACCTGGGACGACCTGCTGGCGGAGGACGAGGACGGCGTTCTGCGGCGGCGTATGGAGGAGGTGACGGACGGCGAGTACCAGAAGTACGTGACGGCCGGGATCGACTACGTGCGCGAGCACTTCTTTGGCAAGTATCCTCGGCTGCGCGAGATCTCCGCGGCGATGAGCGACCGCAAGCTGCAGTCGATGCAGCGCGGCGGCCACGACCCCATCAAGGTGCACGCGGCGCTGCATCAGGCGACGCAGCAGCGCAACGGCCGACCCACGGTGGTGCTGGTCAAGACCATCAAGGGGCACGCGCTGGGCGGCGGATTTGCCGGACGGAACACGACGCACGGGCAGAAGAAGTTCGACGTCGCCGCGCTGCGCACCTTCCGTGACCGACTCGAGCTGCCGATCTCAGACGCGTCGCTCGACTCCGCGCCGCTCTATCACCCCGGCGCAGACTCCCCTGAGATTCAGTACCTCATGGCGCGACGTGAGGCTTTGGGTGGCCCGATCCCGGTGCGGACGTCGGCCAAGATTCAGGTGCAGGTGCCCGGAGATTCAACCTGGACGCGCTATCTGCAGGGCAGCGGCAAGAGCGAGGTCTCGACGACGGGCGCGGTGGTTGGCGTGTTGACCAGCCTGATGCGCGACAAGGCCTTTGGCCCCAACGTGGTGCCGATCCTCTGCGACGAAGGCCGCACGTTCGGGATGGAGGCGCTGTTTAAGCCCTACGGCATCTACTCCGCCCTAGGGCAGCTCTACACGCCGGTAGACGCGGACTACCTGCTCGCCTATCGAGAAGCGACGGACGGTCAGATCTTGCAGGAAGGCATCACCGAAGCGGGCTCCATGGCCAGCTTTATCGCCGCAGGTACGGCCTACAGCACGCACGGCGTACCGACGATCCCGTTCTACTTCTTCTACTCGATGTTCGGTTTTCAGCGCACGGGGGACAGCATCTGGCAGGCCGCCGACATGAACGCGCGCGGCTTCCTGATCGGCTGCACCGCCGGTCGCACGACGCTGATGGGGGAGGGCCTGCAGCATCAGGACGGTCACAGCTACCTGCTCGCGGCGACCAATCCGGGTGTCATCACCTACGAGCCGACGTACGCCTACGAGGTCGCGGTGCTGGTCCGCGCCGGGCTTGGTCGCATGCTCGGTGGCGACGATGTGATCTACTACCTGACCGTGCAGAATGAGCCCTACCTGATGCCGGAGATGCCGAGCGAGAACACCGCGCTGGTGGAGGAGGGGATTCGGCGTGGCTGCTACGCCCTGCGTGGCGCGACGGAGATCGGCGAGCTCGCTGAAGACGCGCCGACGCTGCAGCTGCTGGGTTCCGGGTCGATCTTGCAGTTTGTGCTGGAGGCCCAGGAACTCCTGGTCCGTGACCACGGCGTGCGCGCCGACGTCTGGGCGGTGACGAGCTACAACGAGCTGCGTCGCGAGGCCCTGACCGTGGAAGAGATCAACCGCGCCCAGCAATTGCGAGGCGCCGACGCGGCGACGAGCTGGCTGGAAGACACGCTAGGCGCGACAGAGGGGCCGGTGCTCGCCGCCTCCGATTGGATGACGCTGGTGCCCGATCAGCTGACGCGCTGGCTCGGCCGACGGCTGACGAGCGTGGGTACGGACGGCTTTGGGATGAGCGACACACGCGAAGCGCTGCGCGAGCATTTTGGGGTCGATACGCGGTCGATTGTTGCGGCGGCGCTTTGGCAGCTGGGGCTGTAGCCGCGATCTGCTATCGCGTGCGCGGCAACTAACTGGCGATATTCCGAAGCGCGAAGGTCCCGAACGCGGTGACCGCGACGGGGGCGCTGTCTGTCCAATAGAGTTCCGCTCCGGGGCCGCAGAGGCTCACGGTGTCGATCGGCTCGCCGTTGCGGGAGCCCGGTTCGGAGTGCAGGTCCGGGCGCAGGCTAAACAGTCGAACGGCAGCTTGAGGTCCGTCACGGTCGCGGCTGGTGGTGGCCAGCACCTGCTGGCCATTGGGTGACACCGCGATCGAAGTCGGGGTCAGGCCGTCGTCAAGGAATAGGTTTCCCAGCCACTTGCCGCCCGGTAGTTCCAATACGGGAGTTCCGCCGTCGCGCTGCACAAAGCATCGACTCTCATCAAGCAAAGCGAGCGAGTGCAAGGCCGGGGCTCGCAGATTGACCTTGAGATCAAGAAGCACCTCGGCGACCGGGTTGGGCATCTGAATCCGCACGATTTTACCGTTGAACGTATAGAGCAACGCCTGACCATCGCTCGAGATCCATAGCGCGGTCTGCTTCCACGTTGAACCGCTGTCGGGAAGCGGCGCTGGCAGGATCGCATCGATGCGCTGGCCCTCATGGACGAAGGTGATCCCTCGACCGGCGTCGCGTCGCGGAAAGGCGACGACCCGACCTGACGGGTGCACGCGCGCGTCGTCATCGGCGCCGAACAGACGCTGCGACTCGGACGCCCGGAAGGGGGAAGCGCACGGTTCGAAGCCGAGCTTGCCTCTCTTCACGGCTCTGGCCTGCTTCATGAGCCAAGCGTCAAAGACGTTCTTGGGAGTCCATGCGTCGTACGCCGCATCGAGATTCACCGCTTGCACCGTCTGCGTACCGCGGCCGTAGTAGATCTGGTCGCCGATCACGTCGGCGCCCGAGGGTGCTTTCGGGAATTTGTGGAGCACTTTGAGTTGGTCGTCTTTGATGCCGAGGATTGTGTGGCCTCGCCGCGTTGCCGTGGACACAAAGCGTCCGCTTCCGAACACACATAAACCAGCCCGTGGGTCGTCGAGCTGAACCAGATCGAGTGGGAACCAGCCATGTTCCGTCTCCCGAAGTAGCACAATACCCTGACCTCCAGCACCGCGGCCGGAGACGACGAATCGCCCGTTTCCAAGTTGGACGACACCCACGACGTCTTGCATCCACCAATTCGAACGCACCCGATCGGTGGCCTCCTCTGGATCGCCACCTTCGTGTCCATTGGGCTGATTGGTTATCGGGCGCGGAAGCGACGCGACGGGAATCAGCGAGGGTTTACCCGTCGCCTGGCGTGCTTCGGCGGACTTCGTTTTCTGGACAGCTCGCTTTCGTCGGAGCAGCGCCCTCGCTGAGGCTATGCGGTCGTCAAATTGCTGGTCTGCGACGCCGGGCGGGAGCGCCGCTAGCGGGGTCGGATCCTGGTGGCCTTGCGCGAGGCCATAGTTGCACGCGAGTTGGCTGCGTCCGAGCTTCCACATCGGATGAGGAGAAGGGCCTCGATCATCGTTTCGTCCATGACGGTAGACCAGGCAGTCTCGCGAACAC
>CALENB010000491.1 GCA_937910235.1 uncultured Myxococcales bacterium | reverse complement strand
CCACGCGCTCGCCGTGCTCGATCGCCTGCTGGCGCGCTATCCCGGCCAGCACGCCCTGATGAGCTTCGAGCTGGTGCTGGGTGAAGGCGGCTACTACACCGGGTCGTCAGACTTCTTCCGGACGCTCATGCAGCGTTGCCGCGCCGCTGGCGTCGCTGTGCATGTCGATGAAGTCCAGACCTTCGGCCGCACCAGCGAGCTGTTCGCGTTTCAACACTTCGGCCTGGACGACCTCGTCGACGTCGTGACCGTCGGCAAGATCACGCAGGTGTGCGCGACCCTCTTCACGAACGACGTCAACCCAAAGGCCGGGCTGTTGAGCCAGACCTTCACGGGCGCGACGGCCGCGCTGCACGCCGCGAAGGTCATCATCGAGGGCCTGCGCGACGGCGAATTCTTCGGCGCGAGTGGTCGCAACTTGAAGCTACACGACCACTTTGTGGCCGGTCTGCGCGCGCTCGGCGAGCGGCATCCGGGCTGGGTCGCGGGGCCGTTTGGCGTCGGCGCGATGGTGGGATTCACGCCGTTCGGTGGCGACGGCCCGAAGAACATGCGCTTGCTGAGCCAGATGTACGACGACGGACTGCTGGGCTTCACGGCAGGCAAAGATCCGACTCGGATGCGTTTTCTGATGCCGCTCGGGGTCGTCACGTTCACGCAGATCGACGATGCGCTGCGCATCCTCGAAGGCAGCATGACGAAGGTCGCCAACGCGAGTTGAGTGACCGCGCTGGGCGAGCGGCTCTGTCGCCGTGATCGACGGAATGTGGTCTTCTACGCGGCGTGACAATGGATCCCACCACCAGCGCCATCCGCTCTAACCTCGCGACGCTGCTCGTGCTCGCTACCGTGAGTGTCGCTGCGTGCGGCGTGGGTGCGTGCAGCGGTGACGTCGCCCCTGGCACGTCGGGGGCTGACGCGTCGACAACCGCAGATGGCGCGACGACGGACGGCGCAGAGGCTGACGGAGCGGGAGCTGACGGCGCTGGCGAGATCCCGGACGCCGACGCTGCCGAGGCTGGCTCGAGCGACGACGCCGACGGCGACGGCCAGCGAGAGGCTCTGGATGGCGCCGTAGACACCGGCGAGGCGCCGCCGCTGATCTGCCCTGGCGCGCCAGGCTGCGCGTGCGAGGCCAGCGACGAGTGCGACGACCAAGACCCATGCACGGTTGACGGCCCGTGCGACGGTGGCGCCTGCCAGGGCAAGACCGCCGCCTCTTGTGACGACGGCGTGGCGTGCACCACCGACACCTGCACACCCAGCGCGGGCTGCCAGCACAAGCCCCACGCCGGAGCGTGCCAAGACGGAGACCCCTGCACCGTCGGAGACAGCTGTACGGAGGGCGTCTGCAAGGCCGGAAAAGCGGCGATTTGTTCCGATGGCAATGTGTGCACCGACGACACCTGCACACCGGGCGTTGGCTGCACCTTCAGCCACAACACCGCGATCTGCGTGGACGAGAACGCCTGCACAGAGCCGGCGCTCTGCGACTTTGCGGTCTGCATCCCGGGCGCCCTCAAGCCGTGCAAGGACAATCAGGTGTGCACCTTCAGCGTGTGCGATCCGGTGACGGGGTGCAGCCACGTCGACCTGCCGAGCGCCACCACGTGCACGGACGGCGAGGTCGTTGATGGTCGCTGTTACCGCGCATTTCAGGACAAGAAGGGGCTCGGATGGGCGGCCGCGCGCAGCTCATGCAAGGCGTGGGGCGGCACGCTCGCGACGGTGCACAGCAAACAAGCCAACGCGGCGGCTAGGCTGCAAGCGAACGCGGCGTGCGGCAAGGCGGCTGACGCCTGGATCGGTTTGAATGACAGGATGCGAGAGGGTGTCTGGCGCTGGGGCGACGGCTCATCGACGGACTACCAGAACTGGGGCAGCTCGGAGCCGAACAACGCCGGCAACGAGGACGTCACCACCCTGCGCGCGGACGGTATGTGGAACGACCGCGCGGAAGACAGCAAGAAGACCACCGCGCCGTGCTGGGTCTGCAGCAGGCCCTTGCCGACGCCGTGTAAGGCAAGCGGCGCGGCCTGCGTGACGGGCGCCACCTGCGCCGAAGGCAGCTGCGACGCCAGCGCCGTCGTCCCTGATCCTTGTGACGACGCGAACACATGCACCGCGGACAGCTGCGGCAAAGGCGCGTGTGGCCATGTCGCGCTACCGAAGGGCGCCACCTGCACCGGCGGCACCTGCAGCGCCGGCGTCTGCGTGGCGGACCCGACGCCGCCGTCAACGATCCCCCAGAGCTGCCAGGCCATGATCGCCGGCGATCCGACGGCGACCAGCGGCGTGTTCTGGCTCCATCCAACCGCGTTGCCTGCGCCGGTCAGCGCGCACTGCGACCAGACCGCAGGCGGCGGGTGGACCCTCGTCCTCAAGACGGAGGGTAAGAACAAGGACTTCGCCTACGCCGGCAAGAACTGGGCGGCGAAACCAACAGCGGCGGTCGCCAATCCAGGCCCGGAGGCTGGCGAGGCGCTGATCGCGACGTACTGGTCGGTGCCGGTGACCCAGGTGCGTGTGGTCATGCTGCGCAACGGCCTTCGACGTGAGGTGGTGCTGAACGCAAAAGGGGCGTCTTTGCACGCGCTCCTACAGTCGAAGACGACGACCGCCACCAATCTCGGGCTACCGGGATGGAAGCAGCTGCTCAACGACGCCAGCCTGCAGAAGAGCTGCCACACCGAAGGGTTGAACGCCGCGGCGACCAACGGCGCCGGCTACGTGCGCATCGGGATCATCGGCAATCAAGAGAACCAGTGCGGGTCGCCGGATTCATGGCTCGGCGTGGGCGGAATCGACGGCATCTGCGGCGGCAAAAAGGGCGTATTTTCCGGCAACATCGCGTGTTACGGCGCCGATCTTGGCAACCGCACCGTGGCCGCGCCAACCTGGGTCTACGTCCGCTAGCGGTCTCCAGGCGTGGCCACGCGGCGGCGGCGCACCAACAGCGCCGCCAGGATCACCATCAACCCGACGTGAACCGGGCTGGCTGGGGTCCGCGACCCGGCGGCACAACCGCCGTCGCGCTCACCCTCGGGCGGCTTGACGCTCACGTCTGCCGCGGCGGCGTCGGTCAGGCCGCTCAGGTCGCCGGAGAGCTGGTCCGACAGCAGCCCATCAAGCGCAGCGCCGTCGGACGCGCCTGCGTCGTCCTGGTTTTGCTCGGCGCCCGAGACGCAGCCTTCGTCCGTCTCGCCATCGCAGTCATCGTCCGCGCCGTTGCAGGCCTCAGCGGGCGGCTCGCAGGCGCTCAGGCCACACGCGGCGCTGCACACCGCCGTGCCAGTCGTGCCGCACGGCGTCGCGCAAGGCTGGACTGCGCCGTCGTCTGGCGCGCACTGCCACCCCAGCCCGCCCGGCCGCAGCATCACGCGACCATTGCCGTAGACATCATTGGGGTCCGCGTCACCCATGGGCTCTGCGTCCTCGATGAGGCGGGCCACAAGCGCCTCCGCCGACACGCTCGTCGCGGCCTTGTATAGCGCCAGCGCGCCCGCGGCGTGCGGACACGCGCTGCTCGTGCCACCGAAGTTACCAACTGACGTCGAGACGCTCGTCGGCGCCATGATCTCGGGCTTTTGGCGCCCATCTGGCGTCGGACCGTAGGAGCTGTACATCTCTTGCGGCCCCTTCTCGTAGCGGCTGTGATGAATCGCACCCACCGTCAACACGCCATCGCAGGAGGCCGGATCGTAGACGTTGCCGTTCTTGTGCCAAATCGAGAAGCTCGACGCGCCAGAGCCCAGGTTCACGATGCGAAACGCCATGTTCTTCGGCACCGCCGTCGCCGCGACCAGCACGACCGCATACACGCCTTTCGGCGCGTGCTTCACGATGATCTGCTCCAGCGGCGGCGTATACGGGCCCTGTTTCGCGATAGAGACCGAGACTTGCTCCAAGAACCCCTGCTCATTCTCGCGAAACAAGTACAGGTCGATGTTGGTCTTTCGCTCGGCGTAGTCGTCCCAGTCGAGCGTGAGCTTGATGTCGCCCCC
Organism: uncultured Myxococcales bacterium; assembly: GCA_937910235.1. Classification (GTDB taxonomy): domain Bacteria; phylum Myxococcota_A; class UBA9042; order UBA9042; family UBA9042; genus UBA9042. The sequence continues at coordinate 5,554 of CALENB010000491.1, read as the reverse complement.
GTTCCAGCGCTGGAGAAAACGCAGCGTCGGATCGTTGCCGGCGAACTCGTGTTTCTTGTCGTTGTCGGCGTCCTTCCACAGCCCCTTGTGGAACTGACCAGCGCCGCTGTTGCCCGATGCGTTGACCCACGCCACGCCCTGGGCGCGTGTGACCTCGGTGACCTTGCAGGCGAGCCCCTCGTTGCGACCAAAACTCATCCCCAGCCAGATGACCGAGTGGCTCACGATGTCGATCTTGTTGGGGTTGCCCATCTTCATCTCAGCCTGAAACTGCTGCAACACGGCGTAGGAGTTTGCGGTGATCGCCCGAATGGTGGCGCCCGGCGCGACGTCGGCGACGACCTCGACGCACATCGTGCCGTGCGTGCCGCCTGTGATGGCATAGGGCCCCTCCACGTCGGCCGCTTCACCAGCCTTGATGGACGCCGGAAGCTTCTCAAACCCACCGTCGATGACCGCGACCTTCACCCCCACGCCCGAGTTGTTGACGCACTTCAGCGCGTCGATGTCTTGCGTCATGTGCCCCGGCCCCTGACTCACGGTCGGACCAGAGCCAGCGCCTGCGCCCAGAAAATGAGGTCGCCAGGGCAGCTGCACAAACGCGACCTTATCGCCCTGCTCGCGGCTGAAACGCGCGACTTGCGACAGGGGCAACCACACGTTCATCACGTCGATGGCGCGCACGCCCACCCGCCCGCCGAGCTTGGACAGCGCCGCGTCGGTGAGCGCCTGCGGCGTCGTACCCGGGCGCAGATGCACCTGCAGCTGGAGGCGTTCACCCTCCCAGAGCGCCTGACCATTGGCCGCGAGCTGGTTGAAGCGTCGCTCGTCGCCGCTGCCCTTCGCCGCAATCATCTCGGCAAGGTTGGAGCCAACTCCGGCGCTCATAGCCGCTCGTTTCAAGCCTACCGCACCCGCAGGGACGCCGTACGCGGGCTGCACGCCGAGGCTCGCGACCACAGTGACTGACACGGCGGCGACCAACATCGCGGCGATGGCGATGCGAGGTCCGCGCGCGCGCATCGGGATGTGCGACCTCGTTTTGCGGGGCGCGCGCGGGTTCTGATCTCGCCGTGTCATGATAGTTCGAGCCTCCCAGGCGGCAATCGGCCGCATCCTAACGCATTACGCGGTACGAATCTCTGGGAGAGTGTCAGCGGGCGGGCGTCAGCGGACGGGTGTCAGGCCGGACCGGGCAGCGCGCGATTTCGGCCGCTGCCTTTGGCACGATAGAGCGCGTCGTCGACGATCTGAATCAGGGCCGTCTCATCCGCCGCAGTTGCGGTCGGATAGCTGGTGTATCCCAAGCTCACAGTACACCGAATAGCCTGGTCACGGTCCTGCACGACGAGCTCTTCCATGGCGCGACGGATGCGCTCGCTGATGACATGTGCGTCCTCCACCGAGGCGCCGGGGAGGATGCAAATGAACTCTTCGCCGCCGTACCGCACCAACACGTCCCCCTCACGCAGATGCTGCTTGGCGTTTTTCGCGACGGCGGCGAGCACACGGTCGCCAACCAGGTGGCCGTACGTGTCGTTCACGGATTTGAAGTGGTCGATATCAAACAGGATGAGCCCTAGCGGTACGTCATTGCGCGCTGCCCGCTTGAACTCCTCACGCAGACGCCCAAAACCAAAGCGGCGGTTGTAGCAGTTGGTCAGTGGGTCGATGGCCGCGATGCGTTGGAGCTGGTCGTGCGTCATGGCGTTGGCCAGCGCCACAGCGAACGTTCGGGCGAAGATCTGGGCCAGCGGCCGGGTGTCGCGGTCGAACAGCGCCGAGCTGGCGAGCACGACGACGCCGGTCGAGACCGACTGCACGTCGAGCGGCAGAAAGACGACCTCGCGCGGCTGAAAGGCCACCAACCCGGCGTGAACGACTAAGCCTTCAGGTAGCTCGACGTACGCTGGCTCGCGGTCTGCATGACGAGGCGCACGTGGTCGTTCTCGCACAAAGCGCCCGCTTCAACGACGCCGAACGTCGCGAGCACCGACAGCTTGCCGCCAACGTCCGCGAGCACGGCGCCGGCTGCCGCGTTCGTCGCGGCTAAGAAACTCGCCAAGGCGCCGGTGCAGAGCGGCGCCAACTCGAGCTGCGTCGACATCGTGGCCGTGAACTCCGTCACCCTGGTCTCGACCTCGTGGCTGCGTGTGAGCGCGTAGATCAGCCGGTTGAAGCCGGCGGCGGATTCGCCAATCACATCATCGCTGTCCACTGGCAGACGGCACGTATCAGGGTCGCAGCGCGACCAATCGCCCGTGAACGTCGCGTCCTTGATATCGTCTTCGACCTGTCGCATCCCGGCGACCAGCGCGCGCAACCGCGGCATCACCACGACGCGCGTGAGCACGATGTTGATGCCCGCCACCGCGACGCCAGCGAGCAAGCAGACTCCGAAGAAGAAGGGAGAAATCGCGATCGCACGAGGCACCCCGAAGACGACAAGCGCGGGCGGAAAGACCAGCCCAATGATGACGCCGACGCTCAGCATCCAGATGGCGAGATCGTCGAAAACCCGGCTGGTGAAGCGCATGGTGAACCTGACGTTGGCGGGCGTGTGCAGCGCTATCGGCGGATGCTGGCACAGGACTACAATGAAGGCGTGGCAGCGGCCCCCACCTTGCCAGACGGCCGGGCCCGTGGGAAGTATAGCGCCGAACTGCACACGCTAGAGCCCCGGGATTCTGGGCAGAATAGCGGTCAGCGCGCCAGTGTGAGCGCTCGGGCGCGGCGGCCGCACATGACCGCCGCGGACCGCTGAGAGACGTTCAGGCTACGAAATAAGGAAGCTTACGATGAGCCCATCATGAACGACGCGCTCCGGCTGCTCGAGCAATTTGGCCCGACGTTCGCGGCTGTGACGTCTTTGATGCTGACCGTCGTCGTGAGCAGCCACGCGGTGCTGACGAGGCGCGATGGCCACACCGCGATCGGGTGGGTCGGCCTCGTGTGGCTCGTGCCAGTGGGTGGCGCGATCCTGTACGTCGCCTTGGGGATCAACCGCATTCGTCGGCGGGCGTCCGTGCTTCGCCGCGGTCGCCATCAGCCGCCGCTCGGTCCGCGTGGCATGCAAACTCACCGGTCGCAAGGCGGCGGCGATGACGGGGGACGACCGATGCAGGGAGACACTGAGCCCACGCCGTCAGGGCCACTCGTGACCTTGGGTTTCCGGCTCACCAGCGCGCCGTTGGCCACCGGCAACCTCGTCGTGCCGCTACAAAATGGCGATGAGGCGTACCCTGCCATGTTGGCTGCTATCGCCGGCGCGGAGCGAAGCGTCGCGCTCGCCAGCTACATCTTCGACCATGACGCCGTCGGGCTCCGTTTCGTCGCCGCGCTCGTCGCCGCGCAGGCCCGAGGCGTGGCGGTGCGCGTGTTGGTCGACGCGGTTGGCGCACGTTACAGCTGGCCCCGGACCTCGACGGTCGATCTGCTCTCGGCACGTGGGGTCGCGGCGCGACGTTTCAACCCGACACGGTCACCGATTCGACTGCGTTACCTCAACCTTCGCAGTCACCGCAAGATCTTAGTCATCGACGGAACCACTGCATTTACGGGCGGAATCAACCTCCGTGCGGACTGCGTGCTCGCCGAGCCGACAGCCCATCCCACACAAGATCTGCACTTTCAGCTGAATGGCCCTGTGGTGCCGCAGCTGCTCCACGTCTTCACCGAGGACTGGCGGTTCACGACTGGCGAGCACCTGACCGGACCGGCTTGGTGCAGCGCGCAGACGCGTCATGGCGCCACGGCTGCGCGTGCTATCCCTGACGGACCGGACGAGGACTTCGACAAGCTTCGCCGCATCATGTTGGGCGCCCTGAGCGTGGCACGTGACCGTGTTTGCATCGCGACGCCATATTTCCTCCCGGATCCAGAGATCGTGGCTGCGCTCGACGTGGCCGCGTTGCGCGGCGTGACGGTCGACGTGCTCCTGCCAGCGCGCAGCAACCTGCGACTGGTGCAGTGGGCGATGACCCATCACCTCTGGCGTGTGTTGGACTGCGGCTGTGCGGTCTGGCTAACGCCGCCCCCATTCGACCACAGCAAGATGATGATCGTCGACGACGCGTGGGCGCTGGTGGGGTCGGGCAACTGGGATCCGCGCAGCTTGCGGCTCAACTTTGAGCTCAACGTGGAGCTGCACGATCCCGCGCTGGCGGCGGCGCTCCGTGAGCTCTTCGACGCGAAGCGCGCGGGCGCGTCGCGGCTGACGCGAGCGCAGCTGCGCGCCATGCCGCTGTGGGCCCGTGTTCGCGATGGATTCGCGGCCCTCGGCACGCCCTACCTGTAGTCCCCCGGCGATCGCAGGCGACTCAGGACGACCGCTGCAGCGGCGTTCACCGACAAGCTGTCCACCCCAGCCGCAGTCACGATACGAAGGGCCTCATCGCAAGCAGACACGACATCGTCGGCCAGGCCATGGGCTTCACCGCCCATCCAAATGGCGCACGGGCCCGTGATCTCGCCCACGAGCGGGCCGCCGCCGCGCGCGACGGTGGCGACGTTGCGCCAACCGGCCGCAGCCAGTTGACGGACCACCGCTAACGGCGACGCCACGGCGTGGGTCCACGGCACGCAGAAACACGACCCCATGGAAGCCCGCAGCGCCTTCGGGTGACGCGGATCGGTGCCGCCAACCCACACGATGCCGGCCGCGCCAAACGCGTGCGCGGTCCGCGTCAACGCGCCGATATTGCCGGGATCCAGCACGTCCACGCCGACCAGAAGCCCACCGCGCGGCGCTGCGGCCAGCAACGCCGGCAGCCCGATGTCGGGACGCGACACTATCCCCAGCAGGTCACCGAACGTCCGCCCACCCGTCAGGCCGTGCACAACCTGGTCGGGCGCGACCACACATGGCACCCCCGCAGACCTCAGCTTGTCGATCACCCGGGTCTCGTCGGCGGAGGGTCGGGCAGCTGCGCGCTCGCTCATCAAGACCGCAGAGGGTCGCACCCCGGCGGCCAGCGTGCGCTCAAGCAAGCGCCACCCCTCCGCCGTCGACGCTGTCATCTCCCTGCGACCCCTCGCAGATCCCGCCCGCTCGAGCTGCGCCACCAAACCCTGCCAAGCAGCCGAAATCTCTGTCACGTTTCGCCTCGTCTCCGCTGGGGTGCGACGACGTCTGCGGCCTGGCTCGTCGCGGAGGTGCCGACTGCGTCGCTGCCGAGCCCCGCCGGTGCGTGGGCGAACGCAGCGTAGGATGTCCACGCGCGACTTGCGAGTCCGGCGGTTCGTGTCACGATAGGCGCCGATCTCTCATCAGATCACCGCACCCCCCTTTTTCGCGGACCCCCCTAACATGGCTGAATTTGAGACTCGCGTGTTCCTGGTTCTTGGCTCCATCGTCGTCGCCGCCGGCGGCATCGCAGGGACGATAAAGTTCCTCGCGTTTCGCAAAGACAGCGAGCGACAACGGCTACGACGGCGCAAATTCGCGGAGGGCGACACCGTGGCGCTCGCCCGGATCGCGCTCGAAGACAACGATTTTGAGCGCGCGGCGATGCATTTCATGTCGGCAGAGCGGTTGGTGGATGCTGCGCGGGCC
>CALENB010000490.1 GCA_937910235.1 uncultured Myxococcales bacterium | reverse complement strand
TCAAGGATGATAGCGCAAGTTCAGGGATCCAGGGCAGGCAAAGTTGCTCCTGTTGAACGGAGATGGCCTTGCCTGCCGGTGTCTGACAGCCTTACTTCAGCGGTCGAATGGTGGCGAACACATTCAGATACCCGGTGGCGGAGGTGCCAGCACTGTCCACATAGGCCTCCACGTACGAGGAGAGATTCGATTTGTCGATACCAACGGTGTTCTTGATCACCCCGCCTCCGGTGAGTGTGAGCTTGGACCCTGTGATATCGACCCACTCTGCACTGGTTGAGGTCGGAGCCGTCCTCAGGCCGACGATCACCGTCTCGCTAGCTTCCAATTCCGACGCATCCACGAACATCGTGATCTCATCCACGTCGCGGGCACAGTACACCGAGCCGATTGCCGTGTCGGAGCCGATCACGCTCACGACATAACCTTCGACAATCGGCATCGTTGCGGCAGCCACGCGTGGCGTGACCGAAAGGGTTAGCCGCATTTCCTCTTCGTTCGTACTGTTCGCGTCTGAGACTTGGATGCCGAGTCGGACAAACATGGAATCTGAGAAGTCACCTGCGATCCAGAGCCGCCGGCTCCCCGGTGTGCCCACGGCACTCGAATAGAGAGCACCTTCCAGGAGGTCGCTGCTGATGGGACCCCAAGAAGCTCCATCAATGCTCGTCTGAGCCAGGAGCTTCGCGTCGGCCGCGCCTGTAGTGTTAAAGGTCTTTAGCCATTCGACATCTACAACCGTCATTCCACGCAAGGCAGTCCACGTTGAACTAGGCCCCCAATACATCCTTGCCGCGCCGTTGCTTTCGGAGGTTAGGACTGTGTCGTTTGCCAGAAAGACGGGATCAGTGTTGTTGCACATGGGGGTTTTTGGGGTTGCTTGGCAGCGGTTCACTGTGAAGACAGGGCCCCATGACGTTCAGGGAGGCCTGCGATGTCTGTGTGTCGATGAGAACCTACTAGCACCACTTCCAGCGCTCTACAAGGGCTTTTTTTCACTTCAAGGCAAAATAGTTTTGCAGCACCCACGCGGCGCTGGTGTCGCGCAACTCTGGTTCGTCGTGCAAGACAAGGCTTCTCAACATAGTGATCGCTGCAGTTCTCCACGCTCCTAATCTTGACCCTGTCGCAAAAACCCCGAGAACCCGGCATCAAAGGATCGACTCCCACCCCCACGCATGAGATCCTTCGGCTGAAGAAACACCGGGGTTCAGCATGTTCAGGCCGACAGACCGTCAATCCTCTCTCCTGCAGTCCAAGTTCCTCCTGCCCGCCGACAAAGCCGCGCGCCTGGAGAGGTCGTGGGCGCACGCCTTTCGCATCAATGTCATGCCGCTCATCGACGAGGAGACCTTCCGCGACGCTTTCTGTGACGACAACGGCAGGCCGAACAAGTCGATCTTGTTGCTCATGGGTGCGCACATCCTCAAGCACTGGAACGACCTGACCGACGCCCAGGTCATCGAGCAAGTGGAGTTTAACCTACAGTGGCAGTACGCCCTCAACATCACCCCGGACGACGCGCACCTTGTGCAGCGGACCATGCACAGCTTCAGGAAGAAACTGCTCGAAAGCGACCGCGGGCGGCGGATGTTCGAAGACATCACCCGCAAGCTCGCCGCTGCCGATGGAGTAGCGCTGGGACGTCAGCGGATCGATTCGACGCACGTCATCAGCAACATCGCGGTGCTGACCCGGCTCACGCTCTTCGTTGAGACGGTCACGAAGTTCCTGCGCGCGCTGCGCATGGAGCTCCCCAAACGCCTCGACGACGTGGCAGCGCCTGTGCGCCGGCGTTATTTGGAGCGCGAGGGCTACTTCAACGACGCCAAGCGCGAGCAGGCAAAGCGGCGGTTGCCGGTTGTGGCGCGCGACGTCCACGGTCTTGTTGAGCTGTTCGGTGACGACAAGGTAGTCAGCGACCTGCCTTCGTTTGTGCTGCTGTTACGGCTTTTCAACGAGCAATGTGAGCTTGTCGACGCCGACGATGCGGACTCAGATGACTCCGACGCCAGCGCCAGCGACGAGGCGACGGCGCCATCGAGCGAACCGAAGATCGTCGTCAAACTCCGCGAGTCCAAGACCGTCTCGAGCGGCTCACTGCAGAGTCCGCACGACCCAGACGCGACGTATGGCCACAAGGGAAAGGGCTACGAGGTTCAGATCTCCGAGACCTGCGATGACGACAACGCCTACCAGCTCATCACGTTGGTCGACGTCAACGGCGCCAACGAATCTGACCAGACCCGGCTCGTGCCGCTCATTGACCAGCTCAAGACAAGCGACCTTGCCCCGTCCGAGTTGCTCGCGGACACCGGCTACGGCAGTGGGAAGAACATCATCGAGGCCGGCGAGCGAGGCGTCGCGTTGGTCGCTCCGGTGCCGGATCCTAAGGTGTTCTCCACCGCCCAATGCCGACGCACCAGCTCCAGCCAATGCGCGTTGCTCATGGGGCGTGCTCCATAACCCGGGCAAGGCACACGTCCGGACCATGGGCAGCATAGA
>CALENB010000489.1 GCA_937910235.1 uncultured Myxococcales bacterium | reverse complement strand
AAGAGCTTGGCAGCGATGGACGCCGCCGGTTTGTCAGTCGAGAAAGAGTTCCTCAAGTGGATGGGCGAGCAGACCGCGTCGCCTTGGGACCCCAAGTACGGCCCCTACGCGATGGGTCACTACGTCTCTTGGCGCCAGAAGAAGGGCGGCACGATCGACTGCAAGCCCTACGTCAAGGTCTGGGGCGTGCTCACAGGTGGCGAGGACGTGGCTTGGGCCTACGCCTTCTACCGTAACACCAAGTGCACCGCCGCGGCCGACTGGGTCGCCAAGGGGCTCACCCACAGCTACCCGAAAGCCCGCCACCGCGCCTGTCAGACGCTCGGCATGATCGGCGACAAGAGCCACACGAAGAACATGGAGATCCTCGCCAAGAGCGACGGCACCTTCAAGCTGGTGCGCTACAACAAGGTCTACTGGGTCCGCGACATGTGCCGTCAGGCGGTTGGCCAGATCAAGATGCGCTAAAAGCCCGAAGTCTCGGGTCGGCGGTAGCGCAGCACCTTGTGCAACGCCCGCAGCTCGAAGGGCCAGCGATGAAACCCGCTCCTGTACCGCCAGGCGCTCACCGCTCGCAGCACCTTGCGGCGGATGGGCGTCAGGTGGGTCAGGGTCGAGGTTGGATGATACGCGTTGAGCACCCGCTCAAAATCCTGTAGCCGCTGCTGCACCGGATACCCAAGCCACGGCAGGCCGGTGCTGCGCCGCTGGGCGAAGTTCTGCCAGTCGTCGCTCACCCAGCCGTCTAGCGTCTCGGGGAAGGCGAACCCGGACTGCTTGGCGTCCTCAAAGAGCGTCCCGTCCAGCGGCACCGGCGTATACATGTAGAGGATCACTTCCGTATCGGGGTTGACCTCTTTGACCTTGCGCACAAACGCCATCGTGCTTTGTACATCGGCCTCCGGGTTCGGCGGGTTGCCCAGCACGAAGCTGTATTCGGGCACGATGCCGTAGTGGCCCATCTTCTCGGCCATCTGCAGCGTTTGGGCGACGGTCTGTTTGCCGCCTTTGTTCATCCGCGCCAGGGTCTCGTCGCTGCCCGACTCGGCGCCGAGAAAGACCATGCGCAGGCCCGAGTCAGCCATGGCTTGCCAGGTCTCGTCCGAGAACTTCCACATCGTGTCGATGCGGCCCTCGCCCCACCATGAGATGTTGAGATCGGTGATCTGCTCGGCGAAATGTCGGACGCGCTTCTCGGAGACGAAGAAGTTGTTGTCGTAAAATTCAATCGCGTTGGCGCCGTGCTGCTCGACCAACATGCGCACCGTCGCGGCGACACGGTCGGCCTCGTCGGGGACCCAGGCGCCGTTGACCATGTTGACGACGGCGCAGAAACCACAGAAAAACGGGCAGCCGTAGCTGGAGTGGTGGCCGATGGTGCGGCTGCCGAGAAACGTCGGACGCAGGTAGTCCGCGATGTTGACCCGGTGGTGCGGCCAAGCCGGCAGCTCCGCGGGTTTGGGCAGCGCGGGCATGCCGCCGTCTTGCGGCTGACCGGCGTCATCCCGGTCGCAGACACCGCGAATCTCCCGGATTTGCTGCTTCGTCGCGCCATCGGCCAGCGCGTCGAGCAGCGCCACAAACGCTCGTTCGCTGTGACCGCGCAACACATAGTCGACAAAATCGGACTTCAGCACCGTCTGCGAATGTTGGCTTGGGAAATAGCCGCCCCAGATGATGGTGAGCTTGGGGTGGCGTCGCTTGAGCTCGGTACAGACCGGCACCGCGTCCTGCAGCTGCGGACCCGGCATCACCGTGACCGCGAGAATCGCCGCGTCGGTCTGGCGGATGCGGCGATCGAGCAGCTCGACCGTGTCGCCGGGCAGCGCTGGCAGGCCGAGCAGATTGGCGTCGACGATGGCGTAGTCGTGGCGCCCCTCCAGCAACGCGCCGAGGGCGAGCAGGCTGCACGGGAGAATGGGTTTGCGCTGGGCGGAGCTGGGTGGGTTGTAGAGGAGGATCATCGTGGCTGTCAAAGGTCGCCACGCGGGGGACCCGACGCTTGTGTCGTGGCGTCAGCGCGGGACACGGCCGTCGGCGCCGACACCGAACCCGGCGCGCTCACCAGGGAGGGCCCTGCGCCGTGTGGCGCAGACGCGGCAGGCGGCGAAGGCACGCTCGCGGACGGCGCTGGCGGCGCGAATGTCGGCGGCGCTGGCAAATTGCAGGCCGCCGCCGATGCACGGGCCAT
>CALENB010000488.1 GCA_937910235.1 uncultured Myxococcales bacterium | reverse complement strand
GCTCGCCCACCGGCTCTACGGGCCCGAGCCCGTGGGGACTAGGCAGGCGATTCCACGCGTCGTGGCCATGCACCACTTCTCTGAAGTGCCGATCGAGACGTCTCGCACGCTCGCGCGGCGGGTGTGGGAGCGCCACAGCGCCGATCAGGTGATCCTGCGCGACGATCTGGACCAGCTACGAGCCCGATTTCCTCGGCTGAAGATCATCCTCAGCAGCGCGTCGCCACAGCCTGTGCTCGATGTGGCCAAGGTGCTGCTGAACGTGGATGACGTGATCTTCACGACGATCGCGCTACACGACGGCAGCATGGCCGCGCCGTACCGGGTGGACATGCGCTACGGCATGGCTGGGCTGCCGGAGCGGTTGGCCGGTCCGTCAGCGCTGGTGCACAACTCTGGCAAGAACAAGATGCGGGCGCTCCAAGAGCGGTATCCCGACATCGCCGATGGCAGCGCGGAGTGCGTCGGTGTAACGGACACGGGCTACGGAGAAGATCACGATTGGGCGAACCACTTTACCCGGGTTGCCGACATCAACTCGGGGCACCCGTTCTCGCCGCTGGTGACGCACGCCAGCCCGCTGCGGGAGGTCTGGTCGGCCCAAGTCACGACGCGCGGCGAGCGAGCGGTTGGCGGATCGGTCGCCGAGCCGGTGGCGCGGCGTTTTGGCACGGAGACGTTGAGAACACGGTTCGCGAGCGACCTCGCGACGGCGCAGTCCCTGCATGAGCGCGCCGCGCGACAGCGACGTGACGTGGCGCCCAAGGTGACCGCCCTGGCCGATGCGCTGCGCGTGCATCTGGCGGCGATCGATGGCGCTGTCGGTCGCTACAACGCTGGCGGCGTCGTGATGCGACAGACGGTCCATGACGAGCTGCTGCGGCTGTGCCGCGAAGAAGACGAGCTCCTGGCCCGGCTCGCGATGACGCAGCGGCCGCTCTCATCGACGGTCTGTGCGCTGCGTGATGTGCTGGCGGGCGCGCGGCGGCGGCTCGATGACGGCCCATCCCCCACAGTGAGCTACGTCTGATCGCGCTCGGGCCACCTAAATAACAAGTTCATGTTTGTCTAGTCGTTTGCGATCACGCCTGACCGGGCGCCGGCACGCGTACGCTAGCGCAACGCGCCTGACACCAGGTCGTCGACCAGCTGCCGAGTCTCTTGGTAGCGGGGCGCGTCAACATAGCTTGGGTAGTGGTTCAGGCTGTCTACCAACGCGGCCTGCATGCCTGCGTTGCGGGCCCCGACGACATCGACGCTCGGCACATCGCCGACGTACCACGCGCCTGCGGCAGGCACGCCCATGCGGGAGAGCGCGAGCTGAAACAGCCGCGGATCGGGCTTGCTGATGCCTTCAACACCCGAATCCACGATGACCTCAAAGAACGGCGCCAGACCGACCTCTGTGAGGATCTCGCTGACCTTGCCCTCTGAGTTGGAGACGACGCCGAGCCGCCAACCGGCCGCCTGAGCGCGACTCAGGGCGCCAGGCAAGCCCTCCGGCACCCGCCGCCAGAGGTTGCGGCGATCGTGGGCCTGCCGGACGCGAGCCACGAGACCAGCGATGTCGCCCGTCGCCCCGCCGGCTGTGAGCAACGCGACCATGAACACGTACCAGCCGTCGTCGTGGTCCGCCTGTTGGGCCAGAAAACGTTCGTACACGCGCTTGGCCTCGCCCTCCGCCGTCGCGAGCGTCGGCCCATGCAGGCCGGTGAGGTCGGCGAGCGCACCGTGGTCGAGGTAGACTAAGGTGTTGCCGGCGTCGAGCAGCAGAGTCCGATTCATGGGGGGCGGCCGTGTCGAGGGTGAGGGTTTGATCATCGTTTCGTCCATGACGGTAGACCAGGCAGTCTCGCGAACACCCGGCTTT
>CALENB010000487.1 GCA_937910235.1 uncultured Myxococcales bacterium | reverse complement strand
GTCGCCGCGGACCTGCGGGCTCACCGAGACGACCCCAGCGACGCCGCGCAGCTTGGCGCTGAGACCGGCGGCGCCGTGTAGGGGATGCGCCCGACCCGGACGTTCGATGAGCGCGTGGGCGTTGGCCACCAGCATCTTCTCGCGCAGATCGCCGGCGAAGCCCCCCATCACCGACAGCACGACGATGAGGGCCCACGTCCCAGACGCGACCCCGACGATGCTGACAAACACCGGCACCGTGACCTTGGGTTGGCTCGACAGCAGCAGGTAGGCACCCAAGGCGACCAGCGCGGCGCCGACCGTCCAGCCGACGGTGGCGAGCGTGAAGACGCCGGCCAGCGTCGCGACCGCGCCCAGCGCGAGCGTCACCAAGCCGACTCGCCGCGCCTGAGCGGCCCGCTTGAGCCGCGGTCGTGTCCCAGTCCAACCGAGGACGGCCGCGCCGACCAGCAACACGCCGGCAAGACCGGGGCCGTGGACCCAGCGGGCGATGACGGGGACTTGAGAGATGAAGGAGACCGCGCCAGCGGCGATGGCGGCCAGCACGATGGCGGGCACCACACGCAGCCGTCGCCACGGGAGCGCCGCCGAGAGCAACAAGAACCCGTGCAGCCCCAGCGCGACGGCGACGTTGCGGGCCACCCGGGCGATGGTGTCTGACGCTAACATGCCGGACTGGAGCGTCCAGAGCAGGCCAGCGGCCACGGCCAGACTGCTGAGTCCACCCAACGCGCGCTGGCGCAGGACCGGTTTGCTGCCGTCACGCTGTAGCCCGTCGACCTCACGCGCGATGGCGCGGCCGATGCGCACGGACAGCGGATCGCCCGGACGCGCGGCCTTCAAGAAGGACCACGCCACGAAGACGCTGGGTCGATCCCGCACCGGAAACGTCATGAACCGCACGAGCGCTAGGCCCAGCGACGAGAAGATCGCCGCCACAAGGATCGCCGCCACGATGACGCCGAGGAGCTGCACCACCATCCAAGCTTGAAAACCGATCCGTGGATCCGGGTGACGAACCAACGTCTCCGGCAACGCGATAAACGCGGCCAGACTCAGCAACCAAATCAGCCGCCGGCCGTACAACCTTCAGCCCTCCGTCAGCGCTGCAGGGGTCGCCGCGTCACCACTCTCGCTGCGGCGCTGCTCAGGGCGCAGCAGCGGAAAGAGGATGACCTCGCGAATGCTCTGGTTGTTCGTCAGCACCATGACCAAGCGATCAATGCCGATGCCACAGCCAGCCGTGGGCGGCAGGCCGTACTCCAGGGCGCGGATGTAGTCCATGTCCATGTCCATGGCCTCGACGTCGCCGCCGGCCTTCGCCAAGGACTGCGCCTGGAAGCGCTCGTGCTGATCGACCGAATCATTGAGCTCCGAGAAGGCGTTGGCGATCTCAAAACCGGCCATGTACATCTCGAAGCGATCGGTGAGACGTGGATCGCTGTCCTTCTTGCGCGACAGCGGCGAGACCTCGACCGGAAAATCGGTGACAAACGTCGGCTGGATCAGGTGCGGCTCGGCGACGGTCTCAAACAGCGCCATCTGCAGCTTGCCCACGGGCGTAGCGGCCGGCAGCGTGATGCCCTGCTCCGCGAGCTTGGCCCGCAGCAGCGCCGCGTCGTGCAGCTGCTCCGCGTCGAGCCCGCCCCAGCGCTGGATGCCTTCGTACACGCTGATCCGCGCAAACGGCGCCGCCATGCTGATCTGTTGCTGCGCGTCCGGGTCGTTTGCATCACCCCAGACGAGATCCGTGGTGCCGTGCAGCTGCTGGGCGAGACCGGAGAAGAGCTGCTCGATCAGGACCATGAGATCGGTGTAGGTCGCGTAGGCCTCGTAGAACTCCAGCATCGTAAATTCGGGGTTGTGCTGCAGATCGATGCCTTCGTTGCGGAAGTTGCGATTGATCTCAAACACGCGCTCGAGGCCGCCCACCACCAGCCGCTTGAGGTGCAGCTCGGGCGCGACGCGGAGGAACAGCGGGATGCCCAGGGCGTTGTGATGGGTCGCGAAGGGCCGCGCCGTGGCGCCGCCGACGATGCTGTGCATCATCGGCGTCTCGACCTCGAGGTAGTCGCGTGTGTGAAAGAACGCCCGAATCGCCGCGATGATGTGAGCGCGGCGCTCGAACGTGGCACGCACGTCGTCGTTAACGATGAGGTCGACGTAGCGCTGGCGATACCGCGTCTGCTTGTCCGTGAGCCCGTGGAACTTCTCGGGAAGCGAGCGGATGCTTTTGGTCAGGATGCGAACGCAAGGCTCACCAGCCGCCGTGCCGCTCAGTGGGTTGCCCTCGGCGTCGAGGCTCGTGGCCCAGAGGCTCGGCTCGCCGGTCTGCGTGCGAAAGGGCAGGCCGATGCAGCCGACGATGTCGCCGACATCGAGGGACTGACCGCTCTTGAGGAGGGCGTCGAAGAGGTCCTCGTCTTCGTTGCGGCGAAAGAACACCTGATACGTGGAGGTGTCGCTGTCACGCGGCGCCATGTTGGCAGCCTCGCGGGCGACGTTGGCGGCTTGGCGGGCCGCGATCACGGCCGAGGCGCTGCGATCGCGGATGCGTAGAAAACCGACCTTGCCCTTGCGGTTGATCGCGATGACACGGCCCACCATGCGCACCGCGGCAGTGCCCGTGGCCCGCTCGATCGGATGGGGTGCGAGCTGGTCGGCGAGACCTGCGATCAGCTCAGCGCCCGTGTGGCTGGGCTTAAAGTCGTTGGGGTAGGCCTGTTGTCCCGCCTCGACCACAGCGGCGATCTTGGCAAGACGCTGCTCCATGAGGTCATTACGCTCGAGCATGACATCTCCTCGGCCCACTCGGGCGATTGACCAGCGATGGGTCTCGCTGTCGGGCGCTGCGCATCCCGTCGTCTGACTGCGGCTCACATGAACCGGCCGCGGCTGCCGCGAACCGACCGCGGTCGGCAGAAGCCGCCTGCAGCCCACAAAAACAACTTGCGCCGCACGTTGGCGGCGCAAGCTCGTTTCACCGCGATGCTGAGCGGTCCGTCGTGTCCGTAACCCATGGCTTGAGTTAGGTCCTGGTCGGGGCGACAGGATTTGAACCTGCGACCACTTGACCCCCAGTCAAGTGCGCTACCAGACTGCGCTACGCCCCGTTTGAGCTCGACCGACCGCGATGCCGCCGATGATGCTCGCGCGCTGAACCAACAGTGTCGGTAAAGCGAGGCGCGAAGTACCACGGGCCGATGTGCTGTGCAACCACATGCAGGCCGATCGGACGACACACCGCGCCCTGCGACCGGCGACGCGCCGCTACTGGGTGGGTTTGATCCCAGCTAGCTCAAGCAACTTACCGAGATCAGGCATCAACACGAACTCGACGCGGCGATTTCGGGCCATGTTCTCTTTTGTGTCGTTCGACGTCGTCGGCAGGTAGGACGCATACCCGCCGGCCGACAGCATCTGCGGCGGCATCTCGGCCTTCTTGATGAGAAAATCCACCACGCTGAGCGCGCGCTTGCTCGAGAGCGGCCAGTTGATGTCGCCGCCGCCGCGCGGGTCCGTGTGGCCAGCGACCTGAAAGCGCCGCCCGGTAAAGCCCCGCAGCACCTTGCCCAAATCGAGCAGCACCGGCTTGGCCTCGTCCTTGAGCTCCGCCTTGCCTGAGTCAAAGAGCACGTCCGACTGCATCTGAATCACCAACATGCCGTCCTTGACGACCAAGCGCAGCTTGCCGCTGGCGACGAGGGCGGCGAGCTGCTTGCGGAGTCGGTCAAAGCTGTCGCGCATCGCTTGCAGCCGCGCTTCGATGGCGTCGATCCGGTTGCGGAGGTTCGCGTTCTCCTCTTTTAGCGCGCCGATCTTGGACCGCTCGAGCGACAGCTGTTGCTCGCACTGGCTGAGCAAGACGCCGCTCTTGCCACAACTCTCCGCGATGCGCTTGAGCTTGCCTTGGCACTCGCCGAGCTGCTGCTTCAGATCGTCGCCGCTTTTCTGGCAGCGACCGAGCGCCTCGGATTGCAGCTTGCCCTTGCTCTGGCAGTCCGTGAGCTGGCTGTGCAGCCGCACTTTCTGCGCCTCCAACCAGTCCTGTTGCCGCTGCATGGCCGACATGTCGCGCTTATAGACGTCCTTTGAGATCGCGATACAGCCCGGCATCACTGCGCTCGCCGCGACGAGCAGCGCCAGCGCAAGGCACCGTCGAACGCGGTCGAACGCGCGCTGCGGGTCGCGCCCGACCGGGGTCATCTGGATGGGGGATAGAAAGGCCATCATGCACTCCACTGGGTCCGCGTCGCGCGGCGTCATCACCAACGTTTGTACGACGGATCGTGGCGGCGTCGAGTTTCTACCGTCACAGCTCGCGTGAGCGCAGCAGGCTGAAGCCGAGCAGCGCACCGGTCCAGAGCCCCGTCATGCCGACGAGCACGGTCCACCACGTGACCACGGACAGCAGACCGCGCTGCTCCGCGGTCGGCAGCAGCCACGCGAAGAGCCCCCAGGTCGTGACGCAGCAGACCGCCATGATCAGGCGATTGGTGCGGCGCTCAACGCGGCGATGCTGCAGCTCAACACCGGGATCGCGGACCTCAAAGCTCAGCTCGCCATCGTGGAGCCGCCGCAGGGTGCCCCGCACATCACTCGGGGCGCGCTGGATCAGGGTCCAGTAGTCGTGCAGCACACGAAACGCCCGCCGGGAGTAGGTCTGTGGATCGAGCGCGCGTTGCACGTAGAGCCGGATAAAGTAGGGCCGCAGCTCCGCCATCGGGTTGAAGTCAGGATGAATCTCGCGGGCGATGCCCTCCATCGTGGAGATGGACTTGGCGATCAACAGCAGATCCGACGGCAGGAAGACGCCGAAACGCACGATGGTCTCAAACGTCTCGATGATGAAGTCGCCGATGTCGACCTTGGCGAGATCGAGGCCGTAATACCGGCCCATCAGCTCGCTCACCTCGGCGCGCAGGCCACGCATGTCCACCGCGTCGTTGATGATGCCCATGTCGAGCAGCTGCGTGACGAGCATCTCCGGGTCGTTCATCAAGATCGCGGCCATGAAGCTGAGTAGATCTTCGATGCGGTCGCGATCCAGCGCGCCCATCATGCCAAAATCGATGACGGCGAGCCGGCCGTCTCGCAGCACAAAGAAGTTGCCGGGATGCGGATCGCCGTGGAAGAAGCCGTGCTCGAAGATCGACGCCATCACCAGCTCGATGCCGACGTTCGCCGCCGCGGCGCCTGAGAGCCCCCACGCCTCCAGCTGCGCCAGATCGGTGATCTTGGCGCCGTCGATGAACTCCATGACCAACACGCAGCGCGTCGACAACGCCGGGTAGGTCGCGGGCACATGCACCTTCTCGTTGCCCGCAAACTGGCGGCGAAAGCGCTCGATGTTGTTTAGCTCGTTACCGAAATCAGTCTCCCGCTTGAGGTTGCGCGCGAACTCCTCGACGGCGGCCAGGGGCCGAAACTGACGCACCTCTGGCACGCGCTCCTCGAGCTGGCCGGCCACCAAACGCAGCAGGTCGAGGTCGGTGCGGATCGTCTCGTCGAGGTTGGGGCGCTGGACCTTGATGACCACCTCTTCGCCCGTCTTCAGGCGCGCGCGGTGCACCTGGGCGATGGAGGCGGCGGCGAGCGGCTCGGGGTCCACAAACGCGAACGCCTCCGCGAGCGACATCCCCAGCTCGGCGGTGATGAGCTGCTCCACCTCTGTAAAAGCGAACGCGGGCACGTCATCTTGCAGCTTGCGCAGCTCATAGATCAGGCTCATCGGCACCAGATCAGGGCGCGTCGCGAGCATCTGACCGAGCTTGACGAACGTGGGACCGAGGCTCTCCAACGCCAGCCGAACGCGGACCTCCCAGATCTTGTTGGCGACGGTCTTGTCTGCCTGCAGGCCCGGCGCCACGCGCAGCACCTGCATGAGACCGGCGCGCTCGAGGACGTGGCCAAAGCCGTGCCGGATGATCACCGTGATCATGACGCGCAGACGGCCGACGTTCCGCGCGTATTGCGGCAAGTTCAGGATCTTGGCGATGGTGCTCATGCGGACGCCTCCTCAGGCGGGTCCGCAGGTGGGTCTGGCGTGAGCGACGGCGCGACAGCAGCGGCGGTGGTGGCAGGCGAGCCGACGTCCGACGGCCACTGCTTCGCGGCAGCGCGCGCCGCGCCGGAGGCCCTGCGAGCGAGCTCATCGGCCACCGCCGCCGCAACAACCCGCGCGTTCGAGCCATCGGCGCTGCGCAGGATCGCAGCCAGATCAGGCAGGGCGGCCCGCACCCCACCGAGCGCCTCCGCGATCATGTCAGCGTAGGGGGCACCCTCGTCGCGCACCTGCTGCAGCCGCGCGTTGGTTTGCGCGCGCAGGGCGGCGATCTCCGCCGGCGGCAGCGCGCCAGATTTCACGACGCGGTCGAGCACGGTGTCGGCCCGCCCGTCCAGCATCCACTTCGCGATCATGCTTGAGAGCCCGCGTTCAAGGGCGATCCGCAACATGGCGCCTCAAAGACTGCAGCGGCGAACACGCCAGGCGTCGTTGTGCTCCTCGTCGAGATACACGGCGCAAGGCGTCGGCATCTCCTTCTTCTTGCTGACGATGTAGAACTCCAGGCCAGCGATGCCGCCGATCGACTTCACCATCTCCTTGAGGTTGATGATCTTGAAGCAGCCGTCGTTGTCGATGTTGTAGTCGTTCGCCTGCCGCCGCATCCGGGGCCACGCACCTGTGTACCAGCTCCGCAGCGCGTTCGGAGAGCGCTCAGACGAGTGCAGCACCTTCTGAAAGCGCTCCCAGCCGCGCTCCGCGTTGTCGTCACGCGCGGCCTCCAGCGCCTCGTTGAGGACCCACTCGGCCGAGCCCTTCTCGGGATCACAGACCGTAATCCCGATGGTCTTCATCCGGATCTTGTCGACCGTGAGCTTTATCGATTGGCAGCCACCTAAGGTCAGCGCGAGCATCACGGCGAGCGCGATGCGGCTCAGCCAAACCCGTGAATCGGCTGGCTGGCGGGCGACGACCCGGCCGCGGGAGCGCAGGTTTGGCGTGTTTCGATCGGACATTCAGACCTCCAAGTGCAACAGTTTGAGGCGCGGCCGTGCGCGCACGGCGGGACCGGCACGCCGCCCAATAGTAGCGCCGCGCAGCCCGGACCGACAAGCGATCGCGATGTCGTGCGCCGATCCCACCACGGCCGAGCACCGGCGCAGACCGGTCAGCTTCCGCAACTTCGTGCGCGCTGGCTTGCTGACAAGGCGCGTGACCGCTATGGTTCGCAGCCGTCGCCGGGCCGGTCTCGCTGACCCCTACCCGCTCGCTCAGGCGACGACCGCAACGACCGGCAGCCTTCAGACTGTCCTACCCGACCGCCGACACCTGATCGCCGACACCCGATCGCTCACACCCGATTGCCCACACTCACGCGGCGACCACTGACCTCCCCCGACCCTGCTTTCCTTCGCCCATCCCCTGGAGACCTGCATGACCCTGCATCGCCTGCGCAAGAGCGACACCCTTCCCGCGGTCGGCCGCGACATCGACACCACCTGCAGCAAGTGCAAGGCGGAGTTGGCCCACACCATCATGGCGATGGTCGCCGAGATGCCTGCGATGGTGCGCTGCAACACCTGCGGCTCTGAGCACAAGTATCGCCTCACCAAAGCCGCGGCCACCAAGCGCAAACCCGCCACCGGGGTCGGCAGTCGCCGCGCGCTGCCGCGCAAGGACGACGTCACGCTCAGTCGGGAGCGCTTTGAGCGCCTCGCTGGCGATCGCGATCACGCCAGCGCCACGCCCTACTCGCCACGGCTCGTCGCGGAGAAGGGCCTGCTCATCGACCACAAGACCTTCGGCCCAGGCGTCGTCGAGCTGGTGATGGGCACCAAGGCGACGGTCGTTTTTGCAGACGCCGCGCGCACGCTCGTTGTCAACCGCTGAGCCCTGGGTCTCGGGCCGATACGACCGTTCGTTAGGCAGCCGAACCGTAGCAGTTCATCGAACGCAACACTTGGGGTTAGGAAACTCGTCATCCCCTCACACGTGCGTTATCTTGTCGCAGCCCTCACCTCTCAGCTGCGCCAAAAAAAATGGATGAACTAGGCCTCGACCCCCGAATAGTCAGCGCGATCGTCACTGTCCTGGTCTTGGGCGGAGGCGGCTTTTTTATTCGCTGGTGGGTCACGCGCCTCTCGCACCAAGAAGACACCAAAGGCACCCGCGCGGTTGAAAAAGCGCTCTCGCAGGGCGACGGCGTCGCGGCGGCGCGCATCGCGACCGACCACGGCTTGTTCGAGCGATCCGCCGAGTTGTTTGAGCGTGAAGGTCGCAAGCTCGACGCAGGTCGGGCCTGGCGTAAAGCCCAGAAGTGGGACAAGGCGGCGACGTGTTTCTCGGCCGCGAAGGACTGGGACAGCGCCGCCTTCTGCTACCGCAAATGCGACGACGACGCCGGGCTGCTCAAAGCCCTGGGACACGCTGGCCAGTTCGTTGAGGCCGCCAAGATCGCCAACCGTCTCAAGCGCCATGTGGAAGCAGGGGATCTGTTGATGCGCGCTGGGATGAAGTCGGACGCCGTCGAGATGTTTCGCAAGGGCGGCGAGGCGCGGCGGGCGCTTGAGGTCAGCGCGGAAGTGCGGGAAGAGAAAGGCGACTGGGAAGCTGCGGGCAAGACCTGGGCCAAGCTCGACGAGTGGGACAAGGCGTTGGCGGCGTTTGAGCGGACCGACGATGTGAAGCTCGTGGCCAAAGTCCTCATCAAGCAGGGTCGATTAGATGAAGCGGCGGCGCGATTGGCCAAGGGCGGCGCCCGGGCGGAGGCCGCCGCGTTGATGGAGCAGCAGGGCCGTTACCGAGACGCAGCCCGCCTGTGGTCCAAGTCCGGGGACATTGAGCGGGCGATCGTCTGCTTGACGAAAGAGGGCGATCGCGTCGCGGTCATCAAGCTGCGAGCCGCGCAGGGCGACACGGCGGAGGCCTTGCGTGTCGCCGAGTCTGTCCCGGAGACCAACCCCCACTTCGCCGAGTCGATGCAGCTCGCCGCGGACCTGCGCGAGGAGCTGGGCGACGCCAAGGGCGCGCTGCACAATCTGTATCGGTGGCTCCAGGCGCCCCAATCTGACGCCGACCGCGTGGCGGTGTCGCGGCGAGCGGCCGAGCTCTGCATCGAGCTGCGGCAGCCGCGGCTGGGCCGGTTGATCCTCGAGCGCATCACCAATCAGATGGACACGGAAGACCCAGACACGACATGGTTCGAGAGCCTGCGCCAGCAGTTTTTTGAGATGCCTGACGGCGACGCAGAGCAGCTCTCGTTCATCACGCCGGTCGGTGCGCGCAGACCCATTGTGGCGAGCGCGGTTGAGGCGGAGGCGACGGAGGCCTTCCCCGAAGGCACCGTGGCGTATGTGGACGGCAAAGTTGCGCGGGCCGCACCGGCGAAGCAGGTCGGCGTAGAGACGGACATCGACGGCTGGCCTGAAGGTGTGCCGGTGTCCCTCGGCCGGCGGTACAAGGGGCTCGAGCAGCTTGGCCAGGGCGGAAATGGTGTCGTCTTCCGAGCCACGGACAGTCTGCTCGGCCGTGTCGTGGTGCTGAAGTTCATGCTGGATGGGGCCATGCCGTCGGACGTGGCGAAGCGCTATTTTGAGCGCGAGATCAAGATGGCGGCGAGCCTGAGCCACCCGAACATCGTGCACATCTACGACATGGGTAATGAAGACGGGGTGCCCTGGTACTCCATGGAGTACGTGGAGGGCCTGCCGCTGACCGCGCACATGCCCGTCAACGAGCCGGTGGCCGATCGGATCTTTCTGATGAGTGTCATCGAGCAGATCTGCGCGGCGCTGGACCACGCCCACGGCCACGGCATGCTGCACCGCGATATCAAGCCCGACAATATCCTGATCGCGGTCGACGGCACCGCTAAACTGCTGGATTTTGGGCTCGCTCGCGCCTTCGACGACGGCTTCGGCGAGCAGAGCGTGCTCGCCGGGACGCCGTACTACATGGCGCCGGAGCAGATCGACGGCTCCGATGTCGACCACCGGGCCGATATCTACGCGCTCGGCGTCATCCTCTACCGGATGTTCACGGGCCGGCTGCCATTTTTCGAGGGCAACATCTTCGTGGCCCACGCGTTGGAGCCGGTGCCCGACCCGACCCAGTTTAACGCGGCGCTGACCCCGGCTGTGACGGCGGTGATCCTGCACTGCCTGCAAAAAAAGCCTGCGGATCGGCCGAGGAACTGTGGCCAGATCAAGATCGAGCTGCACGAGGCGCTGTTCGGCCACATGCGGCCCGGCAGCAGCCAGTTCTAACGTCCGAGCGGCGAGTGACGGGTGCGGTCGCGGATTGGCGCCAGTGAATCATCGCCACTGAATCAGCGTCGGTGCGTCAGCGCATCAGCCGATCGATCTCCAACCACGCCGCTTCGAGCGCCAAGCGCGCGTTCGGGTTGAGCACGAGGCCAGCTTCGCCAGCGAGGCACACGTCGATCGCGGCGGCGATGGCCCTTGGTTCAGCGCGGGTCGACAGCGCCACCAGAGCCTCGCCGTGGCGCGCCAAGGGCAGCGTGTGCACCGGCACGCCCGCACCTACCAACATCGCGTCGCGCAGCACCGTGCGGGTGACATCGAGCGCCCAGCGCAGCCCGACACGATCGAGCCCCTTGAGCTGGGTCACCACAGCGGTCGGCGCCGCCTTGACGGTGGCTGGCTGCCCGCCCTTGCGCTCGGCCGTGGCGAGGGCTTTGGCCTCCGCGGCGGTCGCGGTTGGCGACGCTGTCAGCGGCGAGTCATCCGGGCTCTCATGCAACGTCAGCCCCTCGAGCGTGCGCCCGAGGCCGGCGACGGCGTCAGCGACCCGGAGGGGATCACCCGCGCCGAGGCCCAAAATGAAGGTTGTGAGGCGATCCACAGCGGCCAGCCACTTCGGGTCGCACAGGGTGCGCGCGCGCGACACGCTGCCTTCGGCGAGCGGCGCGGCCATGGCGACGAGGCTGGGGTCGGCCCCCTCCGCGATGAGCACGGCCTCGATGTCGGCGCTATCGAGGTCGCCGAACCGCACGGTCTGGCTTCGCGACCGGATCGTACCCAGCAGGAGCTGGGAGCGGGCCGTCACCAAGATGAAGTGGGTCCGCGAGGGCGGCTCCTCCAGCGTCTTTAACAGCGCATTTGCGGCCTCTTCGCGCAGCGTGTCGGCCTCATCGACGATCAGGACTTTGGCGCGACCCAGCACGGGTTCAAATCGCAGCGGCTTCAGCGCGTCACGCACCTGACCGATGCGGATGCTGACGCCGTCTCGCTCCAGAAGCGTCAGGTCAGGGTGCTCGCCCCGCTGCAGCGCGTGGCAAGAGCGACAGGCGCCGCAGGCACCGCTCACGTCGTTGGGCGCCTCACACGTCAACCGCGCGGCGAGCGCCCACGCCACCACCCGCTTGCCGACACCATCCGGACCCTCAAAGAGGTAGGCGTGGGCCGGTTGCTGACTCGCGCAGATGCGGCGCAGGACGCCAATCTGGGCGGTGTGTCCTCGAACGTCGGTCCAACTTCGAAAGCTCATGGCCGCAGCCTCAACAAACGTAGCGGCCCGGTCAAGCTGCGCCTGGTCGCTGCGTCGTCGACGTTCCAGCCGGGATTCGGCCGCGGCTGCAACGCCAGCCTTGTGTGTTGACACGCGGGACACGTAAGATGCCGACCTCCCCGCTGATCCGGAGTCATCATGCACGTCCAACTCAATCGCCTGCCGGCGCTCACGGCCTGCTTCGTCGTCGCGACGTGTCTGCTCGTCTCGACGGCCAGCGCCAAGGTGATCTGGAAGTACGACGACGGACCGGAGGACCTGGGCGCCCTGGCCGGCTCCAAGATGCATCCACAGTACGGGCACCCAGGCTTTGTGCAGGGCGAGGCGTTCGGCGTGTTGTTTCGGCCAAAGACGGACCAGTACCCCGTTGAGATCGTCAGCGTGGAGCTCGTCATGGCGGCGGCGACGTCCGTGCTAGATCCGACCAGCGTCACGATGAACGCGAGCATTGAGATCTGGAACGACACAAGCGACGCCTCATCCCCGTCTAGCACCAAACCGGTGTGGACCATCGGCACCGCGGATTTCTTCAACCCCGTGACCGCCAAACCAGGCACGCCTATCCAGGGCAACACCGTGATGATCTACGAGTTCAGCGGCGCAAAACCGGGCGATAAGCCGCCGGTGATCACGTCGGGCAACATCCGCGTCGTCGTCCGCATCAACAGCCCGGCGACCGATTTGAGCGCGTACTGGGGCAAGACGGACTGCGCCAAGCTGTC
Organism: uncultured Myxococcales bacterium; assembly: GCA_937910235.1. Lineage (GTDB taxonomy): Bacteria > Myxococcota_A > UBA9042 > UBA9042 > UBA9042 > UBA9042. The sequence goes on along the minus strand of CALENB010000487.1, from coordinate 5,462 downwards.
GATCGGAGGTTTTGATGTGGGCTGCGGCTGCCAGAAGCTCGCCGCGCTCACCGATACGGCCACGACGCCGAAGACGCAGCTGATGCACATCGTGTGGCCCCTGGGCACGTGCTCGGGCAACAAGGAATGGAAGTTCGTGGAGGACCTCAACAACGGCCTCATCCAGATGAAGGGCGACTTCCGCCTGCGGATGGGCGTCAAAGGCACCACTACGACGCCGATGCCAGACGCGGGAAGCACGGACGCGGGAAGCACGGACGCTGGCAGCACCGACGTGGGCACCACGCCCGACACGGGCAGCGCGGTGGACTCCGGGGCCACGGCCGACGTGGGGATGCCGGACCTGCCGCCTCAGGACACCGCGGTGGCGCCGCCCCCAAAGCCGGTCATCAGCGTCGTCACCCCACCCAGCATCCCGTCGGACAAGCCGAGCGAGATCGAGATCATCGGCGAGAACTTCGAGGCTGGCGCGGTCGTGAAGGTCGGCGGCACCAAGACGTCGGTGACGTCGATTACGCCGAACAAGATCGTGACGACGGTGCTGCCGGGCCTGAGCGTCGGCAAACACGCCGTGGTGGTCGAGAACCCCAATGGCCAGGTTGGCTTCAAGGACCAGGCGATCGAGATCAAGGCGGCGCCGGCGCCAGACGTCGCCGTCGATGTGGGTGCGGACGCAGGCAACATCGGGGTTGGCGAGCTGAAGCTCGACTTGGTCGACCCGCGCTGCGTCTCCAGCGCCGCGACGACGCAGGTGACGGTCTTTGGTAGTGGGTTCGCTGAGGGCATCACGCTGCAGGCAGGTGGACGCCCGTTGGTTGACGTGACGATCCTGAAGTCGACGAAGCTCACGGCGGTCGTCCCGGCCGGCCTCGCGGCTGGCAAGCAGCCGATGATCGCGGAGCTCAACGGCGGCACGGCGACCCTGGCGGACGCCATCGAGGTCAACTGCAATCCGCCGAGCGGCCCCGTCGATTCAGGCTGCTCGGCGACGCCCACGCGGCGTGGCGCATCGTCGGTCGGCATGCTCTTGGCGGCGATGTTGATGCTCGCCGGGCTGGTTGTCGTCCGGCGTCGCGCCTAGCGTCGAGCGCACGTCAGCGCGCGGGGCGCGATGGCGACGGTTCCGCGCTGAAAGCCTGCATGTCCGGGTTAGACGCTCACGAGTCCGCGCTGTCGAGCTCCTCCGCGAGCTCCTCCTCAACGGCCTCGATCCGCATCGCCAAGGCCTCCCACTGGCCCATGGCGTCTTCCACCTGGGCGGTGAGTCGGCCGAACTCCTCCGTCAGCGCGCGGACCCTGAGCGCGTCCTCATAGAGCGAAGGATCGAGCTGCGCGGCTTGAATCTCGGCGAGGCGCGCTTCCCAGGCGGCGATCTCCGTCTCCAGCGCGCTGAGTCGCTGCTTCAGCGGTTTGGTGCGGCGCGACAGCTCGTTGCGCCGCGTCGCCTCCGCGCGCTTGCGATCCTTCAGCTCCGCCCGCGACAGGCCGTCACCTGCGTCACCGGCCACGACGCCGCTCGCCGCGACCACCACGGGCTCGGCGGCCGCCGAGAGATCGACCGTCTCACCGCGCAACAGCGCCTCGATCAACTTCGGATCGCCGCCTGATTTCCGGTACAGATAGGCGTCGTAGTCGCCCTCGTACATCGTGGTCTTGCCGCCGGGGAGGACCTCGAGCACGTGGGTCGCGACGGCGTTGATGAAGTAGCGGTCGTGGCTGACGAGCACCGCGGTGCCGTCGAATCTGGAGATGGCGTCTTCCAGCACCTCGCGGCTCTGTAGATCGAGGTGATTGGTGGGCTCGTCGAGCAGCATGCAGCTCGGCCCACGCAGCACCATTTTGGCCAGGGCCAGCCGCGCGCGCTCGCCGCCGGACAGCACCGCGACGGTCTTGTCGACGGTCTTACCCTGGAAAAGCAGGGATCCGAGCACATTGCGCACCATCGTGACGGTGTCGCTACCGGACGCACGGGAGGCCTCTTGGTAGACCGTCAGCCGGCGATCGAGGGCTTCGAGTTGGTGCTGCGCGAAGTACTCCAACCGCACGTTGGCGCCGCGACGCACCACCCCGGCCTGGATGTCGGTGGCGTTGGCGAGGATCTTCAGCAGCGTCGATTTTCCGGCGCCGTTGGGCCCTACCAGCGCCACTTTGGTGCCCCGCGCGATGCGTAGGTTGAGGTCGGAGTAGACCTCGAGGGGGCCGTGATCGGTGTCGTAGACCTTGCGCACGTGCTCGACGCTGAACACCTCCTGACCGGTGCGACCGGCGGCGGGAAACGAGAACCCGATGCCTTTGGCCTCAGAGTCGACCTGCACGTCTTTGAGCTTCTCAAGCTGCTTGACGCGCGCCTGGGCCTGCTTGGCCTTCGACGCCTTGGCGCGAAAGCGCTGCACGAAGCTCTCGAGGTGCGCGCGTTTGCGGTCGACCCGCACTTTCTCGGCGACCTGCAAGGCGATGCGCTGCTCACGGCCGACCAGATAGTCCTCGTAGCCGCCGACATACAGGTTGACGCCGCTGCGGGTCAGGTCGGCGATGCGGTTGGGCATCCGGTCCAGAAAGAAGCGATCGTGGCTCACGGCGACGACCGCACCCGGATAGTTTTCGAGGAAGCTCTCAAACCAGGCCAGCGCCTCGAGGTCGAGATGGTTGGTGGGCTCGTCGAGCAGCAGCACATCCGGCTGCATCACGAGCAGGCGGGCCAGCGCGGCGCGCATCAGCCAGCCGCCGGAGAGGGCGCTCGCCGGCTCTGTCATCTGCTCACGGCTGAAGCCGAGTCCGCCGAGGGCCTCGCGGGCGCGGTCGAGCAGCCCCTCGCCGCCCTTCGCTTCAAACTGATCGATGGCGCGGCCGAGCTCTTTGAGGCCCTCCTCGCTCCGGGCGAAGGCGTGGTCGGTGACCATGCGCTCCTGCACCGTAGTGACCCGATCGCGCGCGTGACCGTACCCCGGCACCCCCTCCAGCACGCTCTGCTGGACGGTGCCTGCCGTGAACGGGTCGACCTCCTGGGCGAGGTAGCCGATGGTCACGCCCTTGCCCTTGACGACGGCGCCTTCGTCGGCCGACAGCTCGCCGATCAAGATCTTGAGCAACGTCGTCTTGCCCGCGCCGTTTGGCCCAACCAAGCCGTAGCGCATGCTGCGCTTGATGTGCCAGCTTAGCCCGGAAAACAGGGCCTGCGGACCAAATCGTTTCTCGATGTTCTGTAGATGCAGCACAAGACGACTCCAGGGCGTGAACGCTCAGCTCTGCGGTGCGATACCGCGGTGCTTGGCCGTGAGCCCCTGCAGGAAGTTGCGCAGAATCTGGTCCTGGCACAGCCGATAGTGTTTGTGAGACGGCTTGCGAAACAGCGCGCTGAGCTCGTGACGGCTCATCTTGAAGTCGGCGAGCGCCAGGATCGCCAACACCTCATCGGCCTGCAGACTCAGGGCGATCTTGAGCTTCATGAAGATCATGTTGTTGCTCAGCCGCGTCTCGGGAGCGGCCTGCGGGCCGTCCTTCTTGCCGCGTCGGTCGTTGATCAAGCCGTTGAGAAAGATGGCGAGCGTGGTGTCGTCGCAGGGCGCAAAACCCTCGTCTTCCTCGCGTTTGAGCAGGTTCGTCACGTCGTCAGCCGTGATGGTGAGCTCGGCCTGCGCGAACACGTCGATGACCTTGGGGTCGCTAAGATCCAGCGCGAACCGGACGCGGCGGAGGATGTCGTTGTTGGTCATGTGCAGGCCTGTGAGGGACGACGAGGGCGGGCGGAGGTGCCCGCCGCGCACATACCACGCCGAACGCAGGACCGTCGACCTTCGTGTGCCGCTACCGGTCGCGTCGCTGCTGCCGCTCCTGCTGCCGCCGCTGTTGGCGACTGATGGCCTCGTCGCCGGTCGCAGCGGGCTCTGTCGGGGATCCTGGCGCGGTCGCCGCAGCCGGCTGGGTGTGGTTGGCCAGATTCCGCATCGCGCCGACGTCGATGACGCTGGTGTAGCCGGCGTGACGAAACTTGCCGGCCGCGGAGGCGCTGCGGGCGCCCGACGCGCAGTAGACCACGACCTCGCGATCGGTCGGCCCGACCTCGTGCATCCGACCGCCGAGGGACTGCACCGGCAGATTCCGCGCGCCCGGCAGGTGTCCTGATTGAAACTCAGCCGGCGAGCGCACATCCACGAGGCACGCACCTCGCGCTAGCGCGGCGTGCGCGGCGGCGATGCGCGCGGGATTGGGTCGCATCTGCACGACGCGCCAAATCATGAATCCGCCGAACGCGGCGAGCAGAACCATCGTGCTTGTCGTCATCAAGAACCCCCAGGCAACCGGCAATAGCCGCCACTGCAGGAGTCGTCACAGGCGACGGGTGTTACGCGGGGCGCGGTTCCACAGGATCGGTTCTGGCTCACGCCGCCAACATCTCCTCGGTTCGCTGTCGCCAACGCCCGTTGAACAGGTCCGTTCGTAGCACCGTTATGTCGGCGGCGCCGATTTCGCTCCAACGCATCCCCTGCAACTTCAAACGATTGCCGGTGACGTGGAAGTTCGCGCTCTCCACAGCCCCGCTGCCGACGCGCAGGCCCATGGCCTTGTAGGCCGGGTAATCCATCCGGTCGCGATTGTTGCCGATGTACGTGTGCAGGTCCTTCACCAGCTCTTTCGCGTTCGCTCCCTTCGGTTCGGCCTCGTCCAGCGCGGCCAGGAGCTCATCGATGCGAGCCTCTTCAGCGCGGTCGTATTGGACCGCGCGCCAGCGGCGGCGCCCGAGTTCGTCATCACGATACAGCGCTTGTGCGACCTCGTTGATGCGTTTCTTGACGTGGAACAGGTCCAGAATCAGCAGAACCGTGAACGGCAGCCACGCGCAGAACGTTCGGATCCACTCCGCGCCATCACTGAGCACCACCCGCCTCTCTGCCTGATCGAAGCGCATCCGCAGCATCTCCGGCCAGACGCGGGTCGCAAACGCTTGCCACGTGCCGAGGTGCGACACATACGTCTTGTCGAGCAGGCAGCCGCGCTGTGGGGTTTCCATCGCGCAGTCATCGCCGGTGTAGAGAATGCCGTTCTTCACTTCGCGCCCGGCCACTTCGTATCGCCGCCCCTTTCCGCCACGCGCGCCTGGTGGCGGAGCTGTGCTGCGCTCTTCGTCGTGCTCCCGGACCATCACAAAAACGCCGTCGGTCTCGAAGTAGGCGGTCTCTGGCGCTTTGGCGACGGCGTCCGCGGGTCTCACAAGCTGTCGCGCCAACCCAGTGTCGTCGTGCGGTCGCAGCTGGTCGGCCTCCCGAGTCTTGACCGAAGAAACGAAGGCGGATCGCTTCTCGACGAGCCGTTCTGACGTATGGACGCTGACACTAACCCCGAGCAGGGAAGCGCACAGCTCGGTCGCGGGCTTGTGAGGCAGCACGGTGGCGAGCTTCGTAATCGACTCGGCAAGCCGCGGCGTATGATTGCCAGAACCCAGCTTTATCGCCGTATCTTCGGGG
>CALENB010000486.1 GCA_937910235.1 uncultured Myxococcales bacterium | reverse complement strand
GGGTCGGATGACTACACTTAACCTCTATAGAGGTTAAGTGTAGTCATCCGACCCCTCTTGCCCTCTTGGCCCAGGCGTAGGATCGGAGTTGTCGAGATGCTGAAGCGAACGGCCATGAACGTAGACAAGGATTGGAATCGGCGCACTGAGCTGGCCGCGATCTTTGGCCTGACCCTCACCCTGACTTTGTCGGCGACGTTGAGCGCGTGCGGTCCGAACGAACCCTCGACGACCGCGGACACAGGTGGCACGACCGACGCGCCGCAGGGCGACGCCGGTGACGCCCTCGCCGCTGACGTGTCGACGAGCGATATCCTGGCGCCCGATGTACCCGGATCGGTGGACGCGACCGCAGCTGATGTACCCACGCCGGACGCGACACCGACCGACGTGATCACGGCTGACGCAATCAAGTGCTGCCCAATGGAGACCCCCACCTGCGACTGCTTCAGCGTGGGCGGTCGGAGCAGTCCAAACGGCACGTGCGGCGGCGGCGTGTGCGATGCGGCGCCGGTGGGGTGGGTCAAAGGTGTCGACAAGTACGGCTGTCCGGTGTGGACCTCGACGAGCTCGGAGAGCTGCATCGGCGGCGATCATGACGCGGGTCCGACGGATGCAGGCACGACGGACGGCGCGACCACAGACTCTGCGACGACCGACGCTGCAACTATCGACAGCGGCGTCAACGCGGACACTGGCCCGACCAAGCCTGTCGTGCAGTGCGCCGACAATCCGCCCGTCTTTCCGGCCTTTGACACCAGCTGCAAGGTCGCCATCGACTGCGCGGTGGTGCTGCACCAGATCAACTGTTGCGGCACGTTTGTCGCCGCTGGCGTGAGTCAGGCAGACAAGGCGGCGCACGAAGCGGCCGAGCAGACGTGCCAGGCGCAGTACCCAAAGTGCAAGTGCGTGGCGCTTGCGACCAAAGCCGACGACGGCAAGACGGCGACAAAGTTGGACGCTTTCGGAGTTGATTGCTTGGCTGGGGTCTGCAAGACGCTGGTAAAGTAGGCCACAGTCGCGCGCGAAAGGCGGCGCGCCGTGGCGGCTAGTACTGGATGCTGTCGGTGACCGGCTCTGGCTCGGGAATCTCAGTCTCCCCCAACATCTGGCGCAGGTCGCGCTCGATCGTCACGGAGAGCGCGTTCATCGGCACGTCGTTCATGCTGCGCTCGAACGGGTCCTCACTCGAGTCTCCGATGCCTTCCATCGTCACGAACACCCAGGTGACCACGCCACAGGCGACGACCATGGGCAGGCCAGACAACACCGTCTCGGCGACGGACGCCTGGCCCGCCGTGCGCGCTGCAAACACGTCCAGCATGCCGAAGGGCAGCAACACCACGAACACGCGCGTGAACCAGCGGCTGAACTCGGCGTACTGCCGCGGAAATGGCGTCGCCTTGATTCGCTCCGACTTGCCTTGCAGCGCGTAGAGCTCCTGTACGACGTCCATCATCTGGATCTGGTGAAACAGGTCTAGCCGCCGCTCGGACACCAACGCAGCGACGGTCTTGCCCTGCGAGAGCAGCAGGTGCGTCGCGGAGTTGGCCTGCGCAGAGACCGCGTCGAACTCGCTCGTGCTCAGAAAGGGCGAGATCTCTTTTTGCCAGTCGTTGCGCATGACCACGGCGTGCGCCTCAAGGCGCCTGCGCGTGGTTGGCGCGGGATTATCGAAGAAGCGCGACGTCCGCCGAAGCTGCAGCCGCAGCGCGTTGACCCACGCCAAGTGCCGGTAAATCAGCACGCGGCGCGTCTCTCTCGCCTGATCACCTTCGTCGTCGGGTTCGATGTAACTGAGCACCATCATCGCCCAAGTGCGGCTCGCGTTGACGATGCCACCCCAGATCTTGCGACCTTCCCAGAACCGGTCGTACGCGGCGTTGTTCTTAAAACCGACGTAGAACGCGACGGCCGTGCCGACCGTGGCGATAGGCAGGAAAGGCACGCGTAACCACTGAAATTCGCTCACTGCATACGCGGCGTAGACGACAGCCGACCACGTCGCGCCCATGGCGCCGATGGGCATGCCCCACCGCAACATCATGCGAATGGGGAATCTTCGGGTCTTCAGCATGACTCATCCACCAGGCTTCGTGGCACAGACGCGCGCCGCCCCAACTCAGTACAGCTTAAGGCACTGGTTGCCAATCGGGCTCGGGAACTTGAAGCAGCAAGATGGATTGCTACCGATGCCGCAGGTTGTGGACGACGACCCCTTGACCGGGCCGACGTTCAAGGTCGCCGTCGCCTTGAGCGCGACGTTGTGACTCGACTTGTAGCTCGTGCCCGACATCACAAAGGTGACCTTGGCGCCGACGCCCTTGTAGTCATTGTGGGTCGTCTTCTTGGTGCACTTGAACCAGTACAGACAGCACTGGCTGCCAGCTGGCCAGGGACACTTGCTCGCGCAATACGTCGAACACGACCAGCCGGAGAGGGCGTTGGCGACGTACTTCACCGCTTCGGTGACGTAGGGGAAGTTGAAGTTGCCGAGCGTCCAGTTGTAGGTCTGGGTGCCGTAGAGCGCCAGCCCAGTCGCCGTCGGTTGGGCCGACGCCTTGACCGACATCTTGACGACCTTGAGATCCACGGACGCTGTGCCGGCGATGCCATTGCTGTAGTGCGCCGAGAAGTTGCCTACCGACGCGGTCGGGAAGGGTCCAATCTTGAGGCTGCCGCTGCCACCGAACGAGAACTTGCCGTTGTACGGAATCGTACCGTTCAGCGTGCCGGTGAGGTCGGCGATGTAAGTGTCCGCCGTCATCGAGGTGTAGAGCTTGGCGCCGCTGCTGTTGAGGGTCACGGTCGTGGTGCCGTACATGACGCTCGCCACCTTCACTGTCGCGCTGCCGCTGAACGCATGGGCTCCAGACGTCGAGATGTTGGTGGAGACGTTGGTGGACAGGATGCTGCCGATGGTGATTTTGCCGCCCGCGCTCGCCGTGGTGCTCTTCGGCGTCCACTGGTACTTGGCCCAGCCGCTGCTGAGCGACATGCCGGAGTAAGGCTTGAGCGTGCCAGCGCCGGTCACATACAAGCTGTTGGGCCGGCCATCGGCGGCAGCGGTCATGGTGGCGCTGATGTTGCTCGTCATGCCGAACACGCTCATGGTGCCCGTGAGGTACGTGCCGTAGTAGTTCGACACGGGCGGGTACGTCAGGCGCTGCGCGATGTTGGTCTTGAGGTACAGGTATTTGTGCACGTAGACATTGAGCCCGCCGTTGAGGTCGAGGCGGTCAACGACCTTGGTGCCGATCTTCGTGCCAAGCTGGACCGTGCCCGCGATCCAGGCCTTGCCGATGCCCACGTCGATGACGCCTCTCGCACCAAAGCCCGCGTTTGCGGCGCTTTTGCACTCAGCGGGGAGGCTTGAGCTGGCCGCGCTCTTTGGATTGCAGGCCCAGAAGCGGCCGCTCGCGAGCTTGAAGCCCGCTGGCTTGAGCGTCGCGTCGCCCGCGAGGCCGTAGTAGAATGTGCTCCCCGAGACCTCGAAGCCGCCGGCGATGGTGCCGGACGCCCAGTTCTTGAGCAGGCCGTACGAGTTCGTCGTATCGAGCACCGCCGACAGCGTGCCGCCGCCCGTGTTGCCGCTGCGGTAGACGCGCGCCGTCGAGGTCAGGCGCATCAAGTAGCCGCTGCCGGGCTGGACGACGCTGGTGCCGTTGACGTCGAAGCTCGTCGCGTTCTTGAAGTAGCCGCTCAGGTTGCCGCTGTAGAGGGCAGGAACAGACAGCTTGGCCGACTTAATGAGCAGCCCAGCCGTACTCGAGAGGGAGACGCTGAGGTCGGTGACGGGCACCAGCGTGGCGCCCAGCGTGCCGGTCTTGGCCGTGCCGGAGAAGCTCGCCGACGGGTTGGTGCCGAAACACGCGCTGACGGTGCCGTCGAACTTGGCGAGCGAGAGCACGTCGACCTGCGTCTTGCCCGCGCCGCAGAGGCGCGCAGGACTCCAGTCGAAGTTGACGCTGAGCGAGGCAGCAGCGCCGAAGTCGACGCCGTAGATGTTGCCCAAGTTCAGCGCGCCCGTGCCTGTGATGCCTTTACCGTCGACCATCAGGGACTGCTTGGCCAGGTTGCGACCGTACGCGCTGAGCGCCGCGTTGGCGGTGATACGGAAGGGCGCCTTGAGCGTCGTGGCCTCAAACGTGCCTGTCAGGCCGAGCTTGTCGTTGCCGCCCAGCGGTAGCGAGAGCGTGCCGGACTTCCCGAGCTTGGTGTTCACGTAGATGTGGTAGCCGTTGCCCAGCGAGCATTCCTTGCCCGTGAACTTGGCGCCGTTCGCGCCGTCTGCCGCGAGGCAACCGAACTTGGCGTTGATCTCACCGAGCTGGTGCACGGTGCCCTTCCAGTCGAGGCCCAGGGTCGCGGAGGCGTCGATTGTGGGCATCTTGCCGTCGCTGAGCGCGGTGGAGGGCGCGAACGTCGCGTCGAAGAACAGGCCGTCGTCGAAATCGTCGGCCTTGCCGTTTGGGCCGTTGCCCGACATCTGGAAGCCACCGATGCCCGGGATCGGAATCAGGCGCAGCTTGCGGGTGTAGAGGCGCGCCATGACCAGCGACTTGGTGAGCTTCATGCGCGCTGCGACCGCGAGTTTCTTGGTTCCCAGCAGCGCCGCGAGCGGCGAGGGCAGGGCGATGGCGAGGCCGGCGTCGAAGCCCATGCCAGCCAAGAGCGGGTCCAGCACGGGCAGCGACAGGCTGACGCGCAGATCCTGGTCCGTCGTGTCCAGCTCCGGCTTTGACGATCCCTGGTACGTGCCATGGAGCCCCGGCAGGTGGCTGTCGCGCAGGTAGATGCCGCTGCCTGACGTGTCGAACTTCTCGTCGAAGTCGGCCTCGTACCAGGCGAGCAGGGAGCTGTCGTTGTGCGCGCCCTTGGGCAGGCGGTCGAGGTAGCGCGAGAGCTCGGCGCCGCTGCGCACGTCGTTCCAGAAGCGCAGCTCGTCGATGTAGGACGCCGCTTGGCCAACGTGGGTGTAGGCGTTCATCGTCGGCAGCGCGAAACGGTCCTTGTCGTCCTTGGTGTCAGGCTCGCCGTCCGCGCCATCGGCGCTGTCCACGACCGACACGCTGCGGCCATCGACGTACAGACGCACCTGACCCTTTGAGCCGACGGTGTAGGCGAGCCGCTGCCACTTGTCGGCGAATCGCACGCCTGCCGCGGTCCGAACGACGCGGGTCCGCGAGCCGGCGGGCACCGACGTGCTGTCCGTCTTCAACTCAAGCGCCAGGGCGCGCGCCGGCTTGCTACAGTCCACAACGGTGCCGTCGAGCGTCCGCAGTTCGATCTTCGACTTTGCGTCGCACGGCGCGTAGCTCTCGGCGGTCTCGTACAGGCGAATGGATTTGCCGCCGGATTTTGCCGTCAGCAAGTCGCCGCCCATCGCCGGTCCACGCACGGCGAGCTCGACCGAGTCGGCGCCGCTGGCGGCGATCTGGGTCGGGAGACGGACATCGTTCGACCCGCCTACCGAGGCCATTTTACGGAACGGATCGGCCACAATGTCGATCCCGCTGATGACCTGTAGCGGCGACAGCCGGCCGTTGAGCTCGATGCCCGAGACATCCATCGCGCCTGTGAGATAGAGCGACTTCTTCTTGCCCTTCTCCGGGCCCGCCGGGACGGTCATCGCGGCGTCAAGATCCAGGCGGAAGCCGAAGGGCCAGTCCAGCCCAAACACCAGCTGGTTGTGACTCGAGAAGTAGACCATCGCGCGGTTCAGGTCGAACTGCACATCACCTGGGATGGTCAGGTTGACGGCCTTGTCGAGCGGGAGCGCCTTGCCGATGGCGCCAAACGGGTTGCTCAGCGATGTGAGCTTGCCGGTCACCGGATCGAACGTCTTCATCGTCGCGGTCTTCTCAAGAATCGACGCCAGCGTCTTCTGCAGCTGGCCGACGGCCCAGACCATGTCGGTCGTGCTCAGGTTCTGATGGTCGATGCGCACGAGCAGCGGCGGCGTCGGCGCGCAGGTTGACTGTCCGCAGAACGCGGCCGGCTGCGGCACCGTGTCGAGGTAGAAGCTCGCGCCGACGAGGGACACGCTCTTCGGCAGCTTGCTCATCGGCGAACCGTTAGCGTTCACACCCACCGCGTTGTGTTGCGCGTCCTCGGTGATTTTGGGCCACGTCGCATCAAAATCAGCCTTGTGCAGCAGGCCGTTGGCGGAGAAGCCAAACGCGGTCGGCACCGGAGGCACAGTCGGCTTGAGCTTGAGCGTGATCCCGGCGTTCATCAGCGCGAGGTTCGGGATGTAGAAAGGCTCCTGCCAGAGCCCGTTGAGCGCCAGCGTGCCGCCGATGGAGCCGGTGTTGTCGATCAGGAACTCGGCGACGCCCGTGAGGTTGTGCTTGCCGCCCTTGCGGTCGAGCGTCACGATTCCGGCCGTACCGCCGATCTTCAGGGTCGTGAGCGGCGGCACCGCGAGGCCCTTGTAGTTGATGTCGACGTAGAACGACTCCAGCGCGGCGGAGGAGAGCGTCGGCACCCCATAGTCCGGCTTGATCAGCTCCCACTTGCTCTTGATGGTGCCGCGGAGCGTGTACTCCGACTTGCCAGCGATGGTCACGTCCACCTGCGCGGTGACGACCGGGAACAGGTGCGCGAGGTTCTTGATCTCCGTCATGCTGCGGATCGTGACGCCCTCTGGGATCAGCCACACGTCTTCGGTGCCGTTGGCGAGGTTGTCGTCGGTGTCGACGGGCATCTTCGGGAACTTCTTCGTCGCCGCGATGAACGCGATTGGCATCGCCTTGAGCTTGCCGTTCGCGTCCTTGGTCTCGCCTAGCTTTAGCGTGAACTTTCCGGCCTTGATGCCGAACTCCTTGAGGCGCGCGATGAACGCGAGGGCCGCCTTTGGCTTCGCGCCGCTGGGCCCGGCCTTTGGCCAGTTGACCCGCAGGTACTGCACGGACTTTGCCTTCACGCTGTCCAACACCGAGATGTCGGCGGTCGTGAGCATCTCGACGACGAGCAGGTCAGCGCCGCCCAGCCAGTTGATGGTGAACGCGGCCTGCGCGCCCTTGGTCTCGATCTTGTAGTTGCCCTTGCCGAGCAGCAGCGCGTAGGGCTCGTAGGCCGGGAAGGTGCACTTGCCGCCGTTGGCGCACGACGCCGGCAGCATCTCGCCGACGAAGCGGGCGTCCTTAGCGGTGACGGTCGCGCTGACCAACAGGCGAGTCGACCACGCTGGGAAGCCGGTCGCGCCGAGGTCGAGCTGAGACTCGCCAGAGAGTCGCGCGACAAACTCGCCCTTGGTGTCGAGGATCGCGGTGACCCCGGCCTTCTCAAGCGAGAGGAACGACGCGCCGCCGACGCTGATGAGGTCGAGCGTGGGCGCGTTGCCTGACGTGCTCGCGTCGAAGGTCAACAGCGCCGCCGCCTTGCCAACCATCAGCAGCCCGCTGACTTTGCCGAGCGCGAAGTTGACGATCGGCGTAGGCGTCGGGCTGCCGAGCTCGCCAAAAGGCCGCCAAAGCTGGGCGCAAGCGCTGTCGCCCTTGTCATCGCAGGCGTCCGCGTAGCCGCACGTGCTCGTGCCGGCCTTCTTGCAGAACGGCGTCAAAGAGACGCCGTGGCGACCGGTGACGCTCGTATCCCAGAACCCCTTGCTGAGCTGACAAGCGCCGTCGTTCGCCGCCTGAAGGTCGTAGCAGGCCGCGCCGACCCACCGAAAGCGCGCGTCGCGGCGCTCGACTGGATTCTCGACGCCGTCTTCCCACGTCTTGTTCAGCGCCTGGCACGCAGCGCCATCGCTCGCCTTGACCGCGCACGCGCCGCCCGCGCCGTCGAGGCCGCCGGTTACGTCGACCCACAGCGTCGACTTCTTGCCGTCATCTCCAATCCGAAGCGTGCCGTTGGTGCCCATGGGCCCAAAGCTGCCGTCGCTGTAGCAGGTGGTGCCGCGCGAGCCGAGCCAGGTCGCACCCTTGATGGGCATCACGTCGCCGCTGCCCTTCGGGAGCGCGCCGCTCACGCAGAGCTGCTTCTTGGTGTCGTCCCACGCGCCGGTCAGCGAGAAGGTGCCGAGCTTGGCGTGGGTGACGGTCAGCTTCGCCTCCGGTCCGTCCGTCAACGTCGCGGTGGTTTTGCCCTGGCTGTCGGTGGCCATGGTGATGCAGCGCGTCGCTTCGAGCTTGACGTTGGTCGCGTCGAACTTGACCTGCGTCGGGATGTCCTTCGTGAAGCAGAGCGCCTTGGCGTCCGCGGCGACGGGGGCGCTGGCTTGTTTGGTGCCGAAGGGCGGCATCGGCAGATTGCCCGACGCGATCGCGGTCAGCCCCTCGAGCTTGGCGTTGGTGCACGCGCTGGCGGTGAGGGCCAACGAAGACGCGCCCAGGGCCACGGTTGTGTCGCCGTTGAGGCAGAGTTTGTCGCCAACCAAGTTGCCGGACAGGGCCACAGACCCCAGCGGGCCAAGGCTCAGCTTGGCGTTCAGCGTCGGTTGGTCAAACGTCATGGTGGGGACGTCGAGGCAGGCCTCCGCGGACAGCGGCACGCCCGCGGCGCCTTTGCCGAGGCCGGGAAACTTCGCGCTGGCGAGACCCTGCAGGCAGATCTTCTTGGCGGTGGCGTCCCAAGCCGCGACCAGCGCCAGCTCGCCGACCGGGGCGATAGTCACGGTCGCCGCGAGATGCATGATCGGCGCCACGCCCGCCTTGAAACAGACGTTGAACATCGCTGGGTCTTTGGCGCCGGACGGCGTCGCGCCGATCGAGCCCTTGGCGCACAGCTCCTCAGCGCCCTCCACACCGGCACCCGAGAGCGAGATCGTCGCGGCGTTCGCCAAGCTGACGGCGCCCACCTCGAGCCCCAGCGTCCATTTGTCAGCCGCCGTGCGCGACGCTGCCACCGCCCACGTCCCGACGCCGACCGTCGCGTTGCCGGTGCCGACGGTGAGGTCGTTGTTCTGAAGCGAGAGGGTCGTCGTGATCACGGCGCTCACGCGCGCGATCTTGCCGGCGCCCGTCTTGCTGACGACGTCGGCGAGTTTGCCCAGGCCAGCGACCTTCCCAGGTGCGTCGACGGTGAACGTCAGGCTCGTGTCCTTGTCCGCTACCAGGTCGCCCGAGAGGGTGATCTCGACCTGCTGGCCCAGATAATCAAGGTTTGCTTTGGCGCTGGACACCGCAACAGCAGCGTCTCCCTTCGCCCATGACACGTGTGCGCCGGTCGTCGACACGCCCAGGATGGTCAAGGTGTCGGTGACGCAGGCGAGCGTGCCGCCTGGCGCCAAGTCGAGCGTGCAGGTGGCCTTGCCCTTGTTCTTCTCCACCACGGCCGTGCCGGTGACGGTCGCGGTCACTTTGCCGTCTGCGTCTTTGCACACCTTCAGCGTCCCGCCCTCGATGCTCAGCGCGCCTGCGAGCGTCACCGGCCCGCTGAGGCAGTACGTCACGGGCGCATCCTTGCCGCCTTTGGTCACGGTCCCCTTGAGCGTCACATCGCCGAAAAGATCGGTCTTGAGCGTGCCGGTGGCGCCGACCGAGAACGTGTCTCCGGTCATCGGGCCATCGGTCGAGAAGCCCGTCGTGCCGGCTGGAACCACGCTTTTGCAGACGTCTTCATCGCCGCCGCCGCTGCAATCGGTGTCGATGCCGTCACAAATCTCAGCCGCGCCTGGGTAGGCCAGCGGGTTCTTGTCGTCGCAGTCGCCACCCTTGGCCACGAAGGTGCCAGCCTTGATGGCCGCAGCGGCGGGCACGCCGCACGTGTTGCCACCAAAAACTGCGCCGCCGGCACCGTCCAGGTCCATGTCGTAGTACCAAGTCGCCGGCTTAACGGCCGTGCCGCTGCATCCGCCAGCGCCGCACTTGTCGTCGCTCGTGCAGTCGTCGCCGTCATCGCAGCCCGCCGTGGCGGTCGCGCAGCCACCCTTCGCGCCGCACGCGTAGCAGCCACCCACGCCGCAAGCGTCGCCCATCGCGATCTGCGCGGAGGCCGGGTCAGACGTCGTGGCGGCGGCGCCGGCCCCGACGGTCGCCGTGCACGCGATCAGATCGCATCCCGCTAACGTGCCGGAAAATGTGGCTTTGAGCGCCTTGGTCGGGGTCTCGTCTGCGTAGGCGCCGGTGTTCTTCGAGAACGCGAAGACGACCACCGTGTCGGCCGGCAACGCCGAGTCGATGACCGTGCACACGGCCTTGCCGAGCTCGACCTTCATCTCGACCTTTACAGTTAACGTGCCGCCGCCGTCCGTGGTGCCGCCGTCCGTGGTGCCGCCGTCTGGTAGATTGCCTTGCGAATCAGCGCCGCTGGCGACATCGCCGCCGACCGCGTCGGAGACCGTCGTGTCGTCAGCCGCGATCGCGTCAGTGACCGTAGTCCCGACATCGCTGTGCTCGACATCGGTCAGCGGATCGACGGCGTCGCCACCGACGTCGGTGACTCCCGCTACTGCGTCCACCGGTCCGCCGCCGTCCAAGACGCCGCCATCGCCCGAGCCTTGCGCTCCGCCAACGTCAGCGGTCGACGACTTGTCGCCGCTAGTCCCCTCGCCGCAGGCAAAACCCAGGATAATGAAGGTGGAAACCGCTAAAATAACGGAAGAATTCTTCGGCATGACTTTTCTCTTGATCTTAAAGAGGACTGTGCGGGTGCGGATTTCCAGGGATCCGAGATGACACCGCAACCCCGAATGTCACGCTCGCCCGACAAACACGAACGTCACCGCATGGAGCGTCGTCAGACCCGGGTAGATGTCCTGGAGAACCGCGCGGAGCTCCGCCAACGTCATGTTCTCTTGGCGCGCGTGGGATTCGTCGAGCTGCGTCACCGCCACCAAGCTCGTCGCCCGCACCTCGATGACACCAAACACGCGACCGCTCGGCACGCTCGTGACAAGGAGGCGATCGCCCGTCACCAGGTCGCGACACGTATCGTCGCGCAACGTAATCGTCTTCAACCCGGCGACGATATCGGCCTCAAAGCGCTGGTAGAACGAGAGGGTCGCTGGCGTAGGCATGGTCCGCACCGCCGCTACATCTGACAACAGAGCACGCCGCCAAGCTCGACGTGTTTCTTCACCACATTGGCGGCCTCTTTCGTGCCGCTAGTGCCGCAATCCCAGGCCTCTGGGAACGTCTTGGCCAGCTTCTTCTCCCAGTAGTCTACCGGTTTGCACCACCCGCAGCCGCCTGACGACGGCGCGCACGAGACGACTGTGTTTGCGGGCGGATCGGTGAATGAGCACTTGCAGCCGGTCATGTGTCGGAGGGTTTTGCAGAGGTCGTGCGACGCCGCGTTGAGCGGAAAGCACACCCCCGCATTGCACGTGGTCTTGTCGACACAGGCCAGCGCCGCCGGATCGCAGCCCTTCTTGTCTCCCGCGCAGGTGCCCTGTGAGACCGAGCAGCCCAGATTCCCGCAGCCAAACAGGTCATTGAGCGTGCCGGGATCGCCGAACTTTGTGCTGTCCTGCGAGCAGTTGAACGCGCCCGTGGAGGACGAACGCGCCAAGAAGAAGCCCGGCTCGGTCGTGCCTTCCATGATGTCGCGGCATCCCAACGCGTTGCGGCTCAGCAGATCGGCCTTGCCGTAGCAGACACGCCACCCCACCGCGCACAGGTCGCTCACGTTGCAGCCCGTGCCAGCCTTGTTTTTGCCCGTATTTCCGGCCTCCTGGTTGCACGCGGGGGTGACGTTGTGAATGCCCGGCACGCTCCAGGCGCCGCCGCATCCGGCGACCTTGGGGTATTTCGCGGCGTCGACGAAGCCTTCGCGCGTGCCGTCGGAGCACCCGCTGCCAGCGTTGGGCGAGGTGAAGGTGTCGGCGCTGGCCCCGTCGCCGGCCCCCGCGTCGGTGCTGGTTGCGTCGGTGCTGGTTGCGTCGGTGCTGGTTGCGTCGGTGCCCTTCGCATCAGAGGTCCCGGGTCCCACGTCGCCGCCGGCATCGATCGCCGCGCCGTCGACCTTGCTAGCGTCCACCGCGGCGTCCACCAGAGCGTCCGCCGCGACCGTCCCGCCATCCTGTGCCGCGGTGTCGATCGCCCCTGCATCGATCGCCCCTGCATCTGCCGTGAGCCCATCCGCTGCAGGGACATCAGCGCTCCCAACTGCGTCGGTCCCGGCTGCGTCAGCGGCCTGGCTGTCCGCCGTCGCGCCGGCGTCAAAAACCGCGGCGCCCGTGTCGCCACTCGCTGTGTCGGCCGTGACGTCGGCGCCAGCGCCCGAACTCGCCGTCTTGGTGGTGCTGCAGCTCGACGCGAGCAGCGACAGGCCCATGGTAAGCGCGATCGCGGTGAGTCGAGTGAAGGAGGCGCAGTTCATGAAGATCCCTTGCCCGAGAGGGCGTGTGTTGGCCGTCGGCGTGCGGACCGGATGTACGTATCCCAAGCGACGAACGCAGGGTGTCCGCTGTAGGCTGCCTGCGTCATCGGCGGTTGCGTTCACGACTGTAACGCATCTTGCCGCGTGCTAGAACACGGGCGGACATCGCTCGTCTCAACGGCTCGCCGGTGGGCGTACTTCAGCACGTCAGAGCCTGTCGCACGTCTACGCTAACGTGGCATCTGTCACCAGCTGCGGAGGATTCCCATGACACACCAAGTGAGCCAGCCAGCACGACCCCACCACGCGCCGTCGAGGGTCGCGCTTGTGCTCATCGCGGCGTTGTGCCTGCCCGTCGTGGCGCACAGCCAGGCGCGGACCCCCATTCGGCGCCTCCGGTCAAAGGCAGCCTGCGCGCGATCCCTGTGCAGCCGCGGCGCTGGCCCACGCCACCCCCGGCGCTCATCGTGCGCCCTGACCGTAAGGCCTTCCCGCTGCAGATCACCACGGCTGACATCGACGTGCGCATCGTCGGTCACCTCGCCGAGACACGGCTGACGCTCACGTTCTTCAACCCAAACGCGCGGGTGATGGAAGGCGACCTCTACTTCCCCCTGCCGAAAGGCGCCGTCGTGAGCGGCTATGCCCTCGACATCAACGGTGTGCTCGTCGACGGGGTCGTGGTGGAGCGCCAGAAAGCCCGGCAGGTGTTCGAAGCGGAGGTGCGCAAGGGCATCGATCCCGGCCTCGTCGAGTGGACCCGCGGCAGCAACTTCAAGACCCGGGTCTACCCGATCCCTGCCCGTGGCACTCGAACCGTGCGGGTGAGCTACGTGGCCGAGGTTGACTCGGGCGCGGCGCAGACCACGGGCGACGCCGTCTATCACCTGCCGCTGGCCTTTCGGGACCCGGTCAAAAAGCTCTCGCTGCGCGTGGAGGTCGTGCGCGCTGAGCTGAAGCCGGTCATCCAGCACGGCGGTCCGAAAGGGCTGACTTTTGGGCGTTGGCGTGACAGCTACGTCGCCGAGTCGCATCTAGAGAACACGACGCTGGTCAGCGACCTCCGCATCGCGCTGCCGGACCTGAAGAAGACGCCGATTCGACTGCAGCGCGCCGCAGATGGGGCGGTGTACGTCAGCGTCCGTGACACGTCCTTCGCCAAGTATGCCGGCGAGGCCGCGACGCCCGCGCCAAGGACGACGACCGCGCGTGATCGCCAGCGCGCCCCACGTCGAATCGGTCTCTACTGGGACGCCTCACTGTCGCGCGCCAACGTCGATCACACCCGCGAGCTGCAGCTGCTCGAGGCCTACCTGTCGCGTGTGAGCGCCTCTCACACCGTCATGGTCGAGCTCATCGTCTTTCGCAACGTCGCCGAGGCGCCGCTGCGTTTTGCGCTACCAGCCGACCAATCCAAGCTTTTGCGACGGTTGAAGACGGTCATCTACGACGGCGGCAGTCAGCTCGGCAGCGCGCAACCGCCACAAGGGATGGCGGCGGTAGATCTGAACTTGCTGTTCAGCGATGGCATCTCCAATTTCGGCCGCGAGGATCCGTTGGGGCTCAAAGCGCCGACCTACACCATCGTCGCGGCGAGCACGGCCAACCACGCCATGCTTCGGTACATCGCCCTGCGCACTGGTGGCGCGGCCTTGTCACTCCAGCATGGTACGGACGTTCCGGCGCTTGCGGCGCGCATCGGTCAACCCGTGCTCTCCTTCCTCGGCGCGCGGGTGGTGTCAGGCCGCGTCGAGGAGCTGTGGCCGCGGCTGCCGCAGCCGGTCGCGGGGCACTTTGACCTAGTCGGCGTGCTGTACAGCGCCGAGGCCACGATCGAGCTGCAATACGGCCGCGGACGCCAAGTGCTGCATCGCGAGACCGTCACCCTGCGCGGCGCTGATGCGAGCCAGGGGGAGCTGCTGCGGCGCTACTGGGCGCAGAAGAAGGTCGACGAGCTGCTCATCTTTCCAGAGCGCAACGCCGACGCCATCACGCAGGTCGGCACGCGGTTTGGCATCGTCACGCCAGGGACCTCGCTCCTCGTGCTCGAACGCCTCGATCAGTACGTGCAGCACAAGGTGCAGCCGCCGGCGAGCCTGCCGAAGATGCGCGACGACTGGCAGCGGGCCATGGACAAGCGGGCCAAGCGGGAGGACGCGCAACAGCAGAGCAAACTAGCACATATTCTGAAGCTTTGGCGGGGCAGGGTGGCGTGGTGGAAGACGCGCTTCAAGCACCCGAAGCCGGGCGACAGGAAGCCGCGGCCAAGCAAGTCGAGCGCCGCCAGCGAGGCGGACGCTGACCGCGCGGAGCCTCAGCGCGCGCCGGCCGCCACGATGGGGGCGGAGACCGGCGCGGGAGCGGGCGGTCGCGGGGCGATGCGCAAGAAGTCGAAGTCCAAGGGTGGCGGCGGTCCGCGTGCGCCGGAGGCCACCATCGTCATGAAGCCGTGGAACCCAGAGACGCCGTATCTGCGGGCGATTGGCGCGGTGGGGGTCGCGAAGCAGTACCGGATCTACCTGTCGCAGCGTGACGAGCACGGCACCGCGCCAGCGTTCTTTCTCGATTGCGCGAGCCACTTCGCGAAGGTCAAGCAGCCCGCCATCGCCCTCCGGGTGCTGAGCAACATCGCGGAGCTCAAACTCGACGACGCGGCGCTGATGCGCGTGTTGGCCCACCGCTTGGCTCAGATCGGCGAGCTGGACCTGAGCATCGGCATCTTCTCGGCCGTCGCGCGTCTCCGCCCCGAAGACCCCCAATCGCATCGAGACCTCGCGCTCGTGATCGCGCTGCGTGCCCAGAGATCCGGTCCGAAAGCGCAGCGCAAGCGAGATTTTGAGCGCGCCCTGACGCTGCTGGCCAAGGTCGTCATGCAGCAGTGGCAGCGCTTCGACGAGATCGAGCTGATCGCGCTGACGGAGTTCAATGATCTGCTGCCCAGAGCGCGGCAGCTTGGTGTAGATGATAAGCAACTTGATAAACGTCTAATCCAACAGCTGGACCTGGACGTGCGCATCGTCATGACCTGGGACGCAGATCTCACCGACATGGATCTGCACGTCGTGGAGCCCTCTGGCGAAGAAGCATACTACGGCCACAATCGCACCCGGATCGGCGGCTTGGTCAGCCGCGATTTCACCCGTGGATACGGCCCCGAAGTGTACCTCGTGCGGCGCGCGATGAAGGGGAAATACACGATTCGCACCAAGTACTTCAGCAGCTCAGCGGCGAGGTTGACGGGCGCGGTGACGCTGCAAGTCGATGTCTACACGAACTATGGCCGGCCAACGCAGAAGCGGCAGTCAGTGACGCTGCGGCTTACGAATTCGAAGGAGACGTTCACGGTCGCGGAGATTACTTTCTAGGCCCATCCGCTGCCCACTGCGCCCCTGAGCACGTACCCTCCGGCCGCGCACCGCCACCGCCAACGCTGAGGCCACCGACCATGACGTTCCCCATCGCTGCGATGCAGCGGCTGCTTGACCACGACAACATCGAGACGCGTGATGCGCTCAAGGAGCTGTTCAAGGGCGAGCTCTTCGTGCCGCGCTACAACGTCGCCATGGCCGAGGAGCGCGAGCTGGCGTTGCGGCGACTGCAGGCGATTTGTGACCACAAGCTCATCTCCGTGCGAGACTTCCAGAACAACCCGCGCCGCATCTTCTCCGCGCACGAGACGGTCGGCATGATGGATGGCTCCACCGCCACAAAGATGACCGTGCAGTTCAACCTCTTCGGCGGAACGGTGCTGAAGCTCGGCACCGAGACGCATCACGCGCTGCTGCTGGACGACATCGACAGCCTGGCGTCGATCGGCTGTTTTGGCCTGACGGAGCTGGGCTTTGGCAACAACGCCGTCGAGATGCGGACGACGGCCACGTACGACAAAGACACCGACGAGTTCATCATCCACACGCCGGAGACGCTCGCCCGCAAGTATTGGATCACCAACGGGGCCGTGCACGCGCACTATGTCGTGGTCTTCGCGCAGCTGCTCAATGACGGCACCAACGAGGGCATCCACGGCTTTGTGGTGCCGATTCGCGACAAGGCGCGCAACGTCCTGCCCGGCGTGACGGTGTGGGACATGGGCTACAAGATCGGCGTCAACGGCGTCGACAACGCCTCGATCGGCTTTGAGCAGGTTCGTATTCCGCGCAGCTATATGCTCGACGCGACATCCACCATGGCTGAAGGCGGCGTGTTCAGCAGCGAAGTTCGCAGCAAGCGGGGCCGGTTTCTCAAGCTCGCAGACCAGCTCTTGAGCGGCCGGCTCTGCATCGCCGCGATGACGCTCGGCAGCGCCAAGGTGTGCCTCGATACGGCCATCCGCTACGCCAGCGGTCGTTTAGCGGTGGGGCCGACGGGCAAGAGTGACACGCCCATCATGGCCTATCAGCTCCAGCAGCGCGCGATGTTGCCGCTGCTGGCTAAGACCTACGCGTACAACATCGCGTTCAATCACACCAAGGATCAGTACACCGAGCTCAACGCCAGCAACCACATGGACGTGCTGCTGCTGTGTTGTGTGATGAAGACGCTGATCTCCTGGAACGCCGAGGAGACCGCCACGACCTGCCGCGAGCGGTGCGGCGGGCAGGGCTTCTTGGCCGCGAATCGGTTCGGTGAGGGCATCGTGGGTGGGCACGCGGGCATCACGGCAGAAGGTGACAATCGTGTGCTGATGCAGAAGGTGGCGAAGGAGCTGCTTGGCAAGGCAAGCAAGGCGCAGATCGCGCGAGAGGCGGTGGCCCAGCGGCTGCCGTCGACCCTGCGACGCGCGGTCGAGGGCGCGCTGACGGGGGACTTGCGCGATCCCGGTTTCGTGTCACGCCTGCTCAAAGCCCGGGAGCATCGGCTCCTAGCGGAGCTGGCGCTCAAGCTCAATGACGGCAAGAAGCGCGGCGAGGGGCTCTTTGGGGTGTGGATGTTGGAGGAGTCGGACCTCGTTCAGGCGCTTGCGCAAGCCTTTGGTGAGCGGATGACCTACGCGTGCTGTCTCAAGGCGTTGGAGACGTGTGATCCCGCGCTCAGACAGACGCTGTCCCGCCTGTTCAATCTCGCCGCCATGGCTTGGCTGGAGCGCGACCTGGGCTGGTTTCTCACCGAAGGGCTGCTGTCACAGCGCATGGGCAAGGCCGTCAGCCGGCTGAGCCGCGAGCTGTGTCACGAGGTCGCGCCCGACGCCATCGCGCTGGTCGACGCGTTCGGGCTGCCGAGCCACATGCAGCACGCGCCAATCGCGGGGGACTGGGCCGCCTACAACGGTTTTGACAACTTCGGTGAGGTGCTGCCTGCGCTGCAGGGCTTCGATCATCGTTTCGTCCATGACGGTAGACCAGGCAGTCTCGCGAACACCCGTCTTTGACGCAGGCGAAGGTGGGTGGCGTCATCGGAGGGTGAGAGGGCGCAGGGTG
>CALENB010000485.1 GCA_937910235.1 uncultured Myxococcales bacterium | reverse complement strand
TGCCGTACGACCATGTGAATGAGCACGGCGAGGAGGAGTGACAGCACTTTCAGCGCGGCGTTGTCGAGAAAAAGCGAGCGTAGCCAACTCACGACGCCTCCTCGATGGCCGGTCGTGCATCCGCGGCCGCGGCGTCATCGGTCGTTAGCGGGGAGTGCTCTGCGGTGATGACCGCCAGCTGGGCCACACGCTCGACCGGCGATGGGCCCGCCGCGATGTCAGGCGCCACCCCTTTGGGTTCCTCTTCGACGGGCTGCGTCTTCGCCGACTGCACGCTGGCGCGCACGCTCTCGAAGGCGAATTCGCTCGTCTGCGTCAGCGTGCTCGGCGCCACGGTCACGTCCCCGCCCTTGCCGCCCTTGCCGCCCTTGCCGCCCTTGCCGCCCGCGCCATCGCTGCCGGTCTTACCGCCCACCGTCGGAGTCGTCGGCCCGCCCCCGCTCGCGCCGTGCTGCACGATGCGTCGTCTCCAGCGCCGCTGGGGACCGCCTTCGTCAGCGCCCTCATCGCCGAGCAGCCCGCGCAGCCGATCGCCCAGATCGTTGGGCCGCAAGTCGACATCTAGCTGACCCATGAGGGCGACCGCACAGAGCCCAGTCTCCTCGGAGACCACGATCACGAGCGCGTCCGTCTCATCTGCCAAGCCGAGCGCCGCGCGATGACGGGAGCCAAGCTGCGCCGGCAGGTCATCGCCCTGCGCCAACGGCAGGAAGCAGGCGGCTGCGGCGATGCGACCCTTGGCGATGATCACAGCACCGTCGTGCGTTGGGTTGCGATGGCTCGGGATGAACAGGCTCAGCAGCAGCTGCCAGCCAACTTTGCCGTCGATCGTCACGCCTTGCTCGACGTAGCGATCGAGGGGAGCGTCCCGCTCGATGACGATCAGCGCGCCAATGCCGCGCTGACTGAGCACCGTCGCCGCGCGTAGCACCTCGGACACCTGCGCGTGAGCCTTGCCGTCCCGGCCAAATGCGGGCAACGGCGACCGCATCACGCCCGCCAAGGCCCGGCGGATGTCGTCCTGAAAGAGCACGACGAGCAGCACAACGACCGAGCTGATGAAGCGATCGAGCATCCAATTGACCGTGGGCAGGTCAAAGACGCCGTCTTGGCTGAGATAGAAGAGAGCAAATAGCAGCGCGACGACGAGCAGTACGGCGCCAGATCGGGTCCCGCGCAGCAGGAGCAGCAGCTGATAGATCAGCACTGTGACCAAGCTCACGTCGACTAACGTGCGCCAGGTCAGGAGGCTGTCGAGCTGCAAGCTTCCGTCGAACACAACTCCGCCTCGCCGCGGCTAATGGGCGCTGTCTACCATGGCGCGCGCAAGGTCGATCACCTCACGCATCTCCGCGACATCGTGCACACGCACAAAAGTCGCACCGGCGAGCACACACGCAGTGACCGCGGCCGCTGTTCCCATGAGTCGCCTGTCCACGGGCGCGCCCGTCACGGCGCCGATGAACGACTTTCGTGAGGGCCCGACGTACACCGGCAGGCCGAGCTTATCCAGGCCCTGGGGACCGAGCAAGAAAGCGAGGTTCTGTGCCAGCGTCTTGCCGAAACCGACGCCGGGATCGACGGCCAGCTGATCGCGCTGCACCCCCGCAGCGACGGCACGATCGACCCTTCGCCCGAGGTCGGCGACCACCTCCGCGCAGCCGATGCGTGTGTCGGCGCTCATCGTCCTGCTGCGCGTCGTCCAACCCATCTCGCCCGTGGCGTGCGGCATGTGCATCAGCACCCAACCCGCGCCGTGGCGGGCCACCACGGCGGCCATCGCCGGATCGCCAAAGCCGCTGACGTCGTTGACCATGACGGCGCCGGCCTCAAGCGCGGCGTCGGCGACCGCGGCCTTCTGCGTATCGACGCTGAGCGGCACCTGCACGGCCTGGCGCAGCGCGGCGATGACCGGCACGACTCGGCTGCACTGCAGCGCGATCGTCGCTGGCTCGGCCCCCGGGCGCGTGGACTCGGCGCCGATGTCCAGCAGGTCAGCCCCGGCAGCGACCATCGCGACGCCGCGCGCCACGGCAGACGCGACGTCGTCGCTGAGACCGTCCGCCGAGAAGCTGTCGTCCGTGAGGTTGAGGATTCCGACCAGGTGCGGCTTGCCACACGCGATGCGGCGGTCTCCTAATTGCATGGTGCGGGTCAGGGCGCGCGCGCCCTAGTGGGCCAGCGGCTCGGGTAGGCCCGGCAGTCCGTCGATCATCCCGCCGGTCTCGTCTTCTGGCGCAGAATCAGGGGCCGTTGGCGGCGCGCTCTGCGACAGTTGATGCTTCCTGTGAGCGGCGCGTCGATCGCGGAGCTCCATCAAATCATTGCCGTCGATGACCCACTGTACCTCTTCGCCGTCGAGCGTCTCGTGCTCAAGCAGGGCATCTGTGAGCAGATCCAACTCCGCCCGGTGCGTCGTCAGGATCGACTCGGCCCGGTCGTAGTTCTGCTCGATGAGCGTGCGAATCTCAGCATCCACCCGCTGTGCCGTGGACTGTGACATCTCGGCCGCGCCGCCCGCGTTGTAGTCACGGCCAAGGAAGACCTCACCCTGCTTTGCGCCGAAGTTGATCGGCCCCAAGGCGCTCATACCCCACTCGCACACCATCTGACGGGCGAGCTGTGTCGCGACCTCGATGTCGTTGGAGGCGCCCGTTGTGATGTCGCCAAGCACCACATCCTCAGCGATGCGACCACCCATCATGATGCTGATGCGGTCGTGGAGGTACTTCTGGGTGTGCGAGTACCGATCGCGGTCGGGCAGCTGCTGTGTCACGCCGAGCGCGCGGCCACGTGGGACGATCGTCACCTTGTGCAGCGGATCACTGTGCTCGAGATGCAGCCCGACAAGCGCGTGGCCAGCCTCGTGCACCGCCGTGGTGCGCAGCTCGTCCTTGTCCATGGCGAGGGTCCGGCGCTCGGCGCCCATGAGCACCTTGTCCTTCGCCTCGTCGAGGTCCTCCATCCAGACACGATCCCGGTCGCGGCGCGCTGCGATCAGCGCCGCTTCGTTGACCAAGTTCTCCAGATCGGCGCCCGAAAAGCCCGGCGTGCCCTTCGCGATGACCTTCAGATCCACATCCGGCGACAGCGGCATCTTGCGTGTATGTACGCCGAGGATCGCTTCACGGCCGATCGCGTCAGGCGCGGGCACCACGACGCGGCGGTCGAAACGGCCGGGGCGCAGCAGCGCGGGATCCAGCACGTCCGGTCGATTGGTCGCGGCCATGATGATGACGCCAGCGTTCGATTCAAAGCCGTCCATCTCGACAAGCAGCTGGTTCAGGGTCTGCTCGCGCTCGTCGTGGCCACCGCCCATCCCTGCGCCGCGGTGGCGTCCGACCGCGTCGATTTCGTCGATGAAGATGATGCAGGGCGCGTTCTTCTTGCCCTGCTCGAACAGATCTCGGACCCGACTCGCGCCGACACCGACGAACATCTCCACGAAATCTGAACCTGAGATCGAGTAAAAAGGCACGCCAGCTTCCCCGGCCACGGCGCGGGCGAGCAGGGTCTTTCCGGTACCTGGGCTGCCCATCAGCAACACGCCCTTCGGAATGCGTCCGCCGAGCCGCGTGAACTTCTTCGGGTCGCGCAGGAAGTGGATGATCTCCTCCAACTCGCGCTTGCTCTCTTCGATGCCGGCGACGTCGTCGAACGTCACCTTGTTCGTCGACTCGTTGAGCAGCTTGGCGCGCGACTTCCCGAAGCTCATCGCCCTGCCGCCACCGGATTGCAGCTGTTTCATGAAGAAGAAAAACAGCACAAACAGCAGCACCATGGGCAGCCACGTGCCCAGAATCGAGAGCCACAGCGCGTTGGCTTCTTCATTCTCGTAGGTGATCTCCACGTCGTTGTCGATCAGGGCTTTCTGGATGTCCTTGAGCTCGCCAACCGTCGTGAAGCGCTCGCCGTTCTGGAACTGGCCCTCAATCGACTTGCCGCGCACCGTGATGCGATCGACCCGCATCATCTTGTCTTTCGTGCCAAGGGCGCGATGCACAAACTGCGTGAACGAGAGCTCCTTGCCGGCCGTGCGTGTCTTCAAGCTGTTGTAGAAGAAGACAAAGCCTAGGATCACGACGACCCAAACCAACATGCTCTTGTAGTGCTTCAACTTCATCTCCTCATGCGCATCGCCAGCCGCGGTGCTCGGGCGCGGGCCCAGGTGTCTCTGAGGTTAGTCCGCACCTAGGGGGCACGCAACGTTGCGGCCCTGCGATGGCGCGTTTCCGACCGCATGCGGTGCCGCGATCTATGCGTCAAACCGGGCGGTTTCGTCATCTTTGCTGCCATCGCCATTTGACTGAGGCGCGGCTGCGAGGAAGCGCGCCTGACCTGCGCCGATCGCGACATGCAACCCTCGCAGGCGGCAGGCTATTTCGTCCGCCCGCCGCCCGTCTCCGGAGGCGGCACGGACCGGTGTCGATCGCAGCGTCTGCGCGAGTTGACGCACGGCAGCGTGCGACGGGGCGTCCACGTCGAGTTCGCAGCAGATCCACGCCAGCAGCGGCGCAAGGAGCCCGGTTTCTTCGGGCAGAAGCGCGATCGGCAGCGTCAGCTCCCGACCCGTACGGACCACGTGCGGCGCCACTGCGGCCCCCACCCAATGCCGCAACGCCTCCGCGTGTCCGGCGGCGTTCTCCGCCGTGCGCGCTAGCCCAGTCGCCGCGTTTGGGGCGACGCTGTTGAGGATGGGCAACACCTCGTGTCGAAAGCGGTTGCGCTGATACGCGCCGCTGCGATTGCTGGGGTCCTCCCACCACGACACGCCTAACAGCCGCGCGGCGGTCACGATAGCGCCACGATCGACGCCGAGGAGTGGCCGCACCACGCCGTCCAAACGAACCCGCGCGATGCCGCCCAGCGCGCCGACGCCTGCGCCTCTGCAGGCCCGCATCAGCAGCGTCTCGGCCTGATCGTCGGCGTGGTGGGCCGTTACCACCGCAGCTGCCCCGGCCTCGTCCGCCATCTCTCTCAGCGCGCCGTAGCGGGCCGCGCGCGCCCGCGCCTGAAGATCGGCCCCGGGCTGTAGGTGCAGCCGCCGGGTCAGGACGGCATGACCCGTCACCGCGCCACGGTCTGTGACGACCGCTGCCGCCTCCGCACCGGATTGCAGGCCATGATCGACATGACCGACGACGAGGGTGTGACCGAGCGACGGGCCGAGTTCGTCGAGCAGCGCCCACAGCGCCATGGAATCGACGCCGCCGCTGCACGCCACCAGCAAGCGCGTCCCTGCGCACCACATCCGGTGTTCGCGCACGTCGCGACGAATCGTGTCGAGGGTCTTTCGAAGGGCGCGCTCCACGCATCTCCCGCTGAGCGGCCGCGGGGCGGGCTCAGTGTCGTGCCGGCTCGATCAACTCGCGGCGATCAGCACACGTGGCTCCCAAGAGTGGGTCACGATGGCGTCTAGACCACCGACGATGAGGTCGTCGAGGTCGGAGTAGACCGTCTGCATGGACCGAGGCGGCTCTTTCTGGGCGATCCGGGTGTAGTGGGCCCACGAGTCGAAGCTGTGGATCTCGGTGATGTGAGTCGCGTCGTCCACGTCACGCCACACTTCGAACTGGGCCACGCCCAAGTCATGCGCCCAGGCCTCGATGCTGCTCAGCAGCACGAGCAGCTCCGCGTCGCGGCCGGCCTCGATTCGATAGCTATGCTGTACAATGTAATCGCCAAGTCGACTGGACATGAACCCCCCTGGACGGTCTTCGATGCATGGGTCGCGTGCCCATAGCCGTACGCCCAGGACCGCGCGCAAGGCGCGGGGGGCGACACGCCGCTTCAGCTAGAACGGGATGTCATCATCCATGGCGTTGTCGGGCGTCGGGCCGTTATTCATGCCGGGAGCCGGCGCGTTGCCGCCGCCGCCATAACCGCCGCCTTGACCGCCACCGCCTTGACCGCCACCGCCGTGGCCATAGCCACCGCCGCCGCCCTGACCCCCGCCGCCATAGCCACCGCCGCCGCCGCTCTGGCCACCGCCGCCTTGACCGCCGCCGCCTTGACCGCCGCCGCCTTGACCGCCG
>CALENB010000484.1 GCA_937910235.1 uncultured Myxococcales bacterium | reverse complement strand
ACCTCGACGGCCTCGCGATCGGGGACCTCGACCAGCTCGTCGCGGACGCCACCCGCCGGTCGCCCGAGGCGGCGCACCCACTCGCCAAGGTCGTTCAACAAAAGACCGGCGGAAACCCCTTTTTTCTCGGCGAATTTCTACGCGCGCTGTACCGAGAGCGCCTGTTGCTGCACAACGCAGACGGCGGTTGGACGTGGGATCTTGAGGCGATCGCATCGAAGGGGTTCTCCAATAACGTCGTCGAGATGATGACGGAGCGCATTCGTGGACTAGGCCTCGACACCCAGAAGATCCTCGCGACCGCGGCCTGTATTGGTAATCGCTTCGACCTCGTAACACTCGCTCACGTCGGCAACACCAATCGCGCATCGGCGAGCCTCGCCCTCTGGCCTGCGGTGCAAGAGGGCTTGGTCATCCCCGTCGATGACATGTGGCAGACCATCGCCGCGTTGTCTGGCGACCTGACGGAGAGCGTCCTGGAGGACTTCGACGCCAACTATCGGTTCGTGCACGACCGTGTTCAGCAAGCTGCCTATGAGCTCAACGCGACGGACGTCCGCAGCGACCTGCACCTTGCAATCGGTCGCAGCCTGCTCGGCGAGCGCTCGTACGAAGAGATCGAAGATCAGGTGTTTACCATCTGTAATCACTTTGGTTATGGCATTGGTCGCATGACCGATCCTGTCGAGCGCTACCGGCTGGCGAAGCTGAGCTACATCGCAGGAAAGAAGGCCAAGCGCTCTGCGGCATACGGGCCCGCCATCGAGTATTTCCGTGCCGGCACCGACCTGTTGGGCGACCAGATGTGGTCAGATTCCGAGGGCATGAGCCACGGGCTGGCCTTCAATCTGTCTGAGTGCGTCTACCTCACCGGCGAGCACGACATGGCTGAGCGCCTGTTCGATGAGGTGCTGAACCACTGTGAGACCGATCTTGAGCGCGCCGCGGTCTACAACCTCAAGGTGGTGCTTTACAGCAACCTGACGCGCTACGAAGAGGCCATTCAGTGCGGCGTGAAGGCGTTGCAGTGCTGCGGCATGCCGTTCAACGCAGACGTGAAGCAGTGGCACGTGCTAGCGGAGGTGTTTCGCAGCAAATGGCAGCTTCGCGGCCGCACAGTCGAGAGCTTGGAGTTGCTAGACGAGCTCAGCGAACCCCGATTGCTGGTCGCTATTCGCGTGCTGAACGCCATGGCGGGCCCGGCCTATTTCGTGGACGCGAACCTGTACATCGTGCTGGTTCTCAAGATGTTGAACCTGTCGCTGGCGCACGGGAACTCCGACGTCAGCAGCTTCAGCTACGCCATGTACGGCATGATCTCGGGCTCCGTGCTGGGTGACTTCGCCGCGGGGATGAAGTTCGGCGAGCTGGCGTTGCGGCTGGATGCGCGCTACGAAAACCCCGACGTTGTCGCCAAAGTTCATATGATCGTTGGTAACTTCATAAACCCATGGCGCAATCCGATCCGGACCAACGTCGAGTACCTGAGCGACGGCTACAAGGCCGGCCGCGTCGCTGGCGATCTGATCTACACCGGCTACTGTGGACTGACCCAGGTCTACGCGATGCTCACTCACGGCGAACAGCTGGATCATTTTTTCCGTGAATCGCACAAGTATCTAGAGTTTCTGCGCCGTACGGGTGACGAAGACTCGGCGGACTGCATCGTCATCATGCAGCGCATGGTCCTGAGCCTGCAGGGCATGACGCAGGAGCGCGCTGGTTTCGGCGATGATGTCTTCTCAGAGCCCGAGTTCCTCGCCCGGCTCAACGCGAAGAAGATGAAGATTCCGCTGGTGCTCTATCACATCGTCAAGATGCGCTGCGCGTATGTGATGGGAAAGTTTGAAGACGTACTAAGCCACGGCGACCTCGCTCGACCGCATCTCGACGCCGTGATTGGCATGCCATGGATGCCCGATGCAGAGATGCTGTACGCCCTCGCGGCGCTGCGCATGCCGCGCGACACCCCGGGGTATCGCAGGAACCTGTCGCGGGCGAGAGGCGCGCTGAAGAAGCTACGTAAATGGGCCCAGAACGCGCCATCGAATTTCCTCCAAAAGGTAGAGATGGTGCGCGCTGAGTTCGCCCGCGTGCAGGGTGACGGGGCGACGGCCATCAACGCCTACGAGGTTGGAATCGCCGTCGCCCGCAAGAACGGTTTTGTCCACGACGAGGCGATGGCGTGTGAGTTGGCTGGGCGCTACAACATCGAGCACGGCCGCGACCGCATGGCGCGCTCCTACTTGCAGGACGCGCGTTACGCGTTTGTGCGGTGGGGTGCTAGTGACAAAGTCGCGCTCTTGGAGAGCGAGTTTCCCGAGCTCAAGCACGCAGTGGACGGCCTGCCGCTGTCGACGCTGACGCTGACTGAGGAGTCCGCCTCCTCCGGTCACGGCGCGTTCGACTTCCACTCGGTGATGAAGGCGTCGCAGGCGATCTCCTCGCAGATCGTGCTCGACAAGCTCCTGTCCGTGCTGCTCAACGTGGTCATCGAGAACGCCGGCGCAAGGCGTGGAATGGTGCTGCTCGACAAAGATGGTGAGCTGCTCATTGAGGCCGAAGGTACCGCGCAGAGCGAGCGCACGACCGTCCTCCACGGCCGTTCGATCAGCGGCAAGGACGACCTGCCAGCCTCCGTTGTGAACTACGTCGTGCGCACACGCGAGAGCATCGTGTTGCACGACGCGTCCGAAGATAGCCGCTTCCGCAATGACCCGTACATCCAGCGCCATCGGCCCAGATCGGTGCTCGCCGCGCCAGTGACCCACGCCAATGACGTCATGGGCGTGATCTACCTGGAGAACAACCTCAACAGCGGCGTGTTCACCAACGATCGCCTCGAGGTGATTCGGATGCTCTCGACGCAGATCGCCATCTCGATTGAGAACGCGTCGCTCTACGCCGAACAGGAGCAGATGACCCAGAGTCTGTCTCGCTTCGTCCCCACCGAGTTCCTCGAGGTCCTGGGCAAGAAGAGCATCCTGCACGTGCAGCTCGGGGACGCTGTGCAGCGCGAGATGACGGTCATGTTCTCGGACATCCGCTCCTTCACCGCCCTGAGCGAGCAGATGACCCCAGAGGAGAACTTCACGTTCCTCAACTCGTACCTGCGCCGGGTCGGCCCAGTGGTGCGACAGCACCGTGGCTTCATCGACAAGTACATCGGTGACGCGATCATGGCGCTGTTTCCGCACAAAGCGGAGGACGCTCTGCATGCCGCGGTGGCGCTGCAACGGCAGGTGACGGCGTTCAATGTGGAACGCTCAGGTGGCAACGGTGGCTCAGCGCTGTCGATCGGCATTGGGCTGCATCACGGCCAACTGATGTTGGGTACCATCGGTGAGGAGCGCCGCCTTGAGGGCACGGTTATCGCCGACGCCGTGAATATCGCGGCGCGTCTCGAAGGGCTGACGAAGGTCTACGGCGCGCCCGTCTTGGTGAGCGGCACGACGCTGGAGGCGCTGTCGGAGCAAGGCTTCTTCCGCGCCCGCTACCTGGGCGAAGTGGCGCTGCGGGGACGGACCGAGTCGGTGAGCCTGCACGAAGTGTTCGACAGTGACCCGGAGCTCCTGGCCGATCACAAAGAACGCACGCGCGGCACGTTTGAGACCGCCATTCGAGCCTGGCTGCGCGACGATGCCGCCGCCGCTTTGGCGGGGTTTCGAGAGGTGCTCAACAGTCACCCGGAGGATAAGGCCGCGCGTTACTATGAACAGCTAGTGCGCGTGGCGATCGACCCAGAGCCATCGCGTGGTCGGCGGAAGTCGGCGGTTGATTCACTGAGCGTGTAGTCCGCAACGGCGCTATCGCAACGCGGGCAGCCATCCGAACTGCCGCAGCTTCCGCGCGACTCGGCGGACGCCACGCACCCCGGGTGCCGCTTCAAAAGGTGACAACGGCGCGGGAAGCGCGTGGTGATCCAGCCCGAGCTGGGCGCCGATCCGTCGCGCCGCAAGCAGCCCCGTCACCGCGGCGCGCTCCAAATACAGCACCGGCTCGTCGCACCGCACCCAGTCGCCACACAGCGCCACGTTCGCGGCGCGCGTCTGTACCGGCATGACGCGTGACATGACGCCCGTCCCAAACGCGACATGGGTCGGGACGTTGCGTTGCACATGCACATGGGCGACCCGCCCGGCGATCTCTGGCCAACCGAGGCTCAACGTCGCTTTGGCGCGCAGAATGACGGCATCGTCGTCGTCTACCATAGCGGCGACGGCCCTATCGCCGTAGAGATGGCACTCAAGCACGCCGCCACCGGTCTGCTGATGCCACGCGAAGTAGGGTCGCTGCAGGCGATGCAACCAAAAGAAGTTGTCAGCGCCCAGCCCGTGCAAAACCCCAGTAACAGCGCGTTTGTCGGCCGGGGGCGCCGTCGTAAACAGGCGGACAACCACGCTCGCGACACCGTCCGGAATGCGCCCTTCTGGCAACATCGCGGCGACGCTGGGATCCGCTGCGAGTCGCGTCAGGGCAGGGGGGTCGACCGCCAGCACCGCCGCAGCGACGGGGACACGGTCCGCGTGGTCCTCGCCGGCGGCGCGCACCATCACCGCGCTAATGTCGCCGTTCGCGTCGAACTCCAGCTGCTCGACCCGGGTGCCACGGCGCACCTCGCCCCCGAGCGCTTCGATGCGTCTGCACATTGGGTGGAGGAAATCGACGGCGATGTCAGTGGAGAAAAAATCGAACGCTGTGTCGCGCTTATCGCTGACGAAATAGGCCTGCAAGCCCGTCAAGTAGGCGGCGAGGCTGACCTCGTGCGCTTCGCGGAAGAACGCCGAGTGTGTGATGGCGCCCGTCATCCGCTGCAGGAGCTGTGGCCACTCGGCGACATACTCGGCGACGGAGACGTCGTCGTAGGCTTCGATATCGCTGGGCGCGGTGAAGGCAAAGGCGTGCAGGAGATCCAGCGCTGCTTTGGCGTACAGCTGAGGGCCGTCTTTCAGGGCCTGGAGCGCGAAGTCATCGGCGGCGAAGATCTGCGAAAACGCCAGGAAATCAGGCCAGACGGAGTTGCGCACTCGCGCGCCGAACTCATAGGCCCGCACCGCACCACCCCGCACGGGCATCACCAACTCTTGGTCATGTGCGTGCACGAGATGTCCCGCGCCGCCCTCTTCGCCCAGAATGCGGCGCAGGTTGCGATACTGTCGCCAGATGCCGTGGATGCCGTGCTCAAGGTCGAAGTGCCACGACGTGCCGGCGTGGTCGAAGCTGCAGGAGCCGTGGCGATGGGCGCGACCGCCGACGTCAGGGCCAGCCTCGAACAAGACGACATGAGCGCCGGCGAGGCCGAGCTGTCGCGCCGCCACGAGCCCGGCCACACCGCCACCAATCACGGCCACTGTTGGACGCGCACCACTCACAAGGCCAACCGCAACTTGGCGCGTTTCTCGCCGTCGAGGTAGTTTCGCTCCCGCTCCGACTGGCCAAATGTCATCGTTGTCCGCATCCGAAACGCGCCAACGCATCTGCCGCCCACCATCCAATCGTGGGCGAAACGCCGGACATAAGGCGCCTCGAGCCGTTGGACGTTGCTCACTTCGCTCACGCGCACCGGCAGGCTGATCAGCTCGTCGATTCGCAGCCGGTCGCCGTCCGAGCGCTGCACGTCTGGCACCTGATTTCGCACCAGAATCGGCAACGCCGGGCCCTTGCCGATGGGCCATTGCTTCGTCAACAAGCCCGTCATCGCTTGAATGAAGCTGGCCACAGGCGCCATCACACCGTCGTCGTCGGCAAACACCGCGGCGATGTCGGCGCCAGGGTCCGTCGACGGCGTCGCTCTCTCCCAGCCCGCCCGCAAAATCAGTCGATTGTCGACGTTCAAGTCGACGTGACGCTCGCTCCGCGTGGTGAGGCCAAAACGCCGTGGAAAGCCGTAGAGCTCGCGACCCAGGAAGATGGCCATATAGTTGTCTGGATACGCCTCCAGACAAAACAACGCTGGCGATCCGTCAGGCAGGAGGCAAGGCAGGTAGGGCGCCGTCTCCGCGTAGCTGACGGGCTGCGCGTGGCGGCCAGGGTGCAGGCTGTAGACCTTCGGATAAAACGCTGTCACCAGCAGCCAGCGATCTTCCAAGCCGGGCAGCGGTCTGACGCCGGGCGGCAACCATCGCGCTTGGGCGCTCTGCGGGCCGTGCATCACAAAAACCCGCATGTCGACGTCTTCCATGGCGTACGGGCCTGGGACAAGCCGCGCGTTGGGGCTGTCGAAGTGATCGTCAAACTAAAACCAAACCTTCTCGTCAGCGCTGTGCAGATTTCGAACGTCACGCGTCAGATGTTCGATGACGTTGCGCGCAAACCGCGGTGAGATCGCCATCAGGCTGCGAAAGTCCTCCCTTGGCAACACGGCGAGCGCGACGTCGGAGAAGGCGGTGGCCGACGCGGTGCGCGGTGCGCCGTCGATGACGGAGAGCAGGCCGATGAGATCCGGCGGACCGTTGAGCACGAGGAGCTTGTCTTCGAACGTGAGCGCAACCTCGCCGCGCAGGACGACGAACAGATCGTCCGCGCTCGGATCTCCTTCGATGAGGAAACAGGTCCCTGCGGCGAGGTGGTCGACCCGCATCACCCCCTTGAGGTGCTTGCGCGTGGCGGCCGAGAGCCCGCCGAAAATTGGGAGCTGTAGCACTTGTTTGATAGCGGCAGTCGCGGAGAGATTGGCCATGAGGGCGAGGTCCTGACGCGGCTAGTCGCGTTGTTTGACGGTGGCTGCGCAGCGAAAGCCGATCGTGGCCCGGGCGCTGGAGACGGGCGCGTGGCTCCGTTGGTATACGAGTCGAAGCGCCCGGGCGTCCTGGCGGTAGTGACCGCCGCGAACCACGCGGTGGTCGCCGTCCACGAACCCCAAGCCTCGGGCGTAGGGTCGCCAGGGTGAGGCGACCCACTCAGCGACGTTTCCTCCCATGTCCAACGCGCCGGCCCAGGAGCGGTCAGCCGGTGCGCTGCCGACAGCGCGAGGGCCCGCCGCGCCACAGCCTGGACCCTTCGCGAGGGTAGACATCACCGCGAAGCTGCAGTCGGCGCGCTGTGAGCCCCAAGGATAGCGCCGTTGGCTCAAGCCGCGCGCGGCGACCTCCCACTCCACTTCGGTCGGAAGCCGCCAACTCCGCCATTGGCAGTACTCACGAGCCTGCTCCCACGTCACGCAGTTGGCTGGGCGGTCGCCCGCCGCGCCGCCGGCCGTGCAGCCGAGGCTGTGGCCGGCTGCCCGACACGGCCCTGTCGAGACACACGCGGCGTACTCAGCGGCCGAGACCTCGCGCGCTTGAATCGCAAACCCCTCCACCGTTAGGCGGCGAGGTGGCATCGCGTCAGCTTCGCAGCCATCGCTGGTGGCGCGACAACCGATGGGCCAGGTGCCGGCCGGGACCATCACCATGTCGCGCGGCACGACGGTCAAAGCGCCACCGCCGACCGGCCCAGCCGGCGCTGGCATCACGGCTTCTTGGGTCCGCTCAGGCGTGAGCTTGAGGGGCCCAGGTCGGCCCGCGGTGTCCGGTGGCGTGCGAACGGGCGCCGTCGGCGTTGGCACCGCGACGGTCGCGGCGGCCTGGACAACTGACGCGGGCTGAGCGGCCGGTGCAGACAGGGCGGCCGGTGCAGACAGGGC
>CALENB010000483.1 GCA_937910235.1 uncultured Myxococcales bacterium | reverse complement strand
TGGTCCAGCCGTCGCGCGTTGGGGAATCAGCCTCGATGTTTGGCGGCGGGTCGAGGGTTACGTGGGCCAGGGATGGACCGGGCGCTGCGGCGCGCTGCGCGGGGCGAGTCGTCGTGGCCGGATCATGGGCTGGTGCGGGCGCCGCGTTCTCGATTGAGGGGTGCGACCCCACCGCCGCCACCGACCGCTGGCGCGCGCCGAGCCAGACGACGAGCGCCGTCGTCACGACAGCGATAGCGATAGCGATAGCGCCCAGCGCGACCGAGCGTTTGGGATGAGCGGGCATAGGTGATGTCTCCTGCGCTGAGCCTATACCGCTGTCGCGATTATCACTACATCAGCGCCGGTAGCCGGGAGCGCCGCGTCGTCCACCCGAGGCGATGTCAGCCGACACGATCGGATCAGGCGCTTGCCGACGTGAATTGTCATGGCGCAGTGAACGAAGTCGACAAGTTAGGCCTTGGTCACCATTTCGTCCACCGCCACAACCTGTGAGGCGCCTGCCATCGAGCCTGGAAGGGTGCAGATCTTTGAGGATGATGAGAAGAGTGTTCAAGGTATCGGTGCGGCGTGATGATGTGATTGAGATTACGGAGGTCGACGCCTACGCCAACGCCGCCGACGTGCACCTGGAGGCGTGGCAAACCCACGGCGGCGATCGCGCCACGCGACAGCGGACTCGCCCGACCGCGTGGCGGCGCTGCAGGCCGCGCACCACACCGCGACGACGCTGTCGGCGTCCTACCTCCAGGCCCGCGTCGAGGCGACGATTGCGGCTGCAGAGAGGGCCGAGGCCGGGTAGGTCAATTTGCAGCAGGGCGCGACGTGGGGTGGTCTGTCCGTGCGTGGACCAGGCCCTCACACCTCCGCTGCTGGGTCGACCGAGGCGTGCGACTCATGACGTGTGGCGGGCGCCGAGGAGCTCGCACCCTGAACCCTCACGACAACGGCGACGGCCCTGCGTTGTTCGTCGTCAGACGTTCCGCCTCGGTTGCCGACTCGCTCGCGCCGGTGCCCGCCAGGAGCGCGATAGCCCGTCGAAGATGGGCTTGCCGTTCGTCGCCCGCGGATGAGGCGCCGAGCGCTCTCAGCGCCAGCCCCTGCTCGTAAGGTTGGCCAGCGCGCTCGGCTCGGGACGCCGCCTGTCGCCACCGCCGCCGCGCCGCCTGAGGCTGCCCGGCGAGCCAGGCGTGGTGACCCGCCCACAGCGCCGCGTGCGCTTGGCCGAACGGGAACACCAGCGCGAACCAGCGCAGCGCAACCAGCGCGCTGCGCGACTGCCTGCGCAGGTCGGAGACGCGCTCGCGTGAGCCATCCTCCTCCGTCGCTCTGACCCAGAGCAGCAGGTAGGTCTGGCAGACGGCGGCGACGGCGTGCTGCATCCAATAGGCCACGGGCGGACGACCGCTGACGAGCACCAGCGCGGCGTTCGCCCGCGCGTGCGCGGCTTCGTAGTCGTGTGTTCGCGCCAACGCCAGCGACAACAGCCCGTGCACGAGGATGCGTTCGGTGCGCGTGCCGTGCGCTAGCACCCACGGCTCGATCTGGTTCAGGGCGTTGAGCGCTTCCGGCGAGTGGCCCATGCGGATGAGGCAGCCGGCGTCGGCGATGTGGGTCCAGGCCAGCGTTTGCGCGTTGCTGGTCAGGCGTGCGCTCCGGCGGGACTCGGCCCAGAGGGACAGCGGCGCCTGCAGCCGGCCTGAGTAAAACAGCGTTAGGCCCTGGACCACGAGGCACTCCTCGACCAGCCGTCGGGCCCCGAGCGAGGTCGCCATCGCGATCGAGCGTCGCAGATGCACCTCAGAGCGATGCCACTCAGCGATATAGATCTCGTACACGCCAACCCGGGACAGGGCGTAGGCCAGCTCGACGGTCTCACCCGCGGGTTCACTGACCACGAGCGCCCGTGCGGTCCAGGCCTGAGAGATGCGATGCAGTGGGATAGTGCCGAGCACGACGGCCATCAGGGCGTAGGCCCGACCAAGCTCGGGCGACGGTCCCGACGGCTCGGCCATGTTGAGTTCGCGCAGCCCAAGGTCGAGGCACGACAACGCATCTTCGGCGTAGATCGCCGCCTCGGTGAGACGATTGAGGTTGCGGGTGAGCGCTAAGCGCCGCTCTCGCTCTGCCGCGTCCCCAACATGGAAGAGGCTCGGCAGCCAGCGCTGCAGCAAGCGCAAGCCAACACCGCGCGCGATGCCCAGCAGCTGGCCTGCGACGGTGGTGGGAACCGGGTTGCCGCTGAGACGCATCGCCAGCAAGCCGTGGCGACGGCATCCGACGATATCGCCGAGTCGAAAACAGGACTCTGCCAGACGCAGCCGCCACCGCAGCCGCTGCTCGTCGGCGATCGCCAAGCCATGGTCTGCGACCACGCCGAACAGCTGCTCGTACAGCGCGGCGGCCTCACGGTTCGAGTAGAGTTCGAAGGCTCGGTCGGCGCTCGTGGCCAGAAAAAGCACGGCGGGCTGCCAAGCCTGGGCGAGCGTATAGTGGAAGGCGACGAGGCCGACGCTCTGGCCGCGGCCGGCGCCGATCCGATCCTTGAACCAGTCGGCCACGTCGTGATGCAGCCGCCGGCGTTGGGCGAAGAGCATGAGGCCGTAGACGGCGTCACGCGTCAGGGCGTGGCGAAAGGCGTAGCTGGGCTCCGAGCCACGTGACACCACGCGGATCAGCGCCGACTCGAGCGCCTCGGCGAGGCCGGCCGCGAGGCTGCCTTCGTCGTCTGCAGCGTAGACCGCCCGCAGCACGCGCTCGTCGAAGTGCCGGCCGAGGACACTAGCGACCTTCATGAGCGATTGGGTCTCGGGCGCGAGACAGTCGAAACGACTGAGAATCAGGCCTTGCAGCGTGCGTGGCAGATCGAGGCTGGCGAGCGCTTCAGGCGCAACCACGAGCTCGCAGACGCCACCAGCGACCTGGACAGCGCCTGCGTCGCGCAGGGCCATGGCGAGCTCCTCGATGAACAGCGGGTTGCCCGCGCCGCGCTCGGCGATGAGCGCGCCAACCTCGTCTGGCAGCGTCTGCACACCAAGCTGCTGGCTGGCGAGCGTCAGGGCATCGCGTGGGGGAAGGGGCCCCAGATCGAGCGTCGTGACGGCGTCTTGCGCCAGCAGCCACCGAAACTCGTCGATGACGGGCTCAAGAATGGGCCGCGTGACGACCAGCGTCAGCAGCGGTTCGACCCGGCTCACCACCAGCTGCAGCAACGCCCAGCTGGCGGAGTCGAACCAGTGACCGTCCTCAAGCACCAGCAAGGTCGGACGGGCCAGCGCCGCGCGCGCTAAGAGTTGCAGGACCAGATGCTGCGTGCTCACAGCGCGTCCCTCACCGCTCAGGGCCCGCGTCTCTGCCGTCTCTGGCAAGCCCAATGGCATCACGGCGTTGAGCAGCGCCGCGTGGGCGGTGGCGTGTGGGCTCAAGTCGGCGAGGTGGGCCAGCGCCAGCTGCCGGGTTCGTTGCCGGCTCTGGTCGTCATCAACCCGGAACAGGTCTGCCAGGATCGGTCGCCAGACGTGATAGGCGGTGGTCGCCTCAAGCGGATCGGCCCTGGCATGCAGGACGCGAATACCCTCCGCCTGGGCGCGCTGTGACAGCTCGTCCGTCAGGCGTGACTTGCCGATGCCAGGATCACCGCGCACCACGAGGGTCGCCGAGCGTTGTTCGCGCAGCAGCCCAGTGAACTGGGTCGAGAGCAAGGCGCACTCGATAAGCCTGCCCACGATGGGGGTCGTCGATGGTGTGGGCTGAAGGGTGGCCGCCGTCGCGCGATAGATGCGCATCGGCCGCGGGAAGCCCTTGATCCGGGCCTCCTCGGGGCCATCGAAGCGCAACCGCTGGCTGCAGGCCTGCGCGGTCTCGTGGTCGCACAGGACGTCGTCGGACGCCATCGCCATCAGACGAGCCGCGAGATTCACCGGCGAACCGATGACGGTGTACTCACAGCGCACATGGCTGCCGACCACGCCACAGAAGACGCGCCCGGTGGCGACGCCGATGGGCAGCCGCGCGTGGCGACTTCGCAGGCCGCGCACCATCGCCATGGCGGCACGTACACAGCGCACCGGGTCGTCTTCGTGGGCCGCCGGCGGCAGGCCGAACGCTGCGACCAGCGCGACGCCTTTCTCGTCCGCACAGATCTTGTTGACGCTGCCGCCAGCGTCTTCGATGTATCGCTGCAGCGACTGAACGGCGGTCTGCAACACCGCGAGGCTCGCCTGGGAGACGGGAAACGCGAGGGGCAGACGCGCAAACGCCACGGTCACGTACCTCAACTCACTCAACCAGGCCGTCTGACCGGCCGCCAACCGATCCGCGATGACCACAGGGATCCAATCTCGCAGACGCACGGAGCCGGTGGGACAGTGCGCTCGCCGCGGCGCAAGTCGGAGCTCCGGCGACCCTGTCACCGACGTCGCTGTCCATCCGGCCGCGCCGCGCACGACGACCACGTCGCGCTCGACGAGTTGGTAGGTCGGGTCGCAGAGCGCCACCTCGCCAGCGCGGCAGCCGGCCAGGAGCAGGTCGAGCTGCTTCATCGGATCGCCGACCACCACCGGGTGCCAGCGGCCTTGGTGCCCGCCAAGTAACATCGCATGGAACGTCCCACTCACGATGGCCGAGCGCAGCGCCAAGCGTGTGTCGCCGCTCGCCTCGACCTCGCGCATCTGGTCGCGCACCTCCAACGCCGCCCGCACAGCCTGAAGCGCCGAGGCTGAAGCCAGGCGGGCGTCCGACCGCCACATCGCCAACACGGCGTCGCCCGCGAAGCCGACCACGTCGCC
The DNA here is from genome assembly GCA_937910235.1 of uncultured Myxococcales bacterium. Lineage (GTDB taxonomy): Bacteria > Myxococcota_A > UBA9042 > UBA9042 > UBA9042 > UBA9042. The sequence goes on along the minus strand of CALENB010000483.1, from coordinate 2,840 downwards.
GCCGTTGGCGACGATCGTGTCAATAAGGCGACCGACATAGCGATTGAGCACACGGGAGCTCTTCTCGGAGCCCTCCGCACCGAGCGCAGACCATCTCTCTGTGAGCGCGGTGAACCCGGTGACATCGACCTGTAGCATCGAGCCGTTCCAGCGCTCGGCGGTTGGCGCAACGACCTCGCAGCCAGCGGCCTCAATGCGTTCCTTGACCCACAATGGCAGGAATGCCGAGCGTGTGGTCTCGGCGTTCGCGTCGTGATGTGTGCTGGGTCCCGGGTCGCTCCGTTCCACCAGGAGGCCTCCTCGCCTTGCTGGGTGCGCACGGCCAGCGCTGACGCCCACAACACATAAGCTCTCTCAAGAGCCGGACCGCTAGATACGAAGCTGCAGGGCGACGCCACCATGCCCTACCCATGCTGACGCTGCCACCGAAATCGCGGCGCCACCAGCTCGTCGACGCCTTCTCGCGCGTCGAGCTGACGATCGCGGTGGCCGCTGGATCCCACCCCACCCCATGCCGTACCCTCCGGCCGCACGGAACCCGACAACCGCGCGCAACGGCTTGAATCAGGCCTCATCGGCAAGGAGCGCCGCTCGTGACAACACCGCTCTCCTGGGAGTATCGCCCCGCCGCGGGCGGCGCCGCCGCGCACTGGGTTCGCCAGCCCGATGACTTCGAGCGCGCCGTCGCCGCCGCCGGCGCGTCGTGGCCACACGAGGCGCCCCGCGTTCCGGCCGACGTGGCCCGTGCGGCTGATCTATTGCGTCGCTTCGATTCGGAAGAGCGCGCGGTGCTGTTGTGCACGCCGGAGGGCGAGATCTACCGCCTCCAGCGTCTCGCGCAGAGCGAAGAGCCTGGGATCACGGGGCCGGTGGTGCGGTTGTCGCCTGAGGAGCCCGACGCTCGTGTGCTCACCTTTGGCGACAGGGAACCGGAACCCGACGAGCTGGCGGCGCTGTTGGTGTGGTGTGCCGAAGGCGGCGCGGCCGTGCCGATCACGCCCGAGGCCTGGCGGGCGCTCGCAACAAGCCACCCGATCGCGGAGCGGCTCCGCGCCGATCTCGGTCGGCGCTGCGCCGTGTACGAAGCGCCCCCAGATCTCACGGAGCGCCTCACCGGCGGGCACACCGGCGACGTCCGATCGACCGGCGCCCATCGCGTCGCGCTGTTGACTGTCGACTGGGACCGCGAGCTCGACGCCCGGGACTGGGAGCTCTACTTCTGGCTCGAAGGCTCCGACTCAGCCTGGCGCGCGGTGCAGGCCCTCGTACCGCCGCTGCCCTTTCTCGGCCGACTGACTGAGGGGCAGCTCAGCGCGGCGAACGCGGGCGAAGTCGCCGAGGTGGTGCACACCTTGCACACGGTTCACCGCAACATTCCGCTCGGCACGCTCGCCACCGTGGCGCGGCAGCTCGATGCTCTCGGGCTCCCCCACCACTTGCGTCAAGCCTCGCCCCAGGAGGTCCCGGTCGAAGGCGCCAACCCCGAGGATTACGGGATCTTCGCGACGGAGAACGGGCTGCTCTGGCGGCATCCGCCGCTCACGATGATCGCGGCGCCCGATCTGGCGATGCTGGCGCTCGGCCCCCAACGTGAGGTCATCCCGCCGGAGCTGGTGGGCGCCTGCAAGCGGGCCTTGGAGGCGGAGGCGACCGGCGCTGACGCTGGGCTGTATTGGTGGCAGCTGGGTGTGGAGATGGGCCTGGCGAAGCTGTTTGAGCCCGTGCGACTGCACGACGCGCTGCGCTGGGCTGAGGCGGACCCGCGGCGACTCGCATCAGACGACGCCGCGCGCTGGGTCGATGGCTTGCTCACGCTGGGAGAGGCGACGCTGCGCGCCCAGGGTCCGTTGGCTTCGGTGCTGGCCATGCGCCTCGCGCGTATCGTCGGCGCAGGACCCGGAGTGCCCGCAGCACGTGGCAGCGCCGATACGGACACCGGCGACGACGTGGCAGCCGCGCCCGCCCATCCGGTATCCCGCTGCCTGCGTCTCACCGCCGCGCGCGACCGCAAGGCCTTGTTACCCGCCCTCGGTCTCGCCTTTGCCTCGCTCCCGATGGCATCGGTCAGCGTTCGCGCGACGGTCGCGCCAAGCGTGACCGTTCGCGCGTCGAGCCGCCACGCGGCGCAAGATCAGGAGGTGATCGGTGGGTGATTCGCAGCGCGGATTCTACGTAGTGGTGCTGCGTCCCGAGGGCCCGCTCCTCGTCGAACGACCGTGTGTCGTCCGAGGCGTGGGGCTTGAACGCTACGGCGCGGAGGCCGATGTGCTCGGCACGTTGGAGCGCGAGGCGCCGGCCCAAGCCGTCGCGCACGGCGGGGCGCTCTACGCGCTGGACGGTCCGCACGTGGCCCGCGCCACGGTGCGGTGTGACGGCGCCGTGGCCGATGTGCTGGTCGTGCGCCCAGACGCGACGCTGCCAAGCGTCTCGGAGGCGGACGTGCGGACTTGGCTCGCTGTGGCGCTGATCGCAGGCGGTTTGCACCTCACGACCTCTGCTGCGGTTGGTCAGGCCGGATCCGTCGCCAGTTTTGGTGACGATGGCGGTGGCGGTGGCGGTGGCGGCTCCAGTATCAGCATGGCTGACCTCTTGGGTGGCGCGAGCCCACAACACGGCTGGCAGCGCTGGCTACCCGGCATCGGCGCCCTGTTTATCGGGCTTTTTGTTGGCGTCTGGATCGGGTGGGGCGCTGGCGTCGCGACCGACGCGTCAGCGCGTGACGCACGGGCGAGCGCGGTCGCGGGTGCCGCGAACGCGACGAGCGCGCAGACCACGGCGACAGCGGTCGCCCGCGGCCCGACGGGTGGTTCGACGGAGGCGCCGGCCGCCCCCGGCGTCAG
>CALENB010000482.1 GCA_937910235.1 uncultured Myxococcales bacterium | reverse complement strand
GGAGGCGGGTCCCTTCGTGCAGGAACCCCGACGAGACTGGCCAAGCGCCGTCTGCGTGGCTCGGATCATCGGCGCGGCGCAACGCCTCGACGCCCACTACACCGCGACTCTGTTCCGCGAGCTGTGGCGGCTGCCCGACCGGGGCGACGAGCGCATGCTGGCGCCCAACATCGCCATCGAACACCTGTCGCTCGGCGTGCGCCGGGAGCGCGCCCGCAGCTCGAAGCGCTCTGTGCTGCTGCCCTTGCTGGTGGAGACGCACCCGTCGGTCGTGACGCTGCTCGCCGGCAATCCGAGGCTGCGAGATCTCGACGCCGTGCGGCTGATGGCGCTGCGGCCGCAGCACCCGTATGCGCTTTGGGCGATGCTGCTGCGCCCACGTTGGCTCAGTCGTCCCGAGGTGCTTGAGGCCATCGCCCTCAACCCCGCCTGCCTGCCGTGGATGCTGCTGACCATCGCCCCGCTGCTCTCCTCCGCAGTGCTCAGCCGAGCCCTGCGCAGTGGTCGCCTGACCAACGCCGTGATCGAAGCGACGCGCCATCTGCATGCCGGCGCGATGATTGACGCGGTGGACGCGGCACTGCGTCGCGCGAGGCGACATCACGACCCGATCATCGTCGAGATCGGCGCTGACGCGCTGCATGCGAGCGAGGTCGCGCTGGATGAGGCCATGCAGGCGGCGGTCGCGCTGTCCGAGGCCGCGCCGTCCGAGGCCGCGGTGTCCGAGGTCGCCGCGACGCCGTCGACGCTCGAACCCGCACCCCAGTGGCCAGCCTTGCCGCTCACCCCGCCCCCGCCGCCGCTCGACATCGCCGAAGTGGCCTCACTCGAACCGTGAGTCACGCTGCGGCCGCGAACGCTTCTCGCACCAGCCGCTCGAGTCTTGGCCGGGCAAGCGCCACCTGCTGCGCGAATTGGAGCTGATTGCGAGCGCGCATCAAATTGTGCACGCCACGCGAAGGCGCGACGTCTGGATTCCAGCCGAAGTAGCACTCGCGCAGGGCGTCCGCGGCGAACCGCGCCGACAGCTCCGTGCTGATACGCAGGAGCCCAGAGACGATGGCGTCTCGCTCATCTCCCGTGATCCAGCGCCGCGCCCCGCCCGCATATCCGCGCATCGCCGCGGCGAAGACGTCGACGTCGAGCGCCGGAGTCGGCGCATCCTCGGCGGCGCGATTGCACCAAGATCGGAGCGCATCGCCCAACTCGACGTCCATCGTCATCCACGCCATGGTGTCCAGATCGAGGATCGCGGTGGCGTTGGCGCCACGTTCATCGAACAGCAGATTGCTCGCCTTGAGGTCGCCGTGGCCAATGCGGAGCGGGAGCGACGGCGCGCCCTCGTGCAGGGACCACAGCGCGTCGATCTGCTCAGCGAGCGCCGCGACAGGGTCGTAGAGCGCGTGGGCAGGCAGCGTGAGCACCGCGGTTTGCAGCGCTTGCATGTGAGCGGGCGTGTCGTGAGCGCCGGGGCGACTGAATCGAAACGTGTGCGCGACGCCCGATAACGCGGCGTGAAAGCGCGCGACCAACTCGCCGGCGGAGGCGGCCTGCGCCGGGCTCTCCAAGCGATGCAGCGTCCGCCCCGGCAAGCGTCCCATCAGCCGCCACACCCCTCCCACGCCAGCGTCACGCGGGCCCTGGACCTCCGCGAACGGCTGGCCGCTCGACGCAAGGGCCAACCGCGGCGTGACCACACCGGCGGCGGCGAGGTGGGCGGTGAGCGCGACGATGTCGTGATTCACCTCCGCCGCGAAGATCGGGTGCAGACGCTGCAACACCCAGTCGTCGCCGACCGCGAACGTGTCGTTGATGAGGCCGCCCGCCATGGGTCGGAGCGACACCTCGGCGCGGTCAGCTTCGAGCACAGGAAAATGGCGCAGGATTTGGCGTAAGTGGTCCATGGCCGAAGCGTAGTCGCGCGAGGCAAGGTTCGCCCCTTTTTTTGCCGCCGCGCCGGGCGATGCCACGCTTTCAGTTCTGATAGGGTCCGGCGCGAGACACGGAGGGCGCGAGGCGCCGAGGAGCTGAAGGTGAGATGAGCGATTCGATGTCCGTGATTTGCACACGACACGGCCCCTGGGCGGAGGTGCGACTGGCTCGGCCGCCCGCAAATGCCCTAGAACTCAGCTTGGTGGATGGTTTGCACGCCGCGCTCGACGAGCTGGAGGCGGACCCGGAGATTCACGGGCTGCTGCTGACGGGCAACCCTGGGATGTTCTCTGGGGGGCTGGACGTCGTCGACTTGCAGGCCCGGGATCGCGCGGCGGTCACCCATTTCTGGGCGCGTTTCGGCGGACTGATCCCGCGGCTCTACGGTTCTCCGCTCGTCACCGTCGCCGCGATCGAAGGCCACGCCCCGGCCGGTGGATGCGTGCTCGCCATGCTGTGCGACCATCGGGTGATGGCCCAGGGACACTACAAAATCGGCCTCAACGAGGTCGCCGTCGGCTTGGCGGTGCCCGAGTGGCTGGCGGCACCGTACATCGCGCTGGTCGGCCAGCGAACCGCCGAGCGGAACCTACAACTAGGCCGAATGGTCGGGCCAGATGAGGCGCTCGCCATCGGTCTGATCGACGAGCTGGTGCCGCAGGCTGACGTGCGGCAAGCGGCGATCGACGAGCTGACACGGCGACTCTCCGTCCCTCCCATCGCCCGTCGCCTGACCAAGTCTGCGCTCCGCGGGGCGCGCGCCGCGGCGATGGAGACGCAACGAGCCGCGCAGTTGGAGGCGCTGGTCGATGTCTGGTTTTCGGTCGAGTGCCGCACGGTCATGGGGCAGCTGGTCGCCCGTCTCACCAAGGGTCGCTGAGATGCGGGTCGTGCTCACGAGCTGCCCCGCTGCCGCCGCCGATGGCCTCGCCAGCGCGTTGGTGGAAGGCAGGTTCGCCGCCTGCGTCAGCATCTTGCCTGGCGTGGTGAGCACGTACCGCTGGGAGGGCGCGATTCAGCGCGACGAGGAGCAGCTGCTGCTCATCAAAGTCCCCGTTCGCAACACTGCAGCCTTGATGGCGGCGCTCGCGGCTTTGCACCCCTACGATGTGCCCGAGATCATCGCGCTGCCAACCGCCCACGTGGCCGCGGCCTATTCCGCCTGGGCGACCGCGCAGGTTGAAGGCGTCGCTGATACGAACTCGGACTAAGTTTTTTACAGCGTATCTTCCTTATGTTGTGAGAAGTGTGAAACTTTTTGTGTGGCGACGACTTGTCGTCACAAAAACCCGTGCGTAAGGTCGGCGAGTAGTCAAGACATTGGGCAGGCGCGGTCCGCGACAGGCAACCCCATCTGGGTAGCCGGCGGAACGCGGGATGGATTTTTGGTGCCCCCGCAGCTCACTCGTACGCAGGCCGCCGCAACACCGTCTCGTGGCGCCAGTTCAAGTCGTCGGTCTCGGGGTAGTCGATGCTGTAGTGCAGACCGCGCGACTCCTGCCGAATCATCGAGCTCCGCACGATCAGCAGCGCGACTGTGCAGAGGTTGCGTAGCTCGATGAGATCCGCCGAGAGCAGGAAGCGCCAGTAGTCCTCGCGCACCTCGCCATACAGCAACTCGAGGCGACGCTCAGCGCGACGCAGTCGGAGATTGCTGCGTACGATGCCGACATAGTTCGACATCAAACTTCGGATCTCGTCCCAGCAGTGATTCATCACGACGTGCTCGTCGGGGCTGCGTGCGTCCCCTGCATCCCACGACGGCACGTCCAACAGCGGCGGCGACGCGGTCTCCTTCAAGAGCGTCCGCGCAGCCTGTGCCGCACGCACGGCGTAGACCGCGCCTTCGAGCAGGGAGTTGGACGCCAGCCGGTTTGCCCCATGCAGCCCCGTGCAGGAGACCTCGCCGATCGCGAGCAGGCCATGCAGATTGCAGCGTCCGTCCATGTCGACCTGCACGCCGCCGCACATGTAGTGGGCCCCAGGCACGACCGGGATGGGATGCGTGCGCATGTCGATGCCGACGCTCATGCAGCGCGCGTGAATGGTCGGGAAGTGGCTCTCCAGAAACGCAGCTGGCAGATGCGTCATGTCGAGAAACACCGACTCGTCGCCGCGCGTCTTGAGTTCACGGTCGATGGCCCGCGCGACGATGTCGCGCGGCGCGAGGTCCTTCAGCGGGTGGTATCGCGCCATGAAGGCTTCGCCGTCGGCCGTCCGCAAGATGCCGCCCTCGCCTCGCAGCGCCTCGGAGATCAGGAAGCTGTTCTCCGTGGGATGAAAGAGCAGGGTGGGGTGGAACTGAAAGAACTCCATATTCGCGATGCGCGCGCCGGCGCGGTACGCCATGGCGACGCCGTCCCCGGTCGCCACCTTCGGGTTCGAGGTATAGACATAGGCCCGCCCGGCTCCTCCGGTAGCCAGACAGACCACTGGGGCCGCCAACGCGCGGACCGTCTGAGTCGTGGTGTCTAGCGCGTAGACGCCCAAAACACGGTCTTCTCGGCTGCCAGGCAGGCCGATGCCCCGCCCCTTCGCGGACCGTGCGCGGGTGATGAGATCGACGGCGTGGTGATGCTCAAACACCTCGATCTGGGCGTGTTCCTGAACTCGCAGCGTCAGCGCGTCTTGGATCGCGCAGCCCGTGGCGTCGCGTGCGTGCGTCACACGGCGCCGGCTGTGGCCGCCCTCCCGCGTCAACTGAAGGCTGCCGTCGGGGTTACGGTCGAGCTTCACGCCTCGCTCAACCAGGCGCCGGACCGCCTCGGGGCCGGACTCCACGACCATGCGCACGACGTCTTCTCGACAGACACCGGCGCCAGCCACGAGCGTGTCCTGCACGTGAAGATCGAACTGATCATCGTCACCGACGACGGCCGAAAACCCGCCTTGTGCCAGGGCTGTGTTGGTGTCGGCCAACGTCCGTTTGGTCAGGACGGCCACCCGCGCCGAGTCGGCCAACTCAAGCGCGAACGTCAACCCGGCGATGCCACTGCCGATCACGATAACGTCGTAACGCTCACTTGCCGTGGTCATGGTGCCTCCTCTGTCCGCGCCATCAGGACGCCAATCTGGCCTGATCGACTATCACGCCGCGACCCGCGCGTCACGATGCCGGCGTCAAACCTGCAGACGCCGCCAGAACCGGCCGCGACGTGGTTGTCGCATCACGCTTTGCCGAGCTAGCATGGTCGCCAGCAGCATAAGCGGAGGCGACGGCCATCATCAGTTATCCCCCGGATCCAGACCTTGAACTCGTCGGCAAAACGCTGGGCGATCGCTACGAGTTGTATGCGTTGCTCGGCAAGGGCGGATTTGGTGCCGTCTATGCGACCCGACACTCGCTCACAGGCCAAGAGCTCGTCGTCAAAGTGTTGCGCGCGAACATGGCGCAGGATCCGGTGCAGCTGCGGCGCTTTCTCAACGAAGCGAAGGCGGCCTGCCAGCTCACGCACCCCAACACCGTGCGTGTCTTTGACTTCGGCCAAACGCCCGACAAACAGCTGTATATGGCGATGGAGCGGTTGAACGGTCAGGAGATGGCCGACGTGGTGAAAGCCAACGCGCCGCTGGACCCATTTCGTGTCATCCACATCGCAATCGGTGTGCTGAAGAGCCTGTCCGAAGCCCACGCCGCCGGGCTTGTGCACCGCGATCTGAAGCCAGGCAACATCTTCCTGTGCGATATCCACGGTGAACCTGACTTTGTGAAGCTGATCGACTTCGGAATCGCCAAGAGCTACGAGGGCGACGATCCGGAACATGACCTGACCAAGACCGGGTTTGCCGTCGGGACGCCGAAGTATATGAGCCCGGAGCAGGGCCGCGCCGAGCCGCTCGATGGCCGGTCGGACCTATATAGTCTCGGTATCATCATCTACGAGTCGCTCACGGGCTCGGTGCCGTTCAAAGCGTCCTCGGCGATGGCGATGATCGTCAAGCACTTGCAGGAGGCGCCGGTCGCGGTGCAGGAGCGACTCGCGGCGCCGTTGCCAGCCGGCTTGAACGACGTCGTGATGCGTAGCCTCGCCAAGGACCCTTGGGACCGCTTCTCGGATGCAGACGACATGCGCGCCGCGCTCGAAGCGGTGCTCGAGGGCGCCGGCCGCGCCGTTGCGGAGCGGGGCCGCGCGGTCTCGGCCAAGTTTCGGGCGATCCCTGTGCCGGCCGCGGACGAACCTGGCGGGTTGGGCATGCCGCCGACGGAGGCGACAGGTGAGGCCGCCACGGCGGAGAATCGGTCGCCACCCCAACCACCCGGACCCGCGGCGTTGACCGCACAGGCCGCCGGCGCTGCGCTCCGTGGTCAAGCGGCGCAGCAGGCGCAGACGCTGCGCATCGACACGGGCAAGCTGGTGCCAGTCGCCGCCACGTCGGCACCGGCCCCGGCCCCGACTCCGGCGCCGGCGCTCGTGCAGCTCGACACCCACACACGCAAAGATCCGCCCGAGACGTCAACGCAACAGACGCCGAGCGAAGCCAAGCAGGCTGACCCAAACGCTGGGCAGCACAGCGCGGATGCGCCCGGCGGAGGCGGAGATCCGGGTCTGCATACACGCCTCGTCAAGGGCGCCGCACAACCTTCGCTGGTGCCGTCGACGCCTTCACGACCGAGCCGGAATCGATCCGACGGTATCCCTGATCGCAGCTCGGGCAGCGGCCGATTCGTGATGGCGACCCTGGTCATCTTGGCGCTCGCCGGCGGAGGCTGGTGGTTCTGGACAGCCAGCAAGGGTGACAAACCCGCCGACGTGCTGGAGGCGGTGGCCACGGACCTCCAGGCCAAAGTCGGCACGACGGTGCGGGAGCCGCTCGCCGCGCGTATCGGCACGCGGGAACGGGAGAAACCCAAACTCAAGCAGGACTCCGCCCTGCGCGCCGAGACCGACAAGTTTCACGCCGAGCGCTACAAGGGCGTTGGCGGCAAGAACGAACCGCTGAGCACCAAGGAGATCGACAAAGCCCTCGATCGAAAGGACGCCGCGATGATTCGGTGTGTTCACAAACACGGCATCCCAGGCAAGGCCGTGAGCCGCATCTCGATGGACATCAAGGTCGACACCAAGGGCATCGTCACCAGCGTCGATGTCAACGGCGAGTCCGGCGAAGGCGCGCTCGGCGCCTGCATCGCCGCCGTGGCGAAGACCGTGCGATTCCGTTCTGACCTCCCAGACGCGCAGTCGGTCACCGCCTACGTCGCTTTTCCGCCGACCAAGGCGCACGTCGCGGCGACACGCGCGCCAGCGCCGAAGGCCAGCGCACCCGCCAAACGCGCCGCCAAACCGAGACGCGGATCACGCGCCAAGCCTGAGTCCTTCGACGGCGACGCTGCGCTGTGAGGCCGGTCCCCGCGCGAGCAGCTAGGAGAGACACGCAATGAGTCGGATGACCGTAGTCGTGGCCATGAGCGTGGCGCTGAGCGTGGGCCTGACCGCGACGCCGCGGCACGCTGAGGCGAGCATCAAGCATCGCGCCAAGAAGATGAGCGACAAGGCCGCGAAGCTCTTTGCCCAGCACAAGTACCGCGACGCGGCGGAGCTGTTTGAGAAGGCCTATGCCCTTGACTCCGCTAAGCTGATCCGGCTCCGCAACGCTGGGCGCGCCTACGAAGAGGCCCGCATGCACAGCCGGGCGCTGCACTGCTTCAAGCGCTACCTCGAGCGTGCATCGACACCCAAGCTCCGCGAAGACGCCAAGACACGGATCGCCCGCCTTGAAGCCCGAATGGTGGCGGAACAGGAGCCGGCGGCGGCCATGGGGCGAGCGCCGATGGTGCCGACAGCTGGGGCCGCGTCTGGCGCGTCCAGCGGCGCCGACAAGCGCGTCGCGGGCGCCGACAAGCGCGTCGCGGGCGCCGATTCGTCGAGCCCACCGGTAGCGACCGGCGCAGCGGCCTCGGCAGCCACACCAGCGGTGCCCACATTCGAATCTGACGCTGCGATTCAGGTCGGGAGTCCTCGCTCCCTGGCGCTTCCCGCGGCCGTCGGTGTGGGCGGTGTCGTCGCGATGATCGGTGGTGGCGCGCTGATCTATCTGGCGAGCAGCGCCGCGACCGACGTGGACGCCGCCGAGGCCAAGGGGGACTACGGTTATTCGGGCGGCAGCGACAAGCTCGTCGACGACCGCGCGGCCATCTCGCTGAATCGCGGCGTTGGCTGGGGGCTCGTGGGTGTCGGCGCCGTGGGCGCCGGCGTCGCCGCGTGGTGGGCGATGCGCGGCGACGGCGCTGCGCGAACCGCCCTGCTGCCCGCCGCGTTGCTACCCACTGGGCCAGCTGATGGCGCAGGCGTGACTGCGTTGTTCCGCTTCTAGTCAGTTCGAGGCACTGTCAGGCCGCGGACGCCGCGATGACCGCGGCCAGCGCACTGACCCAGGAGCTGCTCATGCGTCTCATTGTCCCGATGGTTGCCCTCTGCGCCGCCATCACGTCCATCGGATGCGGCACCAAAAAACCCGCAAAACCCGCGAAATCGCCGGCGACGGCCGCCAAGGCTGAACCTGATCTCCCGGCTGCAGCGCATCCGCTGGCGCCAGCGTCAGCGGCCAAGCCGATCGTTGGCCCCGCTGACGGCCCCACGCCGCCGAAGGCCGTAGTGGCGCTGCCCGTCGCCGCGACAGTGACGAAACGAGAGGACTCCGTTGCCCTGTTTTTCTCCGACGCAGGCAGCGCCGACTTTGCCCTGCCGACCGCGGGTAAACCGTCCACGGTGCGGGCCACGGCGATCGAAGACGGCGGCCGACCCATCAAGGCCCTGGTGCCCGTCGCGGGGTCGCCCCTGATCCTGATCGCGGCCCGCACCGACCTGTCGTGGGTCAGCACGCTGGCGCCGGCCAAGCTCAACGGTACCGATGGCGCGACGCACACCTTCGCGGTGACGTTCCCCCACGCGGGGCCGCACATCCTGCTGTTCGTGTTTCAACCGGTGGGTGGCGCGCGCGTGATGATGCCGTCGTATGTGAATGTGAAGGGCAAGCGACTGCCGGACGGACCGCCCGGAGGCGCGCAGGAGACGTGGAAGGGGCCGCGAGGCCTACAGGCGAAGCTGCTCGGCAACCCGCTGATCGACGTATGCACACCCACAGGGATCGCGACGACGTGGACGCGACGCGGCAAGCCGTTGACGCTGCAGCCCCTGGTCGCAGACAAGGTCGACGCGCAGGCGAAATCGGCCGCGAAGCCCATCGCACATCCGGACGTGAAGGCCGTCGCGCCACCCGCGCCGACGCTGGTGACCTACGTCGTGCTGCGCCCCGGCCTGGACGACGTGCAGTTCGTCACGCCACCAGCGGCGACTGACGCGAACGCGGCGACCGTGCTCACGAAACTGCCCAAGGAGACCGCCGCGGTGTTTGTGCCACAGGCCACAGGTAGCACCGCGTTGCTGGCGATCGCGCGCGTGCACGGCGAGCCGGTGGTCGCGCGGTTTGACGTAGTCGTGGGCGGAGAGCTGCCCAAAGGCGGCTGCGCGAAGTAGCGGAACGCCTGGATTTGCGGACGCTAGCCGACCTCAGTGACCCGCATGCCGATGCAGGACAGGCGCCTAGCCACGACGAACGTGGCGTCCGTGCGTCGCTGCGTGCTTGGGTAGCTGGACCCCTGGGGTCACTTGGCGACGAACTCAAACAAGTGCTGGTACGGCAGCGTTGTGTCGTCGCGGCGCACCAAGCGATAGCCTGCGGTCGTCATCTCAGCGATGATGCGATCCGGCGCGATCTTGTGCGAATCCGGCGGACCTACGGGCAATTTGCCCATCTTGAAGTCGACGATCACGACGCGGCCACCGTTGCGCAGCTTGCGGTGCAGCCTGGTGAAGTAGCTCGGTCGCTCGCCGATGTGGTGGTAGGTGTTGCTGACGAAGATCACGTCCACCGCGCCCGGCAGCTTGGCCGATGACGCGGTACACACCACGCCGACGACGTTCTCCAGTCGCTCGCGTTGGGCGCGCTTCACCACCCAGGCCACCATGGTCGGTTCGATGTCGACAGCGTACACAACGCCCGACCGCAGCTGCCGCGCGAAGCGGACCGTGAAGTAGCCGGTGCCTGCGCCCACGTCCGCCACACGCGCGTCCTTGCCGAGCTTTAGGCTCGCGACCACCGCGTCTCCCTTCTGCCAAGCGTCCCGCTTCTCCGACTCAAAGATCTTGGCCCACTTGGCCGCGTCCTTGAACCGATGATTCGCGCTGTGAACCTTGTGGTCCGCCCCGTGGCCGTGCGCCAACATCTGCTCGCGGTGTTCGCTGTGACCAGCTGGCGGCCTGGATTCCCCGGGCGAAAGCGGCGCCGGCGGCTTCTCTGCCACCTCTGCGGCCTTGGCCACGTGCGCCGGTTCAGCCTTCGTCGCCGTCACCGGCTCAGCCTGAGCCGCGTGTGCAGGTGCGGTCTTCGGCCTATTCGGCGCGGCCACGCTGGCTCTCTGACCGCCTCCGCAGCCCGCCACTCCGACCATCAGCGCCAAGCGCAGCCCAGCAATCGTCGCGATGCGCATCAATCCTCCGGTGCGGCTAGGGGAGCGGCGCCGCCTGTGGCGATGCCGGCCGACCGCGGGGTGGTCGTGCCAGCGGCGACAGCCTCAGGCGTCAGATAGACCTCCGCGCCCTCCTCGGCAAAACGATCCGACATCTCCTCCATCCCCACCGTCAGCGCGTCTTCAGCGCTGATGCCGTGAGTCGCCGCATAGTCGCGCACGTCTTGCGTGATCTTCATGCTGCAGAAATGCGGTCCACACATGGAGCAGAAGTGGGCTGTCTTGGCGTTGTCCGACGGCAGGGTCTCGTCGTGAAACGACTTCGCCGTCACCGGATCGAGGCTGAGGTTGAATTGGTCCTGCCAGCGGAACTCGAAACGCGCCTTGCTGAGCAGGTCGTCACGCCGCTGCGCGCCGGGATGCCCCTTGGCCAAGTCAGCCGCGTGTGCGGCGATCTTGTACGTGATCACACCGTCTTTCACGTCATCCCGGTTCGGCAGCCCGAGGTGCTCTTTCGGGGTCACGTAGCAGAGCATCGCGGTGCCATACCAGCCGATCATCGCCGCGCCAATCGCGGAGGTGATGTGGTCGTATCCGGGCGCGATGTCGGTCGTCAGCGGCCCAAGCGTGTAGAACGGCGCCTCGTGGCAGAGCCGCAGCTGCTCGTCCATGTTCTCTTTGATCTTGTGCATCGGCACGTGACCGGGGCCTTCCACCATCACCTGGCAGTCATACTCCCAAGCGATCTTGGTCAGCTCGCCGAGCGTCTTCAGCTCGCCCATCTGCGCGGCGTCGTTGGCGTCGGAGATGCAGCCGGGACGCAGCCCATCGCCCAGGCTGAAGGTCACGTCGTACTTCGCCATGAGCTCGCAGATCTGGCGAAACCCGGTGTAGAGGAAGTTCTCTTTGTGGTGGGATAAGCACCACTTCGCCATGATCGAGCCGCCACGACTGACGATGCCAGTCAGCCGATTCGCGGTGAGCGGGATGTAGCGCATCAGCACGCCAGCATGGATCGTGAAGTAGTCGACCCCCTGCTGCGCCTGCTCCTCCAACGTCTCCAAGAACAGCTCAAGCGTGAGATCTTCGGCCTTTCCGTTCACTTTCTCGAGGCATTGGTAGATCGGCACTGTCCCGATCGGCACCGCGCTGTTGCGCACGATCCACTCACGGGTGGCGTGAATGTCGCTACCCGTCGACAGATCCATCACCGTGTCGGCGCCCCAGCGCACGCTCCACTGCAGCTTCTCGACCTCTTCCTCGATGCTGCTCGTCACCGCGGAGTTGCCGATGTTCGCGTTGATCTTGGTGAGGAAGTGGCGCCCGATGATCATCGGCTCCAGCTCCGGGTGATGCACATTCGCCGGGATCACGGCGCGGCCGCGGGCGACCTCACTGCGCACCTCTTCGGCGTCCATGCCCTCACGCAGCGCCACGAACTGCATCTCTTCGGTGATGATGCCCTGCTTCGCGAAGTACATCTGCGTCGGTCGCGCCACGCCTGCACGCGCCGCTACCCAGGGCTGCCGCCGCTTGGGCAGCCCGACGCGCGGGTCGATGCCTTGGGGCCCGGTGGTGTCGTACACCTCACAGCGGGTGCCATCGGAGAGCGTGATCTCCCGAAACGGCACGGCCAGCTCGCCCTTCGTGACCTTGCACGAGTTGGGGAAGTGGCTCTCCACGGGTCCGATCGCGTCTTGTCGCTCGGCGGCGCGTGCGCCCACAACCTGATCGCCGATCGCGTCCAGACCAGAGCTCACCGTGCTCGCGTGTGTGCCCGTATGGTCGGGTTTTCCGTTACTTGTAGAAGTCATCTTGCTTCCCTCCGCCGGCATGATCCGGATCAGGTTCGAGGGGTGCATCTCAGCCGTGCGGCCCAGTACCGCGCGGCGCCCCCAGCATGTGGAGCGGGTGTTGGTAGCGGGCCTGCACACCCGGCGCAAGGGCTGATTGCGCTTTCTCTCGTCAGCGAGCCCCGCTACCGGTCATGGGCCACACAACACACACACCCGCTCGATGGTCGGCAAGTAGCGTGACAGGCGCGCGTGGCCGTGACCATCGTCGAGCGTGTGCCCCAGCAACCGGGCGCTCACCACCGCGCTCCAGTGCGGCGTATACGACTCACACACGCGCCGCGGATCGTGCTGCCACCGCACCAGCCAATCGGCCAGCGGGCTCTCGCGCTGACGGTGGCTGCGCACCAGACGCTGAAATCGGGCGGGGGTGGCCATCCATACGACGCAGCGATCGGGCCCCGGTTCGGCGCCCGCCTGAAACGCAGAAAAGCGCTGCACCTGAATCTGGGGTGCACGCTCGAGCTCAGACGGCCGCCACATCTGCGAGGCCGAGATCGTCGCGTTGTAGAGCGGCCACTTGTCGTGCACAAACGCGGCGAGCTGGCGGCCGGGGGCGGTGACCTGATGGGCGATGAACTGCAGGACATGTCGGTCGAGCAAGGGCTGGAGGTGCTGCATCGGTTGTGACGCGGTGTGCCGCTCCTGCCACGTCGCGGTGACGAAGGGGTTGGCCTGCGCTGCCCGTGTCGCGCCTTGCCAGGCGGCGGTCAGGCCGACCGCCGCGATCGCGATCGCCAGCCAAGCGCGTCGCCCCCGCGTCATGGCGGCGCGTTGCAGCCCCACGGCCGCCGCGATCGGCGTGAACGCACCGAGCACCATGAGCGGCGTGATGGGGTACTTCCACAGGTAGTAGCCGCGCTGAGACGCCGGCAAATCAAGGGTGACGACCAGCATGAGCAGGCTCGGCGCCACAAAGCCGAGACCCAGCCACGCCACCCGCGCCGTCGCGGAGAGCTCATCTGGCACCGCGACGGCCTCCGCTGGTCGCCGCTGCGAGGCGTCGCCATCAGGGTCGCTGGCATCGACGGCGCGTCGTGGAGCCAGCCAACCGAGCGCCAGCAGGCCGAGCAGGGGCACCGCGAGCAAGGCGAGCGCGATCAACACGGTGGTTGGGTCGAAGTGCTGCACGCCGCCGGGCTTGAGGCGGCGGCCCCACAGCGTCAGCAGGGCAACGACGCCGGCCGCGGCGGTCACCAGCGAGCCGGTGGCTTGGATCCACCTGCGTCGACCCGTCCCGGCTCTCACCGCCTCAGCGCCCAGGAGCACACTGCAGCCGAGCAGCGCGTCGCCGAGCTGCAGCCCGTAGGTGAACCGGAGCAGCACCACGCCGATGGCCAGGGCCGCGGTGCGCGCCACCCACGGTCGCACCCACACCGCGGCGGCGAAGAGCCACGCGAGTGGGGCCAAGGCGAACGCGTGCGGGAAGAAGCCCTCGACCTGCAGGTAGTGCGCGAGCAGCAGCGTCGTCCGATCGAGGCTATGCCACGTGACGATCGTCGCGGCGGTCGCGGCCATCGCCAAGCCGATGGCCGAGCGCCACCGCGGCGGGCTCGTCCGTCCGGCCGTCTCGCTTCGCCGTCTCAGCACGCCCCAGCCGGCCACAGCGAGCCCGGCGAGGCCGCTCCAGAGACCGAGGCGGTGGGCGTCGCTCAAGGCGTGCACGATGTCGTGGCGTAGACCCCGATCGAGCCCAAAGAGCAGCGCATGTTCGCCGCTAAACCCGAGGTAGATTCGGGGCAAAGTCGTCGCCCACGCGCTCGCGATGGCGAGGTGATTGCCTGCGTCGCCGCCGCCGATCGTGGCGAGATCGTCGAATCCTGGCAGCGCCATGGCACGTCGAGTCACCCAGGCGGTGACGAGAATCAGGGTTGGCAGCGCCACGGCATCGGACGTGCGACAGGCTGCGCGGCCGCGCGATCCCGCCCTGAATCGGCCTCGCCCGGCGCCTCGCAGCCAGGCGCCTAGCAACGAGGCCCCGCCCAGCCAGACGATGCCCAACCAAACGCACACGGCCGCCCCCAACGCGACCCACGGCGGCGCCCCAGTTGCGTAGCGCGTCGCCCCGGCGATGGGCCCAACCAGGGCGAACGTGGCCGCGGCGACCAGCAGCACCGACGCTAGCCCTGTGCGTGAAGAGCGGGGTGGCGATGTGGCGGCGCTGGTCTCTGTCATGGCCGCAGCGTAGCCCGGTTCTCCGCGCCAGGGCACCGTCGCAGGGATGGTTGTGCCGCGCGAATCTGCGGTACGCTGATCTTCGCAACCGGAGATGACCATGACACCGCAGCGCACTTCGACGAACCCGACCGCCGACGCCCGCGCGCGTGTCACGACAGCGCCGGTCGTGACGGCGGCGCTCCGACTCGCCGACACGCAGCGACTGCTGGCTGACTACACCACCGCCGACGCGGCGGAGGCGGCGTTTCAGGCGCAGATGGTCAGGCTGGCCGGCGTCACTGGTGACCCGTTCTCGCGAGCGTGGATCGCGCCGGGCCACTTCACCGCGAGCGCGTTTGTGTTGAGCCCAGACGAGTCGCAGCTGCTGTTGATCCGCCACCGCAAGCTGCAGCGATGGCTCCAACCTGGCGGTCATTTCGAGGCCGACGATCCCAGCGTCGACGCCGCCACGCGCCGCGAAGTCGCCGAGGAGACCGGAATTACGGCGTTGCAGCCACTAGACACGGGCCTATTCGACGTCGACGTTCACCTGATCCCTGCTCATGGCGGCGACCTCGCACACGCCCATTTTGACCTGCGCATGGCCTATCGCGCCGAGCGCTGGACCCTCGCAGAGACGGACGAGGTCGACGATGTGCAGTGGGTTCCGTTACAACGTGTGCAGGCGCTTGAGACGGACGCCTCGGTGCTGCGTGCCGTCGCACGCCTGATCCTGCGTTCGCACAACAGCCCGCCTGATTCTGCGCTTGCGCGCTAGCACTGCCCCGGCGAACATAGGGCACAAGGGAGGACCCACATGAGCAGCGATCTTCGTACGCGCCGTGATCAGGACGCCACACGCCTGATCCCCTGGCTAACAACACGAAACGACGCGATCCGCGACATGGGCGCCGTCGCCGCGACGGAGCTGCTCAGTCATGCGCAGGTCCGGCGCTACTCACGCAACTCTGTGATCCAAGAGCAGAATACGCCGGCGACGTGGCTGTATATCGTGACCGAAGGCACCATCACGGTGCGTGTCGAGAGCGAGGGCATCTACCGTGAGCTGTTCAGCTACGAGGCCGGGCAGACGGCCGGATTGCTGTCCCTGCTCGATCAGCGCGAGGCGCCATACCAAGTCTTTGCGAGCCGCGACGCTGAGGTGGTGCGCATCGACACCGACCACCTCGCACGCCTGCGCGCCGTGTTCCACCCGGTCGCCACGCGTGTGCTGTATGCGTTCATGCCGATGCTCGTGGAGCATCAGCGCGAGATTGATGACCGATCGGCGCGTCTCGCCGCACGCAAGAACGCGTCCGTGGTGGGTAGTGGGCAGACGTACAGCCGCGACGACCGCTAGGGTCGAATCGTGGAGGAGATCGCATGGCGACGAAGGATACGACGACAGCGGCTGGCACGGACGGCGACAACGCGACAGCTGGGGATGATCACGAGTCTGACTTGATCGACGGCATCACGAGTTTGCCGCGCGTCGGTCAGATCTCCGTGACGACGCGCGTCATGCGGACGGAGGCAGAGCCAGTCGTTGAGGTGAAGCCGGCCAACATCCAGTGGCGGCTCAAGCCCTACACCCCGCGGGTCAAGAAACAGATGGTGACGATGAGCGATCTTGGTATGACCGGCAGCACGCGAGGTGGCGTGCAGGCTTCGCGCCGCAAACGCCCCGAGCCGGATGCTGAACCGACGACCTGAGCCTCTCCGCTAGGCGCTTTCGGCCCGGCGAGCGGCCTTGCGGGCCTCCGCGGCGCGTTGCTCTTCCTGCTCGGCGAGCAGCATTTTGCGACCCTGCACCCAGCCTGCGATCGCGCCGACGAGCAGCATCGCCGGGATGAAGAAGATGTGCGTCGTTGTCATGTCGCGTCTCCGTCGTGACCTGTGAGCACGTCGACGCGCTCGCTGAGATCCGTCAGCTCCGCCTCCACCTTGGCCTGCCGAAGGAGGGTGCGTCCAACAAAGCCAGCCACCAACGCCCACATCACCATGTAGGCCGCGAGCATGAACGTTCCGCCGGGCACTCTCTCTTCCTTGTAGCGCGACAGATCACGCTTGGCCGAGGTGCTGACCGGCGCTGACGCTCCCGCTGCCGTTGGATTTGCTGACGTCGGAGCTGCGGCCGCTGGAGGCGCTGCAGGCGCTGACGCTTCAGCGGCGCAGACCGGGCCAAAGCTGAGCAGGGTCGCCGCGGTAAGGCGGAGCAGCGCGGCGCGTAGGTGAGACATAGTGGAGACTCCGGAGCAGGGTCGGGGGCGACGGCGGTATCGAGGCGCGGGCTAGCGGCCCGCCGGCCTAGGCGCGTCGTTGGCGAAGTTGATGGGCGGAGAGGTTGAGCCGGATCGCCCGGCCGCGCTGCTTCAGTCGTAGATCGCGGTACCGCGTGGCGGTCAGGGCCGCCGCAAACGTGAGGAGGCCGAACACGGCCAGCCAGAACGCGATACGCATGTCGGCGTTCTGAATCCCACCGCCTTGGATGACCTGCGGGTGTGTGCCGCCCCACCACTTCACTGCGACGTGGATGAGATAGCTCGCGGGCGCCCCCATGACGGCCATGGCCGCGCCGACGCGACGACCGGTGCCGCTATCGGCCGACATGGCACGGAGCGCGATGACAGACACCGCCAGCAGCGTGACGAGCAGCGTCAGCGTCAGCCGCGGCTCCCACGTCCAGTACATGCCCCACGCCTTCCGCGCCCACAGCGGTCCACTGGTGAGGATGCACAGCGCGAAGATGACCCCAACCTCCAGCAGGCTCTGTGCCAACGCGTCGGCGCGATCATCGGGCCGGAGCAGGTCAGCGAGGCTGAGGAATGACGCGCTGGTCAGGCACAGCAGCATCGCGAACGCGGACCCGACGTGGAAGTAGAAGATCTTCTGCGAGAGGCCGAGGACGATGTCGGACGGTGTGCGCGCGGCGATCCACCAGAGCGCGACCTCGATGAGCGCGAGGCTGACGCCGAGCAGCACCAGCAGCGCGGCGGGCGTGCGGACCGGTACGCGGGTCGCCATGGCCACGGGCGCGCGCGGCGCTGCGGCCAACTCGGGCGATTCGGGTGAGGTGGTCGGGCTGATCGTGGGCGTCGTCATGGGCTGTCGCGTCGTGTCATGAGGGTTGAGGCAAGGTATGGGCCGGGCGTTCGGGGCGCGCTCTGTCGCGGGAGCCGTGCAGCGTGCTGGTCGATTCACGCGCGAGGTCGCCGACTCGTTCCGGGGTGCATCTGGCCAAGCTGCGTCGCCGATCAGCGCTGCAGCGCACGCCCGTGCAACCACGGCGACGCTACCACAAACAACAAGTCGAAGATCAACATCAGGGTCAGCCAATCGCCCGTCCCTTCGCCCTCCGCGAGCGCGATCGACGTCACTTTCACCCCGCTGATCAACAGCGGCGCGACCGTCGGATACAGCACCAGCGGCAGCAGCACCTCGCGCAAGCGAACGTGCACCAGCAGCGCCGAGCAGAGCGTGCCCACCGTCGCCATGCCGACCAAGCCGAGGCCGAGGGCGGCCGCGGTCTGTCCGAATCCCTTGAGCTCCGTGTTGAAAAACAGCAGCACCAGCGGCAGCACGACGACGGTCACCAGGCCAGTGAACAGCAGCTGCATGGTCGCCTTGGAGATGAACAGCGGCAGCGTGCCGGCGGCTGTGGACGACACAAGGTCCAACGTGCCGCCCTCCTCCTCGGGCGCAAAGAGACGCAGCAGCGACACGGAGCTGGAGAAGAGCAGGGTGACCCACAGCACGCCCGGGACGTAGCCCGCCGTCGCCGCGCCTTCTTGCAGGAAACCAAACGCGAAGACGATGACGCACAGCACCGCGAACAGCAGCGTAAACCCCAGCATCTCGCGCGATCGGGCGGCGATACGGAGGTCTTTCTTCAGCAGCAGCCACGTGATGCGGGCGACGGTCATGCGGCCTCGTGTAGGCGACCGTCGCGCAGCTCGAGATGTCGGTCCGCCAACGCAAGCAGCTCGGGATCGTGGCTGATGGCGAGCACCGCCGTGCCGGCCGCGGCTGCATCACGCAGCACGCGCGACAGCGTCTCCCGACCCGCCGGATCCAGGCCCGTCGAGGGTTCGTCGAGCAGCCAGACGGCGGCACCCGACGCCATCACGCGGGCTAGACCGGTGCGCTGCTGCATCCCCCGTGAGTAGTGCCGCACGCGCCGCTGGTGGGCCTCGCGCGGGAGACCGACGCGGTCGAGCAAAGCGCTGGCTTCCGTCACCGTCAGCGGCTGATTGACCAAGCTTGAGAGCAGCGCCAGATTCTCCAGCCCGGTCAAATCGAAATAGAGACCGGGCCGATGCTGCAGCGTCGCGATGTGGTTCGCTAGGTAGTCCGCAGCGACGTCTTCAAGCGGCACGCCTGCGAGGGTGACCTGACCGCGCGCTGGTGCGATCGCGCCGCGCAAGATCGAGAGCAAGCTGGTCTTGCCGGCGCCGTTGTGGCCTGAGATGAGGAGGAGCTCACCGGCACGCACGGACAGCTCAAGGTCGAGCAGCACAAAGCGCTCGCCAGCCGCCCACGCGACGCCGGTCGCGACGAGCACGGCGGCCGCAGCTTGAGCGCCTGTCGCGGCCGCGGGTTTCACGACGGTGGCTGGTGCAGGGTCCCTGCCCATGGCGTCAGCCTCTCCGCCGCAGCACCGCCGCCAACGCGAACAACGACAGCAGCAGCGCGGCGCCACCGAGTACGCGTCGGGGCCAAGCGGCGATGACTGGCAGGTCCGTCACCCAAACACGCGCGATTTCGCCGGATTTTACGGGCTGTAAGATGGCCAGCCCTGCCATCCGGTCGCGCCCCGCGTCGTTGCGACCACCCCGCGCGGGCACGGCGGCCACCACGCGCGGTCGGCTGGGTCGCACACCGATCACGGCCACCGCCAGGTGGGTCTTGCCGACGACCCCGCGAAGCCCCAACGCTACCGTCGCCGCAGCGCTCCCGATGGGGTACCGCACACGCACGGAGATCGGCCGGCCAGGGGCCACCGCGCCAACCAGCATCAGCGCGCCGTCTCGTCGCTCCACGGTGGCGTCGCCATCAACGACCACGTCCATGTGGCGCGCAGCGTTGGGGATGGCGCCCCGATCGAGCACGACGTCCCCCACGATCGGCGCCAGCAACGGCAGCGCAATCGCGGTCTCGTTCCGCCAGCGCATCACGCCCGGGCGATCCGTCTGAAAGGTGTACAGCGACCAGACTCGCAGCCCGCTGTCGCGTACCTCAAGATTGCTGCGCACGCGCAATTCCACGTCATCCTTCGCCAACTTGGCGCTGTACCGGCCGATGATCTGGCCTGTCGCGGTGACGGGTGCGTTCACCAGCGCGCCGCCTTCTCGGAAGCGAAGCTGCAGCAGTTGGCCTTGCTTCGGCGGCGCGAGCCGAAGTCCGCCCGCCGCGTCCGTCTTCACGCTCAGCACCGACACCTGCTTGGCTGGCTGCGCATCACTGCCCGCCGTGAGCGTCACCAGCTCAACGTTGACCTCGCTGGCGGCCTGGGCGAGCCCGGCCGGGTCGACATCCACCACTTGGACCTGCCAGCCGGCTTCGGCCAACGCCGCGCCTGGCAGCAGCGTGACGCACGCCAGCAACGCGAGCCCGGCGCCGCGGAGCACGCGCTGAACGCCCGAAAAATCAGGCTTGTCTCGCCGCGCGCTCATCGGTCGGTCCCGTCGGTCCTGGTGGCCTGCGCAGCGCTGTCTGCGTCCGCGACGTCGGCTTCAGCCATCGCGTCCAGCGCGTTCATCGCCGCAACGGCACGTTGCGTGTACCGCGCGCGCAGCAAGGTGTAGTCCTTGTCGTCGATTTTGCCCGTGTCGAAGTCGAACTGCACCTCGTGCAGGTTGTGCAGGCTGCGCCGTCGCGCGTCCTCGAGTTGGCCTCTTTGGGCGTCCCAGGCGTCCGATCGTCCGCCGGTGGCGCGCAGCGCGCTGACGTAGAAGCGCAGCATCTGCACCGCCGCGAGCATCGCCAACACGGCCACCAACACGATCGCGATCACCGCGACAGCTGCCTTCATGTCCCCTCACGACCGAGCAATCGACCCAGCAGGCCGGAGCGGCGCCGCCCTGACCGAATGGGATCCCCGTCCACCGCGGCGCGAAACGCCCGCACGAATGTGTCCATGTCGGGATGTCGGTCCTCTGGTTGCCGCCGCAACGCTGTGTCGATCACGTCGGCGACGCCGGACGGCAGGTCCGTTCGCAGCTGCGACAATCGCGCCTCGGGCAGCGGCGTGTCGGCGCGCAGGCTCATCAACATCCCGCGTGCGCCGGGCTCCGACTGGCTGATCACGCGTCGCCCCGTGAGCGCCTCGTACACAATCCCTGCCACGGCGAACTGGTCAGCGCGTCCGTCCACCACGCCGCCCGTCGCCTGCTCTGGCGCCATGTACGCCGGTGTGCCCAAAGGATGATCCAGATCGTAGCCAACGCGATAGCGATCGGGACGGCCGCTGATCTTCGTGACCGTGCCGAAGTCCACCATCCGCACACGCGTCGTCGTCTCGTTCGCGTGCGTGAGCAGCAGGTTCGCCGGGGTGATGTCGCGGTGCACGTAGCCCATGCCGTGGAGCTCCGCGAGCCCTTCCCCGAGCTGCAGCAAGATGTCTCGGATAACCGTGAGGCCCAGGTCCTTCTTCTCGTCCATGACGTCGGCAAGATTCGGCCCGTGGGCGTATTCCATCGCGATGTACGGGCGGCCGTCGTCGAGCACGCCGGTGCGGATGATGTCGATAAAACAGGGGGCGTGCAGCGCGCCGAGGAGCTTGCCCTCTCGCAGGAGGGCGATCACGGCGCGGCGAAAGTCGGGCTCGCGGAGGCTCAGGTACGGCCGGCACAGCACTTTCAGCGCGATAGGGCGATCGCCCACGGAGCGCTGTCTTGCCAGAAATACGTCCGCGTGGCTCCCGGAGCCGATCGGCCGATCGATCACAAACTCGCCGTCGATGATCTGGCCGAGGATCGGGTCGAGCTCACTGCGTGAGCCCCGGCGTCGGCGTTTGGATGCTGGTGTAGATTCGTTCAAGCGTGTGTGCGGCGTGGGGGCGACTTGGGGCGCAGCGTTCTGACGGGCCAACAGGGGAACGCTGGCCGCGCGTATCATGCCACAGCGCGGCTGGCCATGCACCGCAGTAAAAGCGCGTTTGGTGCGTTGCTCAGTTTCGGGACCTCGGTCTAGTATTCGGCCCATGAGTGACTTGAATCAAATCGCCAACGCGCGTGACTTCATCCAACAACTCCGCACTGGGCGCATGCATCGGGTCGAGGTCGGCCCATGTGACCTCGGGCAACACGGGGGCAACGAGTTTGGCCCCGCGTCGTGGAACCACGTTCGGATGACCGGCACCAAGATGATTGGGCTGACCATTCGGGACTTGCGCGTCGACCGCTGGCTCGCGCGGGGCGTCCTGCTCAACGGCACTCGTTTTGAGGGGTCGGAGATGAGCAGCGTCAGCATCAGCAACTCGCAAGCGATGGCCCTGCAGTGGCCGCGGGCCGTGTTACAGGGCTGTAAGTTTCAGGAGACCGCGCTGACGAACGCCAACTTCTCGCGCGCAGTGATGACGGGCTGCCACTTCGACATCTCGGACCTGAACCACGCCAACATGACCGAGTCGCTGCTCTTGAACTGCCGGTTCACGGACTCGCGGCAGGGCGGGGCGGTGGTCGACAACGTCAACTTGACGGGCGCGGTGATGTGCGGGGTCGACATGCGCGGCGCAGGCCTGTTTCGCGCCAACTTCGACGGTGCGGTCCTCGTCAACGTCGACTTGCGAGACGCCAACCTCGTCGACGCCAACTTCAATGGCGCCGTGATGATCGGCTGCCAGACCGATCGGGCCGACATGTCGGAGTCCACGGAGCGGCAGGTTCGCGCCGCTGTGGGCGGTATCGCGGACATCGCGCGGATCCTGACGGGGCACCACGACCCAGCGCAGCTCGCCGTCATCACCGCCGCTGTGCTGGCCGCGATGGTGGACGTAGATCGCCCCGTGGCGGCGATGGCGGACCCGGTCTCTACTGGCGACGCCGTGGCCGAGCTGGTGCTGTTGAAGTTCCCGGTGCTGATTCGAGAGCTGCAGGGGCGCGGCGGCCCGGCGGAGCTGAGTCGTCTGCGCGTGGAGGGCGACCATGTCTACGCCCGTGGCGTGGACGGCAACGAGGTCCGATTGACCGCGCAGGATAGCGCGCCGGCGGTGCGTGCGTCGGTGATGCGCGATCCGACGGCGGCCGCGACTGCAGCGGCGGAGGCGGCCGTCAACGGGCGGTCAGCCTCGAGCCGGGGCGGTCGCGATGCGCCTACGCCAGCGCGACCTGCGCCACCCAAGGCAGCGCCAGCAGCGCCGCCGATGCACGGCGACTTCGACGCTGCAGGACTTGAGATCGACTGACCGGCGCGCCTGCGATCAGGTCATCTCGGCCGCCACTCAGCGCTCGTCTCCGGCCCTAGGCCTGAAGCGCCAGCGCGCTCAGCAGGCGGGCGCGGTGGTCGGGAAACAGGTGCTTGAAGCGCACTTCGACGGCCAACTCGACGGGGTTGCGGCGCTGTACGACCTCGCCAAGCACGGAGACGCCGGTTCCGTCAGGCAGATCGACCTCCATCCACGCGTACCGGCCGAGCTCTGCGGGTGTATCGACGATCAGGCCGGTCTCATCGACCCGTCGCACGTGGCACGCCACAGCGTCGGAACCGTCGCCGGCACAGCCACGCAATCGCACGCGCCAATCGGCGAAGTCGAGCACGTTGTTAGCTACCTGCGGCTGCTGGTCGAATGTTGACGCGGGCTTGTTCGACGACATGTTTCCTCCGGGCGGCGCAGGATGCGGCGCGCCAAAGCAGCATGGCTTCGGGCCAAACGGGGTCAAGAAAACGACGGCTGTTCGGGAGCGGGGAAGCGACTCAACCCTTCAGCGCGGCGTCGATGGCTTCGCGCGAGAAGCCCGACAGGATGTGGCCCTTGATGTACAAGATGGGCACGCCCTGCAGCTTTGACGCCGGATAACCGACCTCTTTGGCGCGCCGCATCATGTCGGCCCGGGCGCCGGGATCGGTCTCCAGGTCACGCTTTTGAAACGCCACGCCCTTCAGCTCTAAGTACCGCGCCGCTTTCTTGCAGTAGCCGCACCAAGCCGTCTTGTAGAGCACCACCTCGTCGTCTGCGGGTGCGGCCTTCGCGGCGCTCGCTGCTGCGACAGCGACCTCGGCGGCGCGTTCACGCTCCATGGCGTAGCGATCCACCGTCCGGCAGGGGAACTGTCCGGCAGCTTGGCTGGTCGCGGCTGCTGCGTCCTTGGCGGGGGCGGTCTTGGCGGGGGCATCCTTGCCGGCGGCGGCTGTCGCTTGGCCGCCGGTCGCTTGGGCGCCTGTCGCTGGGGCAGCTGTGGCCGCGCCACCTTCCGCGCTGATGTCGGCCACGAACAGCCATGGACCCTGCAATTTCGGGTCATCTGGCACCACGATCACCTGGGCCCGCGCGCCCTTGGGCACGTCGACGACCTTCTTGGCGACGAGCAGGTTGCCCGTCGTCGGAGAAAAGTAGCGCAGCACGTACGGACCGCCCTCCGCCGTGACGACCGGTGGCGCTGGGATCGGACGCGCCACGGGCCTCGGGTCCTCAGGCGGCGGAGGTTTGCCACAGCTCGTCAGCGCCAGCAGGGTGGTCGCCAGGGTGATAAATCGGAGCAGGCGCGTGTGTGTCATGACCCCTCTCCCGCCGCGAGGCGTGCGCTCTCAACGATGTACCGCAAGTCTCCCGGGTGTCGCATCGCGGCCTTATCCAGCGCGCGCGCGACGTCGGGACGCGCCCGCCAACCCACCAGCGTCTCCGCGGCGGCGCGGCGCACACCGGGCGCTCGGTCGTCGAGCAACGGCAGCAATCCGGGCAGCACCTGCTTCGCCAAACCAGCGGCCAGATACGCATCCAGCGCTCGGATTGCCGAACACCGCAGATGCTCCGTGCCTTCCCGCGCATCCCCCAAGAGGCCCGGCAACGCAGCCAGATCAGCGCGTTGGCTCAACGCCAGCCGCGCGTGCACGGCGACGGGCTCTTCGGATTCCTTCGCAGCCCGGCGCAGCGCCTCACATGCCGCAGCGCACCGGTCGCCACGCGAGAGCGTGACGCCGAGGCCCTGCACCGCACCGATTCGCGTGGTCATGCTGCTTGTAGGGTGATTCAGCGCTTGCAGCAGCTGTTGCACGATGGAGGCCTGCACCGGCGGACGGCTCGCGGCGATACGCTCGAGCAACGTCGCCCGCACGGGCTGGCTCTCGCTGGTGAGCAGGCCGAAGCAGGTGCCCAACACGCACGCGCCATACGTCCGGCCCTCGCCACACTCCTGATCCTTGCTGCAGAGCGCGCCGGTGCCGAGGACGAGCAGACGGCTGGCGACGACCGGGTCAAGCGGCGGTGGTGCCGCGGTCTGAGCGCATCCTGGCGCGAGGACGGCGACCGTCAGGACCAGCCAAGTCGGTCGCCTCGTCGCGTACAAACCGCTGAAAAACCGGCCGTTCAGCGACCCAAACCACGATGCGATCATCCCTTAGCCACCGACGTAGGTCAGCGCCGCGGCGACCCGCACGGCCTGATTCGGCTCGTCGAGGAACCGCTCGAGCAGCTCGCGTGCCTCCTTGTCCTTGAGCAGCAGCCCCATGTGGCGAATCGCGGCGACGCGCACACGCGCGCTAGAGGACAGCGCGAGGCTCTTGATCTCGGTGCCCGCCTTCTTGCCCTCAAGCTTCACGAGGCGGTTGAGCACGCGCACGCGCAGGTCGTCGTCGTCGGTCGACTGCAGCACCTTACGCAACAGGGCAGGCTGATTCTTAGGCAGCAAGGCGAGGGCCTCGAGGGCCTCTTCGCGCATCTCGACGCGCTTGGAGAACAGCGCGAGCTCCAAGAAGCTCTCAAAAGTCTCCTTGAACTCAGCTGTGAACGCGATGAGCGTGCCGCGTGGCAGCCAGCCGAGCGAGCGGTTCCACACCCGCACAGAGTTGGCCTTGTCGCTCATCAGGAAGCCGCGCACCGCCTCGACGCGCACCTCCTTGCTGCGATCGCGCAGCGCGGTCTGCAGGCCCTGGCGCGCCTCTTTCTCGCCGGATTCGGCCAGGGCGCGCACCACGCGGCGGCGCATCTCCATGTCCGGCTCGCGGGTGTAGAACATCAACGCCTGCACAGCGTCCTTATGTTTGATCGACGCCAACGCGAAGATGAGCGCCTTGCGAATCTCGCGGTCTTTTTCGTAGTCGAGCGTCTCGCGGATGGGCTGCACCGACACGGGGGACGCGATCCAGGCCAGCACCCGCGCCGACGCCAGCCGGACCTCAGGGAGCGCGTCTTTCAGATACGTGTGCATCGCCCGCAGCTGCCCGGCGCCGCCGACACGGCCGAGGTAGTACACACCTGTTGGCCGCAAATCGACGTTGGTGCCGTTCGCCAGCTTCTGTGCCTCGCCGCTCATGGAACGATCGCCGACAAGGGCCAGGATCTCGTAAACACTGAAGATGAGACGCTTGTCGGGCTCGCCGTCGAGCAGCTTCTTCAGGCTGGCGACGTCGGACTTACTCGCGATCTTTTTGTAGGCCTCCAACGCTTGAATCTGCGCGTCACCCTTCATCGCCGCGGCGATGGCCAGCACCGCCGAACCGACCGTCCGGTCGCCGTATCGTGCACGCGCCATGGCGAGACTCTGCTGCAGGGCGACGTCCTTTTTGTCGGGCTTGAGCGACTTCAGATAGCCCCACTCGCTCGTCGTCTCTGCCTTGTTCGCGACCGCGACCAACATGGCGATCACCCCGCTGTCCTTGCCGAGCTTCGCGGCGATGAACGCGAGGTGGCGGCCGTGCATGACCGGCGTCAGCTGCTTGAGCATGCGCACGCCCGCCGCGTTCACGAGCGCGTCCTTGCTCTTAAGGGCCGTCACCACAAACAGGCCGAGCCGATCTTGATTGCGGGCCAGCATGCCGTCGACGATTTGATTCTGCCGCTCGTGCTCTTTGTCGGCGATCACCGCGATGACCGCCGCCACGGCCTCGCTGTCCTTGAGCACGTCGAGCACCGGCAGCACCTCGCGGGGATCCAGCGTGGCGCGCATCAAGCCGTCGCGGACCAGCTGCTTCCACGCGCTGTCCTTCAGGTGCATGTACGCCTGCGCCACACCAGCCCGCACGACCCACTGCGGATCCTGGGTGCCGTCCTTCAGCAGGGCCTTCACCTCTTTGTCTTTCTTGTTGTACGCGATCCCCACATACGCCATGCCGCGCGTGTGGAAATTCGCGCTCTTGAGCCCGGATTTTAGGGTGTTGAACGCATCAGCCCGCCGGTCCACCTTCTTGGTTCGTCCTGCCTTGGCCTTGGTCGTCGCGGGCTTGCGCTTCGCGGCGGCGGCAGGGGCAGAGACGAGCGTCGCAAAGACAGGGGCAAACGCCAGGGCGGTGAGCGTTGTCAGTGTCACTACGAACGAGCGCGGCTTGATCATCGGCGGGTCCTCCGGCTGGAAAGAGGGCGGATGATCAGGCCCGTTGCCCGGGGCTGTCAACCACCCCATCCAACCCGTCACGACGAACGGGCCAACGTCCGCAGCGATTCAAGCTGGCGTCGCTCGATGAGCTGCGCGGCCGGGCTGGAGAGGAAAGTCTGCGCGCGGCCAGCGTCTTTCAGCGCGAGAATGCACACCGCCTGCACCTGCGCCATCTCAGCCGACCCCTGCACACGTTCGGCGTAGCGGGCGGCGTCGTCCCACTTGCTGAGCCGGGCAGCGGAGAGCGCCAGCACCTGCCAGACGTGTCGCATCTCATCGACGCTCAAGAAGGGCTCGGCGCGGGCTTGGTGACACAGGCGCATGGCCGTGTCGTAATCCCCGTCGGTGTAGTGGCCGTGCGCCGCATCCAGCAGCTCTCGCACGCGGCTGTGCTGCTCGGTCTCATGTTGCTGCGGCGAGGATTGGACCTCCTGCAACGCGCGCCAATTCTCAACAGCGGCGTAGGCCATCACAAACGTCACCAGCATCATCGACGTGCCGAGGCCGACGAGGGCGAGCAGAACGGAGAGGCCAAACCCGAGGCTGTAGACCATGCGGTCCGCTTTCACCCCGCGTTTCCAGATCTTTCGCGCTAGAATCAGCGTCAGCATACCGCCGTCGAGCGGGTAGATCGGCAGCAGATTGTAGAGGCCGAGCACGGTGTTCCACCAGAAGCCATTGTCGAGGATGTTGCGGAGCATCCCGTCGGCGAAGTTGGCGCTGATCAGGAAGATGATCGCCAGCAGGAAGTTTGCGGCGGGGCCGGCGGCGCTGATGAGGAACTGATCTCTAGGTCGCGAGGCTGGTCGGTGAAAACACACGCCGCCAAGGGCGACCAGCTCGATGTGTGGTTCCAGGCCGAAGTGCCGACTCACAAAGCCGTGGCCTAGCTCGTGAAAGAGGATGGAGAAGCTCAAGATGACCATCACGCCAATGC
>CALENB010000481.1 GCA_937910235.1 uncultured Myxococcales bacterium | reverse complement strand
GGGCCGTCAGGGTGGTGCTGATCGGCTTCATCGCGACGCGCAACAACCGCGGTTCGCCGGTGGTGATCCCCCCCTCCAGCCCGCCGGCGTGGTTCGTCTCTCGCCGCAGCGTGCCGTCGGCGTCGGCGTAGATGCCGTCGTGAACGGCGGTGCCCATCCGAGCGGCGTTGTCGAAGGCCGGGCCGATCTCGACCCCTTTCATGGCCTGAATGCTCAGCAGCGCCATAGCGAGGCGACCTTCCAGCTTGCGATCCCACTGCACATGGCTGCCCAGGCCAACCGGCAGACCGAGCGCGGCGACCTCGATGACCCCACCGAGCGTGTCTCGAGCGACGATGGCGCGTTTGACCTCGGCGCGCAGCTCGGCGTCGGCGCTGGGATCGGGGCTGGCCATCTCGTCGACCGCCGCGTGGTCCATGAACCGCGCCAGGGTCTCCGCGTCAGGGGCGCGGCCAGCGGCCACACATCCGGGCACCTCAACCGCGCCGATGCGACGCACCCAGCCGCCGACCCGGATGCCAAACACGGCCAGAAACTGCGTGCAGATAGCGCCAGCGGCGACGCGCAGGGCCGTCTCACGGGCGCTAGCGCGCTCCAACGCCAGCCGCAGGTCGCCGTAGCCGTATTTGACCGCGCCCGTCAGGTCGGCGTGGCCAGGCCTCGGCCGCGTCATCGGCGCGACGTCGCGCTCCGCCCAGCTGGCCCAATCGCGGTTGACGACCTCCATGGCCAACGGTCCGCCCGTGGTCAGGCCGCCCATGTAGCCCCCGGTCAGGACCAGCTGGTCTTGTTCGATCTTCATCCGACCACCGGCGCCGTAGCCCTTCTGCCGGCGCGCCATCATCGTCGCGATGGCCTCCGCGTCGAGGTGCAGCCCCGCCGGCATCCCGTCAAGCACGCCGTTGAGCCGGGGACCGTGGCTCTCGCCGGCGCTGAGAAAGCGTAATCGTGTCAGCATGCGGGGGTCTCCAAGTCGTCAATCAAGGCGCCCAAAGCGCGCAGATCGCCTACAAATCCGGGGTAGGAGTCAGCTGCACAGGCCGCGTCGTCCACGCGGGTGAGGCCCGACGCGACGAGCCCGGCGACGGTGAGCGCCATCGCCAAGCGATGATCGCCGTGGCTGTGGACCGCCGCGCCGCGCAGGGTACCGCCCCCGATCTGCCAACCATCGGGCGTCGCGGTGATGTCAGCGCCCATCGCCTGCAGCTGCTCGGCGGTGCAGGCGATGCGATCGGTCTCCTTGACGCGCAACTCGGCCGCGTCGCGCACCGTCGTCTGGCCAATGGCGCAGGCGGCAGCCACGGCGAGGATCGGCAGCTCGTCAATCAGCGTCACCACCTCCTCACCCGCGACCTCCGTGCCGTGAAGCGGACCCGCCTCAATCTCCAGATCGGCGACGGGCTCACCGCCTGTCATGCGCTCCGCATGCAAGGTAATCCGCGCGCCCATGCGCTGCAGCACACGCACGATCCCGGCGCGGGTGGGGTTGAGCCCGACGTTGCGCAGCCAGACGTGCGAACCCGGCACCAAACACGCCGCCACCAGCGGAAACGCCGCAGAAGAGGGGTCGGCGGGCACCGTCAGGCGCAGCGGCGACAGCGGCTCAGTCAGACGGGTGATGCGATGCCAGCGACCCTCGGCCCCGACGCCGCTCGTGAGCGGAGCGCCTTGGGCCAGCAGCATGCGCTCGGTGTGATCCCGCGCCGGCCCCGGCTCCACCACCTCAGTTGGCCCGACCGCGTCGAGACCAGCCAGCAGCAGCGCGCTCTTGACCTGGGCGCTCGCCACGCGGAGCACATGGCGATGGCCATGCAGCCCGCTGCCGGCGAAGGCGATCGGCGCGCGGGTGCCGCCCGATCGGGCGAGAAACTGGGCGTCCATCGCGGCGAGCGGCGCCAACACGCGACCCATCGGACGCTGGGCGAGCTGCGGATCGGCGATCAAGAACGTCGGGAAGGGGCGACCGGCGAGCAGGCCGCAGAGCAGCCGCATCGTGGTGCCGGAGCGGCCGCAGTCGATGGCGGCGGCGGGCTCGTGGAGACCGCGAAGGCCAGGGCTGTCGACGTAGGTGGCGCCGTCTTCGCGCCAGATGCGGCAGCCGAGCGCGGCGGCGGCGGCGACGCTGTGGCCGCAGTCGCCGGACTCGAGCGCGGCGCGGATCTCGGTGGTGCCGGTGGCCAGGGTGGCGAGGAGAAAGGCGCGGTGGCTGATGGACTTGTCGCCGGGGGGCACCAGGGTACCCCGTAGGGCCGGACCGCGGCGCACGCGGAGCGTGGCCGGGCTTTGTCGCGATGGTGTGTCGAGCGCGGCGTCGGTTGTCATGGTGTTTCGCTCTCAGCGGCGCGCGTGGCTGGGCCGCTGGGTGGGTTTGGGGCGGTGTGCGCTGCGGACGCTGTAGCGCATTGTGCGCGTCGGCTCAAACTTGCGCCGCACACGAGCGGCGATCGCCAGCCGCACGAGGCGGCGCGCAGGGGTTGGCTGGCGTAGACGACCGTCGCTGATGACGGGTGATGGCGATTGCGGGTAAGTTGGGGCCGATCGTGGCGGACTCGATACAGGGGGCAGCGCGGATGAACGGACGAAGCGGATCGGTTGTTTTTACGGCGTTCTTGGCCGTCTGCGGCGGCGTTTGGGGCTGTGCCGGCGGCGTCACGTCGCCATCAGCTGGGGTCGCGGATGTGCAGAACGCCGACGCGGCTAACGCGGCTAACGCGGATGGGGTGCTGATCGACGCGAGCGTCAGCGATGTCGCAGACGACGGTGCAGGCGTCGACGCGGGCGTCGATGCGGGCGTCGACGCCGGGCCGCTTCCGACGTGTCAGCCGGGGACGAAGTGGACGCCAGGGACGCCGGTGTTCGTGGAAGTGACCGCGAAATGGGGCTTGAAGGGCGTCGTCGGCACACGATTGTCGGTGGTGGACCATGACGGCGACGGCTTGCCGGACGTGCTGGTGCGAGACAATGACGGCCCGGATGACTTTGGCGCCGGCGGCGTGCGGCGCCGTTGGCTGCTGCGCAACACGGGCTCAGGCTTTGTGGATGTGACGGAGGCCTCTGGCGTCTTCACGACCCGCCAACAGGGCGTGAAGGGCGGCCTGAAGGGGGCGGTCCTAGCGTCGGGGGATGTCGACAACGACGGCGATGACGACATCTTCCTCGCCGCGCCGGTCGAGAAGCCGGGGGATGCGAAGGATGATGGCGAGACGAGCGAGCTGCTCCTGAACAATGGCGACGGCACCTACAGTCTGGGGCCGAAGAGCGACGCGCGCATGGCGGGCAAGGCGACGATGCCGGCGGGTGTGACGTTTGTGGACTTCGATCGCGATGGCCTCCTCGACCTCTGGATCACCCACAACATGCCGGCCGGCGCCCAGTCACCGCTACAAGACCGGCTCTACAAGGGCGACGGCAAGGGCGGGTTCACAGACGTGACGGCGGCGAGCGGGCTGACGAGCAAGCCTTGGCAGTCGATCGCGGATCTCAACGGCGGTCTGGCGCAGTCCCGAGCTTGGAGCAGCGCGGCGTGTGATCTGAACAACGACGGGCTGCCGGAGCTGCTGGCGTCGAGTTATGGCCGGGCGCCGAATCACCTGTGGCGAGCGAGCGGCGGCGGCGCGAAGGGGGTGACGTATGCCAACGTCTCGGTCGCGTCGGGGTACGCCTACGACGAGAAGCAGGACTGGACCACCAACATCAACGCCCAGTGCTTTTGCCTCGACAACCCCAAGGAGAAGGACTGCGCAGCGGCGGCGAAGAAGGCCAACGCAGCGCAGTGTGTGGCGCTCAAAGCCGGATTTGGCGGCACGTATCGCTGGAGTCACGCCTACGACCGCTACCCGTTTCGGCTCGGCGGCAGCAGTGGCGCGACGGTGTGCGCGGACGTCAACAACGACGGTTTCATGGACCTGTTCACGACCGAGATCGTGCACTGGGACGTCGGCGAGACGAGCGACGCGTCGGAGCTGCTCGTCAACCAGAAGTCCGCTGATGTGCTGTTTTCGCGGCCTGGCAATACGCAGACGGGGCTGACCCGCACCCACGCGGTCTCAGGTTGGAACGACGGCGACATGACCGCGGCGGTGTTCGATTTCGACAACGACGGCTGGCAGGACATCTACATCGGCAACTCGGATTATCCCGGCAATCGCGGCCTGCTCTACCACCACGGCGCGCCGCTCAAGTTCACCGAGTTGGCCACGGCGGACTTCTTTGAGCACAACCGCAGCCACGGCGTCATCACCGCGGATTTTGATGGCGACGGCGATCTCGACATGCTGGTCGGCCACTCTCGCTCGCGTTGCGCGCCGACAGCACCCCACGACTGCTACCCGACCAAGCAAGTGCGGCTCTTTCTCAACCAGATGGGGGCCAAGAGCAACTGGATTCAGCTGGTGCTCCGTGGCGGCAAGGGCAGCAACCGCTCAGCCATCGGCGCGCGTGTGCAGGTCGAGGCTGGCGGCGTGACGCAGACGCAGGAGATCGACGGTGGGCACGGCCACTACAATACGCAGAAGGATAAGACGCTGCATTTCGGCGTGGCGGCGGGGTGCACGGCCAAGGTGACGATCAACTGGCCGGACGCGAGCTGGACGGCGCAGACGTTTGAGGTCGCGGTGAACCGGCGCTACGCGGTGGTGCAGGGTGAGGTGCCGACGGTGCTGCAGCGGAAACCCTAGAAAACCGGGACTAGCGCCCCTGTTCATCCCAAGTCTTCATCCCACAGTGTCGCCAAGGTGTAGGGGCCGCCTTCGGTCACCCAGAACACCCCGGTCACGTAGCGTCGGTGGCGATCCAGCGCGGTGATTTTGGCGACATCATCGGCGCTGAGCGTCACCTGCACCGCGGCCAGATTCTGCGCGATGCGGGCCGGCTTCACCGATTTCGGGATCACCGCCGTACCGCGCTGCAAGGCCCACTGAATCAGCACCTGGGCGGGCGTGACGCCGTGCGCCGCCGCGATCTCCGCGAGCACCGGCTCCTGTAGCAGGATGGGATCGTCGCCCGAGACCAGCCCCGCGGGACGCCCTGGCGAGCCGAGCGGCGAATAGGCCGTGACCGCGATGCCGTTCGACTGGCAATAGTCCACGAGCGCTTGCTGTTGCAGGTAGGGGTGCAGCTCGACTTGGTTCATCTCGGGCTTGTGGGCGGCGTCACGCACCAAGTCGGCCAGCTTCTTCGCGCTGAAGTTCGAGACGCCGATGTGACGGCACCGCCCAGCTTTCACCTCCGCGGCCAGGGCGTTCCAGGTCGCGAGCAGGGGCCTTTCGTCCAGAGAAATCAGCCTGCCAGACGGCAGCGACGCGACGGGCCAGTGCATCAAGTACAGGTCCAGATAGTCGAGCTGCAGGTCGGCGAGGGTCTGCAGGAGCGTCGGCGCGACGTCGTCGGGGGCGTGGGCGTCGTTCCAGAGCTTGGAGGTGATCCAGAGGTCGGAGCGCTGCACCTCGCCGGCGTCGAAGAGCTCGGCGAGGGCGGCGCCGATCTCCTTTTCGTTGCCGTAGACGGCGGCGCAGTCGATGTGGCGATAGCCGGCGCGGACGGCGGCTTGGACGGCGGAGGCGACCTCGCCGGGCTCGGATCGCCAAGTGCCGAGGCCGAGCTGCGGGAGGCGGTCGCCGTTGGCGAAGGTGATGTGGGGGGTGGTGTGCATGGTGGACCTCGGGATGG
>CALENB010000480.1 GCA_937910235.1 uncultured Myxococcales bacterium | reverse complement strand
TCGTGGTTGTCTGGCCCAGTCGTGGTTGTCTGGCCCAGTCGTGGTTGTCTGGCCCTGGCACGGTCGGCTGCGCCTGCCGTGGTGGCTAGGGACAATGGGTTCAACGTCGGGTTCAACGTCGGGTTCAACGTCGGGTTCAACGTCGCGTTCATAGGGACCTGGAGAACTCCTGGGCGTACAGGCTACGGGTCGGAAAAATGCGGGTTCCGGCCGGCAACTTGCCAGCTGTTGGGTCCACAAAACGAGAAGTGTGTGTGCGGGCGAAGTGCGATCTGTCCACAGGTCGATCCACACCCTGCATCCCCTTCTTGGCCCAGGTTGAAAGGGGACGCAAGGGGCCGAATTGGACCGATCCGGGCAACCCTCCGGCGACACTTGGAAACATTTTTTTTCGCCCCGTCACGACTACCTTTTCGGTTGACAGGGTTGGGGGGGTATGGCTAGCTAACGCGGCTTTTCCAGGGGGGAAAGACAGAATAGCGACGAGAAAGTCTTGGAATCACAGGGTTTCACCATCCTGCTCCCAGACGTTCTCAAGCTGCTCCGAGGTATGGATCATCGTGATCAAACCGCCCCCTGTGTCGTTGCCAAGCGCCGCATGTGGTCGCCCAGAGCCGCGAAACAGCATTACTCACACCCGGCTAGCGGTCGCTAGCCAGCAGGGGTTTCACAGTGAAGAAGGGACTTTCCCAGCCGAGCCGCACCGCTCGTCGTCGTACTCACGGTTTTCGCGCTCGCATGGCCACCGTCGGCGGTCGCAAGGTCATCAACGCGCGTCGCGCCAAGGGCCGTCATCGTCTCGCCGTGACCACGCCGATCAAGTAAGCGCCTTGTCCCTGGTTTGGCGGTCCTAGCGGCGCTTGCGAGCTCAACTGGACCGCTGAGCCAATTTTGAGGCAGCACCGATGCAGATAGGGCAGCTCGCGCCGCGCGGCCACTTCGGACACTGCCATCGCTTGCGTACACGCGCTGATTTCACCCAGGTATTTCGGGGTGGTCGGCGCATGCGCGGGCAGCATTTCGCGATCGTCGTGCGGCTACGCATGGGCGAGGAGCGAGGTGGCCAGGACCCAGATCCGGCAGCGGGTCGCTCTGGTAGCCCGGGCTCTCGTCTCGGCCTCGCGGTCGGCCGCAAATCTGGCAACGCGCCGCAGCGAGCTCGGTTGCGGCGTCTGCTGCGGGAGGCGTTCCGAAGTCTTCGGTACGACCTGACACAGCCGATCGAGATCGTGGTCCGAACCCTCGGGCCGTGGCCAGGCGCCGATCTGGCCGCTGTTCATAGCGAGTTGGGTGCGTTGCTCGTGCAACTCAACGACCGTGGCCGCAGCGGCCGACGTCAACATCGCTCGAAGATCAGGAGTGGATCCACTGATGGCAAGACCCGAGATCCCGCTCCGCCGCCCCGTCGCGTGGATGTTTGATCGCTTGGTCGCCGCCTATCAGCGCTGGATCTCGCCACTTACGCCGCCTGCTTGTCGCTTTCATCCGAGCTGCTCGGTGTACGCCCGCGACGCTCTGGCCGTGCATCCACTGTGGCGCGCGCTCGGTCTCACCACCTGGCGGTTGTTGCGGTGCCAGCCGCTGAGCAAGGGTGGACTCGACCCTGTCCCGGCGGGACCTCACGGTCTTCTGGCTGTGACGCTGGCACCTGCGCGCAGCGTCACGGTGCGCCAAGCCGCGTCGCTCCAAGCCGCGTCGCTCCAAGCTGCGTCCCCCCAAGCTGCGTCCCCCCAAGCTACGTCCCCCCAAGCCGACGAGGCTCGCCTGTGAACATCCCGCTCTCCGTACAGCGTTACCGCTTGGTGTCTCTGTCTTTGATCGTCAGCGCGCTCGCGCTGCTCGTGCCAACCGTCGCGTCCGCCAAGAAGGTCGCTTGTCGCCCCGGCATCGCGTCCGTCGTGCTCAAGTCCGCTGATGTCCGCTTCGCTGTGTCGCCTTGTGGCGGTGGCGTCGAGTCCGTCAAGCTGCTGGAATCGCAGTTCGACATGCGCACCGACCGCACGCCGAAAGCCGTGCCGGCGTGGGCTGCCGACAAGTGGAAACCCGGCGCGCTGGAGCTCGTCGGCACGTGGGACGCCAAGTGGGATCCCTTCCGCGACCGCCTGATCGACCTCAAGGTTGGTCAAGTCGCCCTGCAGGTGCGCGAGCCCAACGAGGCGACCGCCACCACCCTCACCACCGACAATCTCGATGGCTTCTATGACACGGACGCGCGCTGGGGCGTCGTGCACCAGAGCGACGACAGCGTCACCTTGGTGTGGCCCGATCCGCAGCGCGTGAAAAGCCCGATCTACCTCAGCAAACGCTACACCCTCGTCAAAGACCGCAGTCGGTCGCTCGACGTGGAGATCGCGGTGTGGAACCTCGGCGACTCGCCCGCCCAGTTCAAACTGCGTCACACGATCAGCACTTGGTCCGATCCAACCGTCGAGGAGGGCGGACTATTTGCTATGCTCGCCGGGCCTCCCGATCTGAAGAGCGCCGCTTTTCACATGGCCGACGAGACCGTTCATCTCGACATTAACGCGCTCAAGGACGCAGAGCCCAGCGAGCGTGAGGCGCACGGCACACCGAAGTGGGCCGCGACGGA
This sequence comes from uncultured Myxococcales bacterium, assembly GCA_937910235.1. Taxonomy (GTDB): domain Bacteria; phylum Myxococcota_A; class UBA9042; order UBA9042; family UBA9042; genus UBA9042. Next base: position 4,960 of record CALENB010000480.1, on the reverse strand, counting down.
CTCGCGCTACTTCATCCTCGCGACGCTCCCCGGCAAGGGTTGGGGAACAGGCGGCGGGGTCGCCATCCACCTGCATCCTTCAGGCGTGGTGGAGTCGATCGTCACGAGTCAGGGCGAAGCGCTCGCCGCGATGGCGGGCGGCTGTGTGCCAGCTTGGTACGCGAAAACTTGGGGCGGCAGCTCCTGCGAGGCTGATTTCAAGCGGCTTGGGCTCGATCATCGGCCGCATGCGCCCATCGACGCCGCGTTCCTCGACAAAGCACGAATCGGCGCACAAGGCGCTGACAAGGCCACCGTTGAGGCCGCGATCCAACGCGTGCAGCGTCGGCAGGTCAAGGCTTGGCAGAGTCAGATCTACGCTGGGCCCAAGCGCATCGACTACTTGCGTGCCATCGGTGGTGACGTCGAGGAAGCGATCGATTTCGGCTGGTTTGGTGTCATCGGTCGGCCCTTGCTCATGGTCATGCGCTTTGCCCACGGTTTTACGGGCTCCTGGCCACTCGCGATCATCATCTTGACGGTCATGGTCAAGGCGCTGCTCTGGCCGGTCATGGGCAAGTCGATGAAGAGCATGCGCAAGATGCAGCTGCTCAAGCCTGAGCTCGACGCGATCAAGAAGCGCCTCGAGAAAGAGGCCAAGGCCAAGGGTCTCGACAAGCCCGACCCGCAGGAGCTCAACAAGGAGACGTTTGCGCTCTACAAGCGCCACGGCGCCAACCCGCTGGGTGGCTGCCTGCCCATGTTCCTGCAGATGCCTGTTTATATTGCGTTGTACCGGACGATCTACTCTTCCGTGGAGCTGTACAACCAGCCGCTGTTCATGTGGATCACGGACCTGACGCAAAAAGATCCGTACTACGCGCTGCCGGTGCTGCTCGGCGCGGTCATGTTTGTGCAGCAGAAGATCATGCCGAACCCCGGCGGGGATGACGCGCAGCGTAAGATGCTGCTCTACTTCATGCCGATCATGTTCTCGTTCATGATGATGTCGCTTCCTTCCGGGCTGACCCTGTACATTCTGGTCAACACCGTGCTGAGCATCGTGCAGAACCTGTGGCTGCGACGGGAAGAAACCCAGACCAAGACCGCGTGAGCGAGGAGCCCGACATGGCCGACCCTACCCAACTCGTCGAGGAAGCCACCGCAGCCGCAACAGCGGTGGCGGCGCAATCTACGGAAGCCGCTGATGTCGCGGCCATGGCCGCTGATGCAGACGCCGCCAAAGCCGAGAAAGTGCTGAGAGCGAAGGCCGTTAAAGCCGCAAAAGCGAAAGCGACACGCGCAGCGAAAGCGTCCGCCACGGCTGCCGAAGCTGCCGCGGCAGCGTCTGAGCCCACGGCCCAGGCCACGGCTGAGGCTGAGACCGTCTCCGAAGGCATCGCCGCGCCTGCGCTGGCCGTGATCGCCGCGGCCATCGGTGCACCTGCGGCGGCCGAGACTAGGCGAGCGTCGACCGCAGGCGATGGCGCTACGTCGATCGCAGACGATGGCCAGAACGCGGCTGGCGACGCACCGGAAGGCGCGCGGCGCGAGTCGATCCCGCTAGAAGAGAAGGTGGCGCGTGGCGAGGCGGCGGCGGAGCGGCTGTTGGCGTTGCTCGGCGTCAAGGCGACAGGCATCTCTGGCCACGTCGACGGCGAGCAGGTTGTCCTGCAGGTTGACGAGATTGAGGCGCCCACCGAGCTCGACAACCGCGCCTACGAAGCCCTGCAGTTCATGCTCAACAAGGCCATCAATCGCGGCGCCGCACGGCGGACCCGACTCTCGCTGCAGACGGACGGCTTTCGCGGGCGTCGGGCGGATGGTCTAGGCCGAGTTGCGGCGCATCTCAGCCATAAGGCCCGCAAGCTGGGCGTCACGCTGAGCGTCGGTCCGCTCGGGGCCAACGATCTGCGCGCGCTGACCGTGCAGCTGAGCCGACAGAAAGGTCTGCAGCTGGAGTCGACGGGCGAAGGGGAACTCCGTCGCTTGGTGATCTCATCGACCGACACAGTCGAGGCGCCCGACGACGGTGTGGCTGACGGTCCGCGTCGAAAGCGCCGCCGGAAGCGCCGCCGCGCCTAGGCGACACCTGGGACCTGCCATGCGGGCGATCTGCCGACACCCGCGATGGGCCGATCGCCCGCGATCAGCCGATGCCCGCGGTCTGCCGACACAGGCCAGCCACTGGACGGTTGAACGACGCGCGGCGCCGCGCCCTGATCAAGACGCATGACCGGGAAGAAAGCGAAAGTCGGGCGCAGGGAAGTTGGGGGCGGGGAAGCCGGGAGCGCGTCGAAGAACGCCGCTTCTGGGCCGAGAATTAGGCGTTATCGCTTCATCTGCTTGTCGAGGTACTTGGTCAGCGATTCGACCAAGTCCTGCATGCGGCCACCAAACTTCTGATCAGCCTCACCCCAAAGCACAAGCGCCTGCTCGCGCGCGCGATCGGCGTTGGTGTGGGCCGCGCTCTCCGCCGCGACGCGGGCCTCCGGCGTGCCGATGCCCTTGGCGCTCTTGACCTGTGCGAGCTCCTCTCGCTGCGCGGTCTCCAGGGCTGCGACCAGCTTGTTGGTGTCTTCGGCGTAGTTCTTGAGCACGTTGCGCAGCGTGACGTGAATCTCCGAGAGCTTCTTCACACCCGGCGTCTCGTGATCTTCGGCGAGCTTCGCTAACTTTTTCAGGGCCGGAAGCAGGTCACCCTTGAACTTGGTCACCATCTCGTTCGGATCGTTGAGTTGAAAGAGCTCTTCGCGAACGCGGTTCATCTTCTGTAGGGGTTCTTTGGCGCCCTCGAGGAACACCGTATAGCTCTTCACCGCTTCGAAGTCTGGGCCACCGCAACCGCTCAATAAGCAAGCTGAGATGAGCACGACGAGCGTGATTTGAAGGCGGGTCACGTGCTTGTTTCGCTGGTGCATCTGTTCCACTCTCCGGGCCCCCATAGAGACTCGCGGCCTCACCGTTTCTCGACAAAATGGGGGCCGACACATGCGGCGTCGGCGACCATAGCCGACCGAAAGCAGGGTGTCGAACAAGGACCCATCATGGCAATTGCACCCGTCGCGCCCCAGGGCATTCATCACCTCGCCGTGCAGTGTCACGACCTGATTGGAATGGCCCGCTTTTACGAACGCGTGCTGCGTCTTCCGGTGGTGCGGCGGTGGCCCAACGACAACCCAGAACACCCAGGCGATCGCGCGGTTTGGCTGGGATTGGGGACGTCTGTGATCGCCTTGGAGCGTGTCGACGTGCCCGCAGCGCCGCCCGAGTGGCGGAGTCAGGCGCCAGGGCTACACTTGATCGCCCTCCAGATTTTTTCCTGGAGTCGTCAGCTTTGGCGTGATCACTTGGCGCTGCACGAGGTCCCGATTCTGTACGAGAGCGCGTGGACACTGTATCTGAGGGATCCAGAGGGCAACCGCATCGGCTTGAGCCATTTTCCGGATGAAGAGGCCGTTCGGCAGCGGACGCGTTGGTGAACAACCCGCGCCTTGGCGCGTCGCCAGCGGCCTTGGTCGAATGGTCTGCTGTTGTCACCGCACCGCACGCGTGAAGACGTGTGAGCGTCTCGATGAGGACCGTGATTCCGCCGCAGGATCATACCTGTGGAGGATGGCGGCGGTTGGGTTGCCGTCCGTCCGACTCGTGGCCTATCATGACGCGCGCTTACGCGGTCCCGGGAGCTCCTGGGCAGTTGAGGCTCCAAACCCAGGAATTGAGATGTCTGACCACCGCATCGCTGATCGCTTCCTCGTCCAACGTACGGTCGAGACGGGAAAGCTGGGCACGCTTCACAGCGTTGTCGACGACACGACGGGCCGTCGTGGCTTGTTGCTCGTGCTCGCAGACGGAACGCAGCAGAGCGATGAGGTGCTCGAGCGGGTTGTCGCGGACAGTCGCAGCCTCGCGGACGCACACGACGTCCTGCTCACCACGGAATACGGCCGCGCCGACGAGGGCGCTTGGCTGCTGACCGAAGCCGGTGACGGACCCATGCTCGCCGAGCTGTTAGCGGCGCGGACGAAGACGGACTTGCCGGAGCTGCTCCGCATCGGCTTGGCTCTGGCGCGTGCGCTGGCGTCGGCGTCGGCTCATCAGGTGCTCCACCTCGATCTCGGCCCAGATCGGGTTCAACTCGCTGGGGATGGCCTCGAATCCGCTTCGCGTGCCTTTGGTTTTGGCTGGTGGCGACTGCTGCCGGCCTACGCGGCAGGCGCGAGCGAAGATGGGTTTTACGGTTCACCCGAGTTCATGCCGGCAGAGGTGTGCAAATCGCTGCCACCGAGCGCCACGTCCGACCTCTACTCCGCGGCGTTGGTGATCTGGGCGATGGCCGCTGGCAAGCCGCCGTTTCGCTCAAGCCAGCCGCTCATGACGCTGAAGCGTCAGGCGATCGAGAAGCCCCTGCGCCTGGACCTGGTCAAACCCGCGCTCAAGGGCGTGAAGGATCTACAGAAGGCCTTGGCGCTCGCTCTGGAAAAAAAGCCCGAGAAGCGCGCTGCGATCGGCGAATGGCTGACCTCTTTGACCACAGTCGCCGCCCAATGGGCGCCTGATGTTGCGACCGCCATAGCGGAGCCGCCCACTGGGCGAATGAGCCTGCTGGAGCTCCCCGAAGACAAGGTGGCATCGGGTCAGACGATGCAGTTCGGCAGCGGCATGGTCGAGGCGATCCGAAAGGCGATCGACGCGGCGCCAGGCCCGATGGACACCGACACCACCATCAAGCTCCCCGCGGCGGATGTGGCCAAGGCGCTCGCTGGGGTGACCGCAGCCAGTGCAACGAAAGAGACGGTGAAAACCGAAGCCGCGCCAGCCGCCGATGCAGTGGCCGCGGCAGACGCTGCCGCGAAGGCGGATGCTGCCGCGAAGGCGGATGCTGCCGCCGCAAAGGCCGCCGCCGCCGCGAAGGCCGACGCCGCTGCGAAGGCCGACGCCGCCGCGAAGGCCGACGCCGCCGCGAAGGCCGACGCCGCCG
>CALENB010000479.1 GCA_937910235.1 uncultured Myxococcales bacterium | reverse complement strand
TTTTTCTCGCAGTTCCGTGGCTGGGGCATCGTCTTTTTCGGCGGGATTCTGCAGGTGGTGGTGGTGCTGGGCGTGGTGGCGTGGTTTGTGCGGGTGTTGGTGCGACGGATGAGGGGACGGTAGCGTCCCCACAGTCTCAACGAGGCAGACCGACCCGCGCGAACTCGTTGCGGATGGTTCGCCGCAGGTTCCTCACCCAGAGGACGAAGCGGGGGTGGATGGCGTTGCGCGCTGGCTCGTAGCCGAGGCCGGCGCTGTCGCGGTAGAGGATGGTGTATGTGCCCGCTGTCCACGTGATGTTCAGCGATGCCATGAGGTGTTTCTTCCGGAAGGTCGCCACGAGCGAGCCAGGGCCCACGTTCTCGACCTGCCAGCCGCGGCGCTGGCAAGCGCGGTTGATCGCAGCGCCGGTCTGGTCCAGGGGCGTGTTCGCCGTGGGCAAGGGCACATCGACATAGCTCGGCATCTTCGAGCGCGGACCACCGCAACCGGTGAAGGCGCCGAGACTGAGCACGAGCGCCGCCACGAGCGGTGCAACGACCACCCCCCGGCGAAATGAGGCAGAAGCGTGGCAGGTGAACATGGCGAACTCCTTGGGCGCCGCACCACCACGCGTGGCGTACGCGGCAGGGTGTAACGGGTCATCGACACGACCGCGGGCAGCGCTAATCGTTCACAGTGAAGCCATGCCCGCGCGCGATGCAACCACGACCACGATCGCGCTGCGCCATCACACGCGCGCCGCGTGTGATGCAGTCATCAGACCCCTCTCCCCTCAACGACGGCAACGCGAGACGGCGAACGCCAGGACGCTAGCATCCCGATCAAGGCCTTGCGCCTCGGCAGCCTGGGCCGACGCGCTTAGCTCGTACGTGCTCGGCCGCAGCTTCGCTACGCCCAAGCAAGCAAAGCGCACCTTGATCATCGTATTGCTGCTGACGCCGACCTCGGCGGCCTCTGTCTTAAGCGCGTTGACCGCCTCCTCGCTCGCGCCGTCCCCGAAAGCCCGCCAAATGCGTCTATCGTTGTCGGACTCGATGCGGGAGGCGCGAAAGGAGATTGCAGCAGCCGCCACGAGGGCGACCATAACAATGGCAATCACCGGCTTGCTCCCCAACACCCTCCAGGAGGACTCCATCTTGAACTTCTCGTCATCAAACAGCTTTGATGGGTCGCGTGCTCGGCAGTACGGACAGGGCTTCACGCCGACCTGCACCGCTGTACCGCAAGTGGTACAGGGCGACGACGCGCGCTCGGCATTGGGCGGAAATGAAGGCGTCGGCGCGCTGACGGCCTCGGGTGCGGGTGCTGTGGCGTCACAACGCTCGCAGCGCTGGCTGCCGAGCGTGAGCGACGAACCACAGACGCCGCAGCGTGGTTCACGCGCCTGCCCCGAGCGCTGTTGCATCGAAGACGCATCGGCGGTCCGTGCGCGCTGATGGGTTGGCGGTGCGTCCGACGCAGCCGAGGGCGCCGTGATGCCGATCCCGGCTGCCGACGTCTCGCGATCGGCCTTGCATTTGGGGCAACGAGTTGCCCGACGACTGATGACGTGATGGCAATGGATGCAGCGCATGATGCGCTTGTCTTTCCCCGACGCTTGGCGCGGTTCTGGGTCGCCACAATGCGGACAAATCAGCTGGCGAACATCGATCGGATTTTTGCAGGCGCAACACAACTCGACCACTTTCTCCACAACCGGAAACGCCTTTCGACAATGAAGGCAAGTCTTGCGCGAGTCGGGGACGGATTCGCCGCAGTGTACACACGTCTTCATCGCATCACCCCGTCAGTGGGAGACCCCGTGGCTCCCGATCCGCTCACAGCGCGCACATCTTTTGCAGGGCCACCGTGCGCTTACCATCGACCGCGGTCGACGAGGTGAGCATCGTCATTGTGCCGTCGCCATGCTGCATTACGGCTCGTGGCGTCACGTTTCCAGCCGGAAACCCCGTGACGGACTTCATCGCGCCAGCGCCCGTCAACCGCACGACAATGGGCTGCTCCAACTGGGTGGCCACCACATGGCGCCAACCCAGGGTCGCGACCCCATCGCCGTCCTGCCAGTCCAGGCCGCGGCCGAGATATATCCAACCATAGGTCGCGCTCGACAGCGCCGGCCCTGACGACCACTTATCTTGGGCCGATTGCGTAATTACGAACTGGGACTTCGTGCCATTGACGTCTGTGCTCTGCGCGAGCGCGACAATCCTGGTCTTTGTGCGCATGGGCAGCCAATTGACGCCCGTCTGCTGTGGGAATGTCAGCGACGGCAGCGCCTGCGTGACCGATCCGTTTACGTCGAGTTGTCTGAGATCATTTACATAAACCGTCTTTCCTGCAACGATGGCCTGGCTGGTCACTTCGCCCCACAACTGGCCTTTGGCGTCGACCCCAATGGAGTAGGGGCTCACAGGGGAGAAGGTGCTCTGCACTTGCTGTTGCGAGACGATCTTCAGAGATAGACTCAAGTCTAGAATCAACTCGCCCTTCGTTTTCTTGTCCGCCGCCGTGTAGCGACCCCGCACAAGCCACGAGCTATTCGCCCGCTTTATCAGGTAATTAGCAGTGTGAATGTCGTTCAGGTTCTTCTTCGTCACCATGGTATTGGCGAGCAGCTTTCCCGCCGCGTCGAACCGCAGGAGACGCAGCGCGCTCTGCGAGCCCTGCACCAGCCTGTCGCTTTGCATCGCTACAGTGGTGGCATCATCCATGGCCTGCACGTCGCAGCCCTGCTGATAGGTTGCGGTCGACGGTGAGGTTTGCCAGAGCACCTTCCCGGCGGCGCTATATCCCACATAGCTGAGGCCGTAGGTGGAGAATTCGTTATCCCGCGCGATGGCAAAGTGCTTCGTGCTCGCCGATGCATACAATACACTGGACTTCGTCTCGTAGAGCACCTGCGCTTTACCGATGAACTCACCGGGTTTACACGGGACGACGCAGGTGCCAGCCATGCACTTTCCACCGACGCAAACCGTGCCGTCGCTCACCTGCGTGTGCACGCAGCCGGCCTTGGCTATCGCACAGCTATCGACGGTACAGGGCGAGCCGTCGTCGCAAGATGTGGTCGCCCAGCCGCCGCCAACGCCGCAGGTTTGTAGCTTGTCGCCGTCACACTTGATCTGCCCAACCGCGCACACACCAGATGAGACGCATTGGCCCTTGTCGCACGTCGTGGCGGTCGGGCAGGCGGCGAGCTTGGTGGTGGATTTTCCGTCCGCCGCGCAGACCCACACCTCGTCTCCCTTGCAGGTCTTGCTCCCCGCTGTGCACACCACGCCAGCGGTATCGGAGACACACTCCCCCTTGCTGCAGACCGTATTCTTCGGGCAAATCGCGAGTTTCACGGACGCTGAACCATCCGCCGCGCAGACCCACACCTCAGCGCCTTTACACGCCTTGCTGCCAGCGGTGCAGGTGTTGGCCACGCAGGCTCCCTCCGCGCACACCTGAGCGCCGCCGCAGGTGCTGCTCTTCGTCCAGGCGCTGCCGTCGGTTTTGCAGACCATCACGTCTTGGTTGACGCACATCTTCGCGCCGCTCTTGCAGACCGCCGGCTGCCCAGCCACACATACGCCGGCCGCGCAGGTTTCGCCGGCCCCGCAGGCGACGGGGATCAGCTGGTCGCCGGCCGCCGAGCAGGTGAGCACGGCCGTCTTGTCTTCGCTGCAGGCTTTGGAACCGGCTGAGCATAGGTCAGCGTGACAGCTGCCCGCGAGGCAATACGCCTTATCGTCGCAATCGACGTTGCCGACACAATCGACACAGATTCCTTTCGCGCTATCGCACACAGCCGCGAGCGCCTTACAGTCTTTCGACGAGCCACACGGCACGACGCCTGCCGCACAGCGACCACCCGTACACGCGCCGGCAGCGCAATCGCCATCGGTGATACAGGCCACACACAGGCCGGCCTTAACGTCGCAGACAGCATCAAACCCTGTGCAGGCCTTGTCGCTTTGGCAGGTCGCGCCCGTGACACATTGGCCAACCAAACATCGCTTACCCTCCGCGCAATGGGAGTCGAGCAGGCAGGGCGCACAGGCGGCAGCGGCGGTCCCAGCGCCCCGGCAATAGCCGCCCTTACAGCTTGTATGGGTTGTGCACGCGGCTCGTGCGCCGCCGTCAACGCCGCCGTCAGCGCCGGTGTCAGCGCCGGTGTCAGCGCCGGCGCCGGTGTCAGCGCCGGCGCCGGTGTCAGCGCCGGTGTTTCCCTCGCTGTCTAGTGTTGCGTCTGGGCCAGCGACGGCTTTTTCGTCGTTGTTACAACCCACAACGCAAGCGAGGGCGAGGAGGAGCGCGATGCGAAACGGGATCACGGTCGTACCAATGTTCATCGAGAACTCCTGTGTGGCGGTCTCTGAAACCGGGCCCTTGCCTTGCTGAGTCACAGTCCTTACACCCCCGCCCGCTCACCGTCCGCGGTGAACCGCTGCGCCGTGCCGCGTGGGACTAATCCAGAAGTGGACAACTTGGGACCGCAAGAAAAGGGCTGCAACGTGGGCCCCAGAAGTCACGAGGCGAGCCGTATCGAGCTAGGGTGAAGTCGCATAACAAACGACACTCCACCACCCAGGCAACACACCATGAATAGCTGCTCAACTGGTCACCTCGCGACCTCTGAACTCGTCGACCTTAGCCTCTAAGCCGCGGCAAACCAAGACATGTATGGCTCGGTCGCGCAACTTTCTAAGCAGTACGGCGTGCACCGCCGGGTAGTTTACGCCGGCCTTGGTCATCGTTTCGTCCACCACGAAAAAATCAGCGACCGAACAGCA
>CALENB010000478.1 GCA_937910235.1 uncultured Myxococcales bacterium | reverse complement strand
GGCGAGTCCCAGCCGGTTGCGCCGTCACAGACCGGGGCAAGTACGCCGCGCTCTGTGTCATCTCCGATGTGCCCCTGTCGCGGGTCACCGAGTTCTACCGAAGCCGCTACCCTAACCGCCTGACCTTGCGCCCACCCGCACTGGAGGTCCTGGGGCACGCGGCCCCGTTTCAGACCCCGCCCCGATTGGTGGCCATAGCCGACGAACGGCACATCCGACTGCGCGCCATGGTGGGCGACAAACCCTGAATCAAACACCACAAACACCGGCGCCGGGCCACACACGCATGGACAGGCGCGCGTGCGCAAGCTAGCTTTCATGGGTGAAGTACCGCCCGAAGTCGGGCGACAGGAGGCTCACGATGGTCACATTTACCCCAATGGCTGCCGCCAAAATCCAAGAGATGGCGGATTCTCAAGAGTTCGCTGGGCAGGGCGTGCGTGTCATGGTCGTCGGCGGTGGCTGCGCTGGCTTCACCTACGACATGGATTTTGAGACAGCGGCCCGTGAAGACGACGACGTGGCTGAGCAACATGGCCTCAAAGTCTACGTCGATTCCATGAGCTCGTGTTACCTCGACGGCACGACGGTCGACTACGTCGAGAGCCTGGATTTCTCGGGCTTTCACTTCGACAATCCATCGGCGACGCGCACCTGCGGCTGCGGTTCTTCTTTCTCCTGAACCCGCCTGCCGCCGAGGCAACCCAGCATCCGGCCACCCGCGCCACACGTCAGAGGTCCCATGAGCAGCTACCACGTACACGCCGAAGACATGGCTTGGAGTTGTCACCCGCAAGAAGGCGTCTCCTTCAAGTCGCTGCGATATGACCAGGATGACAAGTCTGGCGCCGTGATGATCCACATGTGCGCGAACACGAGCTATCCCGAGTACCGCTCGCTGGAAGGCCAGGACATCTTCGTCGTCGATGGCGAGCTGTTGCTCGGCGATGAGCGCGTTCTCCGCGGCGCGTACGCGTTCGTCGCGCCGGGGACGCGCCACGCACCACGAACCGAGCAAGGTTGCGTGCTTTTTGTCACCTTCCCGGGCGAGATTCAGCACATCCACGACGTCGGTTGATTTCCGGCTCGCTCACCGCCAAATCTTCGTGATACGGTTGTAACATCCCCACGTCGCTCGGCGCGTGTTTGGCGAGCGACGGCGGATGGATGGACCCTCGCGGGCGCCAGCGGTCTCGGTCGCTGACCCACAGGGCGAGAGCGCGCCGCTAGATCGGGCGCGGGTTGCCAGATCGGACGCGCGTCGTCAGACCGGGAGAGCAGTGTCATGGCCGAACGACCGAAGAATCGAGGCCGCAACAGCCGCGGATCGTCGCCAAGCGGCGCCAACAGGCGTTCGTCGCGCGTCTCCGGGCTACAACGGATGCCCGAGAACATGGAGCGCGTGCCGCGCGGCGTGCGGGACGTCCTGCGGCTGATCACCGAGGTGCCCTTGCTGGCAGACCTCCACGAACGCGAACGCACCGTTTTGGCCGAAATCGCCGAGATCGTCCGGTGTCCAGGTGGCACGGTGCTCTATGAACCGGGGCAGGCTGGCTCCCATCTCTACGTCATTTTGCAGGGCCGCGTGGAGGCGCGCTGTCAGGTGGGGCCGGGCATCTACCACACGGTGCGGTTTCTGGATGACGGCGATGTGGCCGGTATCGACGCAGCGCTCGGTGGCGGTCAGTACCATATGCAAGCGCGTGCGATGGACAAGACCGCAGCCCTACGTTTTCGCACAGATACGCTGCGTAAATTGATCGAGGCGGGGCAGCCAGCGGGGATCAAGCTCTTTGTCGCGCTCTCGGACCAGCTCGGTCAGCAGATTCGTCAGTCGACGTCCGACGTGGTTCGCATGCTCGCCAAGACGACCATGCAGCTCGCCGCGAAGGCCAAGAAGCGGGACGGCGAGTACGACGCCTCCGACATGAAGCGCATCCTTGGTGGCTGATGTGCGGTGCTGATGCGCGGAGCTGATCTCGGTGGCAAACTCGACTGATCTGGCGGGCTCCTGAGGGCGGCCGCGATCGCGATGGCGACCCCCTTCTCAGACATCTTCGTGGCCCGTGGGCCCCATGGTTCCGGGCCCTGCCGGTGGTTGGTGTCCATGGACCCCAGATCCCCCAGCCGCAGATACAGCAATCCTTGCTTGAACAGGCCCTAGTCTACTAGAACCGATAGTGGAGTCCGTGACTTTCGGCCTCCCCGTCCGCGGCTCAGCGGCGGAAGACTGCGAGCGAACTATGTTCGATGCCCAAAAGCTGAATCGCGACGACGTGCAGGACAAGGAGGCCAAGAAACAGGTCCCCGACCTGGATGCCCCCGCGCCCGCCCAAGCACCCGCCGCGGACATGCCGGAGCTGACCGGCGCTGGCGCCTCCCTCAGTGGTGGCGCGAGCGGCGCTGCGCCGCAAAACGAAGAGGCCATGAAGGCGTCTCAGCAGGCCGAATTGGCTCGCTTGAGCGCGCTTCCGGCCGGGCATCCCGACCTAGAAGCGGCTAAGAGCCCGGACGCGTTGGAAGCCTCCGTGCCGAGCGGTGAGGGTGCGTCTGGCGATGCGGCGAAGCAGGCGGAGAGCCTGTCGCCCGAAGAGCAGAGTCAACCCGACGGCGACGTCGGCCCAAGCGCTGGGGCACCTACGTCCGCGGCGCTGCCTGGCGCGTCCGTCTCCCTCCCTGGCATTGATCCGAAGAGCACCATCGATGGTGAGTCTGGCGCCGCCCAGGCCGCGTCGCTCGCCAACAGCGCCGGCGGCAGCGTCCCAACCCTCTCCGAAGCGCCTAAAGAGGTGGCGGCCGCGCCGTCCGGGGCCGAGGCAAGCGTCGTCGCAGCAGAGAAGATCGCGCCGGAGACCCCGGCCGCGCCCGAGGTCCAGACCGAAGAGTCGCTTGACGTGGATACCGCCGCTGGAGCGTCGCTCGAAGCGCCCACGGTCGCGCAAGAGCAGGCTGTCGACACGTCTGCGCCGGAGCAAGAGGTCCTCGCCGATCCCGAGCCGACCGTCGCGCCTGAGATCGTACCGAACGAAGCCGCCGCGGGTGGCACGCCCTCGACCCCTGAAGGGGTCGTCGCGGTCGAGAGCGCAGGCGACGTCGGCCAGGTCGAAGCTGCACCAGAGCTCCAGGTGGCTGATGCCGCGCCGGCCACGGTCGCCGCCGCCGACGTGAGCATCGCGCAAGTCGCTGAGCCCGCCGCGCCGGACGCTGCGGTCTCGACGGACGTGCAAAGTGGCGCAGTGGAGGTGGCTGCCGTGGCGGCTCCTTCGGTCGGCGAGGCCATCGCCGCGCCAGCGCCAGCGGACCCGGCAGCGCTCGCGGCGCCCAGCGCTGCTGCGCCGCAGGCGGCGGGCGGCTCTGTCGCCGCCGCGCCAACCGCGTCGGTGGCCGAAGGCGGCCTGCAAGCGCAAGAAGGCGCCGTGGATTCAGTGCCTGGCGACGCAGCTGCAGCGGTTCCCGTGGCGGTGGCGGAAGCGCCGGTGGCCGTCGCGGCCGTGGCGCCGACGCAGGCCTTGCAGGATGAGACCGCCGACGGCGCCGTCGCTGGCGGCGTCGCTGATGTGGTCGACGCCGTCGTCGAGTCCGTCAATGGACAACTCCCCGGCGCGCCCGGTGGTACGGGCGCCGTGGCAGAGGTGGCGGCCGACGCAGCCGATACCGGCGTGGTGGCGGACCGCGCCAATGTGCTCTCGGGCCGCGAGGCGGCGACGCTGGAAGGCGAGCAGATCTTCGGCAAAAACGCGGACGCTGCGGGCTCGCTCGCAGATCTGGTGCCGGGCGGATCGCCCTCAGCACACCTCGGCGCCGTCGACCAAGCCCGCGCTGGCGCGACGCGAGACGTGATCGCAGAGCTCGGTGATGGCGGCGCGAAAGAGGCCATGGAGGCCATGGGCTCGGCCCAGCAAGAGCTGGCCGGTCAGAGCGCGCAGACCGAGCGTTTGGCGCAGAATCTCGATGAAGGGGTTGGCGAACTCAAGAAGAAGGCCGGCGAGATCGAGTCCCTGCGCCAAGATCCTGTGCAGAACGCCCTTGAGCTGCTCGCTGACGACGACGCGGAGAAGCTGACAGGCTCGATTCGCGGCAAGGCGGAGAAGTCCCTCGGCGTGAGCCTCGACGACGTGAAGCTGTACCGCGGCGACGGCGCCGAGAAGGTCGCGAACGCCGTCGGAGCCACGGCGTTCGCGCAGGGCAAAACCATCGTCATGGGCGAGGCGGACAAGTTCGTCGAGTCCAAGCGCGAGAAGGTCCTCTACGAGGAGATCGCGCACACCGTGCAGATGGGCAAAGGCGGCGGCGGTGGTCGCGGCGGTGTGTCCCAGTCGGCTGACAAGTCCGAAAAGCAGGCCAAAGCTGCGGCGGAGCAGATTCAGGCTGGCGCGAAGGTCGAAGGCCTCGCCGCCGACGAGGAGCGCCGCGCGGTCTACCGCAACGAGGGCTCCGAAACCTCGGCTGCCATGTTCCCAGACCGGGTCACCGTCAGCCTGGCCGGCCGCACGGTCACCATCAACCTTCCGACCGCGCCGGTCGAAGCCAGCAAGCTCGTCACCCTGCCGTCGATGGACGTGCCCGGCCTCGAGCTGAGCCCGAACGCGACGCTGTTTTTCGACACGACGACCGGTGAATTCAAGAGCGGTCGCACGACTGGCACGGTGAAGGTCGGTTCAGTGCTGACCACCGAGTCGCGCGACATTCAGATCGCCAAGTCCGGCAACATGACCGCGACCTTCAGCGACGCCAGCCTTAAGGTGGGCGACCTCATCGACGCCAGGATTGACGCGTCGGTCGGCAAGGCCGGCATCAGCGCGACAGGCCAGCTCGGCGTCGCCGATCTCAAGGGGGACAAGCTCAGTCAGTGGCTCAAGGGCGGCCGATTGGGGGTCAACATCGACAACACCGGCGCCGTCAGCGGCAGCGGTAGCCTCGATTTTGAGATCGCGCCCTTCATGCCGGGCAAGCTCGCCGCGACGATCACGAACGAGAAGCTGGCAGGAACGCTCACGATCAAGCAGACCGCGGACCTCGACCTCGGTCCGGCCGCGACCGCGGCGAAGGGCACCCTCACCGGTACCCTCACCGACAGCACCAAGGTCACGATCGGCGGCAACTTGGGCCTCACGGTCGTGCCGCTACCAAGCGGCTCGGGCAGCGTCAACCTCAGCTGGGACAGCGACACCGCGGTCCTTGGCGGCAAGGCAGCGTTCAGCTTCCAGGCCGAGAATCGGGTCGATCCGGTGGTGTTCACCCGCGCGACCCTCTCCGGCGCGGTGGAAGAAGGCCAACTCAAGCGGCTCGACGGCAGCGGCGGCGCGATCTACGACAACCTGTTCGCCGGCGATTGGGCAGGCGGTGGGCTGGATCTGCTCACGAGCAAGGCCAGCTTCACGCTGTCAGGCGGCCTCAAGGCGCCACTCGATCGGTCTCCAGTCAAGGTCTCGGGCGGCACGCTCACGATTCAGATCGCAGACAGCAAGCTGACGAGCACGAGCGGTGAAGTGGACTTCGAGCTGGCCGACTTCATGAAGGGCAAGGCCGTTCTGGAGACGGGCACCAACAAGGAGACCATCAACGCCACGGCCACGGCCGAGCTGGTGACGCCGAAGCTGTTCGACGAGCTGACGCTGAGCAAAGGCGCGGCGACCGTGCAGGTGCGTGGCACGAGCGTGAAGATCATCGGCGGCCATGTCGCGATGGATTTCCGTGACGGCGCGGCGACCGGCAAGTTGGATCTAGCGGAGAGCGCACAGTGGGAGAAGCTGAGCGGCAGCGGCAAGGCAAAGCTGAAGGCCGGCCAGACGTGGGGCGAGCTGAACGTCAAAGAGGGCGCGGTCGACATCGACGTCGCGAGCAATCGACTCAAGAGCGCTCAGGGCAACATGAAGTTTGAGTCCGGCGCCAACTACGGCGGCACGCTGGCGTTCGACGCGCGGGACAACTTCGCGACATTGAGCGGCACAGCGACGACTTGGCTGCGCACGGGCGCGTCGCTCGGCGGCGACCTCAACCTCATGGCCGACGAGGCCAAACAGTTCTCCGGCAAAGTCGAAGCGAGCCGCATCACCCAGGTGAAGGGGCCGATGGCGTGGGAGCAGGGCAAGTTCAAGGGCGACGTCAACGTCAAGACCTGGACCGCGGACCTCAACCAAATCACAGGCACGGGCCCGGCCGACGCCAAAGCGCGCTTCCGCATCGGCGAGAGCAACGGCAGCCAGCTCTACGGCATGCCGGGCTCCAAGCTCACAGGGCACATCCAGTCTGGGCTGTTTCAGGGCATCTCGGGCACGCTGAACTGGCAGTACCACCAGTGGTTGGCCGGCACCGCGAGCATCGGCGACCCCGTGCAGGCGGTCAGCTTCGAGGAGCTCTCGGGCAACTTGAAGGCCCAGATCATCGCGCCAAAGAAGCTGAGTGACGACATCAAGCTGCTCCCGGGCGCCGAGGGTGCGCTGACGGTGACGCTGCAGGACGGCAAGCCGCACCAGTACAGCGGCACGGTCGAGTTCAGCTTCAAGGACTTCGCGGAAGGCCAAGCCACGGTCGGCGGCGAGATGCTGGATTTCGACAATCTGGCCGGCGCTTCGGTGCTCAAAGTCGTCAAGGACTACACCTTTCCAGGGCAGAGCAACACGAGTCTGACGGCTGGCGGCGCGCTCGCGGTGACGGTTGAGAACAGCACGATTGAGAGCTTCACCGGCAAGACCAACGTCAAATACGCCGGCTGGCTGGAGGGCACGGTTGACGCCAAGGCTGGCTCAAGCTTCGCAGATGGCGTGACGGGACGCGTCAAGGGTCCGCTTACGGGCACACCAGCCGAGCAGAGCAGCGGCGACCTGAAGATGACGAAGGGCGGCACCGGCGTCGTCGACTTCGTCACGGGCAACACCCCCACGGCGTTTGAAGTGGGCTCCGAGGTCAACTGGGAGTTTGGTAGCGACAAGTGGCTCGAAGGCGCGATGAAGATCACGGCGAAGACGCCGTTTGGCTCGATCAGCGGACCCTCAGCGGCGACGGTGAAGAAGGAGAAGACCCTGCCGAACGGCTCGCCTCCGGTGACGCTGTTGCCGAGCAAAGGGCTGAACGTGACGTGGGCGAACAACACGCTCATGAACTACACCGGCTCCGCGAAAGCGAAGGTGGCGGACTGGGTCGAAGGCACGTTGACGATCGACGGCGTCGCGGCTGGCGACACGTTCAGCGGCAAGCTTGTCGGTGCGCTGGTCGGCGAGAAGGAGATGGGCAAGCTCAAGCTCGTCGCCGGCGGCGCGGTGAGCGTGGACGTGCAGGCGAACAACCCGCGCTTCATCAAGGGCGACATCCCGTTCGAGTATCGCGGCGAGCAGATCGAGCTCGGTGGTGTCGTGAAGGCGACAGAGAGCCAGCGTTTGCAGGCGATTAACGGTCAGGTCACGGGCGCGACGGTCATCGGCGACAAGGCGACCGGCGGCGGCTTCGTCATCAAAGAGGGCGGCTCGGTGAACACGCCGATGCAGGCCTCGCTGATCAACAAGATCGGCGGCTCGGTCAACTTTGAGTGGGGCGACAAGGGCACCTCGTGGATCGCTGGCGCGTTGGCGATCGACGGGCAGGCCAACCCCTTCACCATGGCTGGCGACTTCACCGGCAGGATCACGAAGGAGACGCCCGTCACGGCGGGTTTGAAGCTCATGCCGGGCGCTGGTCTCGCGGGCAAGGTGGAGAATAACCGAGTCAAGACGGTGCGCGGCCAGATCGCGTGGGAGCTCGACCAGTGGTTGGGCGGCGTCATCGACATCCAGGCCGACACCTCGCCGACCAAATTGTCGGGCATGGCGAAGGTCGCGGTGAAGGCGGGCAAGGAGCATCACGCGCAGGGCAACGTGTTCATCACCCCCGGCGGCACGTTCGATGCGCAGATGGCCGATAGCGCCGTCACGACTATCAGCGGCAAGGTGCCGTGGCGCTCAGAGGATTGGATCAAGGGCGTGGCGGATGTGACCGGCGGCACGACGGACCGCATCGTCGGCTCCGGACCCGGCGCGATCGTTGGACCCGGCAAGGTGTACTCCGAGACCTCGCCCAAGCAGGTCAAAGTCCACCCCGGCGCGGGCCTCACGGACGTGGCGCTCGACGCGGAGGGCACGGTCACCTACAGCGGCTCCGTGCAGGCTGAGTTTGGCTTGGACAACGGCGAGACGCTGCACATCGGCAAGGGCGGCACGGCCGACGCCGTGAAGGGCGCCTCGTTCAAGGGCTCGGTGAAGGGCGGTCTGATGACCAAGCTCAACGTCGAGCCGAAGCTCCAGCTCAAGTCTGGCGGCGACATCGAGGTCATGATCGACGGCGGCAACGCGCCGTTCACCGGTAACTTCAACTTCGGTTGGGGCGGCGAGAACAAGAACTATCTGGCCGGGTCTGTCGACGTCGTGAACCAGACCAACCCGGGCACATTGGCTGGCAAGATCACGACCGCGTCGATCAACGAGGAGCAGACCAAGGGCAAGCTGACCATCAAGAAGGGCGGCGATGTTCACGGTGACCTAGTTAACCCCAACGACGTTCGGCTCAAGGGTGGCACGTTCAACTACGGCTACAGCGATTGGCTCGGCGGCGTCATCACCATCAAGGGTGACCTGAACTTTAGCGACTCCGAGGGCGGCTTTAACGGCGAGGGTGTCGGCGCCCTGACGCGCGATTTGCCCATGTCTGCGGGCTTGCGGATGCTGGAAGGCAGCTCGCTCGACGCGAAGTTTGAGGCGAGCGAGCTCAAGGGTGCGACGGGCACGGTTGGGTTCAAGCGGGACGAGAACATCGAGGGCTCGGTCGAGATCGAGCGCTCAGAGGGCGATCCACCGGTCGTCACAGGCGCCGCTGCGGTCATCGTTGTGGCGGACATGGACATCGGCGGCGGCCTCATCGTCAAAGAGGGCACCGCAGGCTTTGGCGTGATCACGTCGAACGAGATCGGTGTCGTCGCGGGCGCGGTCAGCTTCGAGATGGGCGACATCTCGGGCTCGCTGCTCGGCGTCTGGGACATGACCAGCAATCAGGTCGACGGTGTTGGCGCCGCGACGTTGATGAAGCAACACCAGATCGCGGGCACATCGCTCACGCTGGAGCCGGGCGGAAGCCTCATCGCGGCGGTCAATCAGAATCAGATCGCCGACGTGCGCGGCGTGGTGAACTGGGCCTACGGCGACCTGGGCTGGCTGAAGGGCACGATCCTCGCGCAGAGCGGCAACCTGGATGACGTCAGCGGCAAGGCGACGGGCTCCATCGCGATTGAGAAGTTCCTCGACGAGAAGCTGCGCCTGAAGAAGGGCGGCAGCTTCACGGCGGACTTTGACGGCACGAACTTGACGGGGTTCACCGGCAACATCGGCGTGGTCTACGACGGCTGGATCGACGGATCGGCCAAGATCTCGGGCGGCGAGCTGACCAAGCTCGAGGGCGAGGTCTCCGCCACCACCATGGTGCGAAAGGAGCTCAAGGGCGGCGCGTTCCTGAAGCCGGGCGCGTCGATCAAGGCGGACTTCGCCAACAACGCGCTGGTGGGTTTCGCCGGCAACTTCGGCTGGCAGCTCGACGAGTGGCTGGAGGGCAGCATTGAGGTGAGCGCTGGCAGCACGCTCGACTCCATCGCGGGCGACGCGAGCGCCACGTTGCGTGAGCGCAAGCGCGTCGGCGAGAAGCTGGAGTTGGAGCGCGGCGGCAACTTGAAGGCCAAGTTCGCGGGCAGTGAGTTCAAAGGCGTCGGCGGCAGCGTCGGCTGGATCTACGACACGTGGCTCGGTGGCCAGATCGACATCAAGGCGTACAGCCAGCTCGACAGCGTCGACGGCAAAGCGTCGACCAGTGTACGGCACGCCAAGGTGGTGTCGGGTGAGCTGCAGCTCAAGCAAGGCGGCTCGCTCGAGGCGACCCTCGCTGGCGGCGACGTCACCCAACTCCAGGGCAAGGGCGCCTGGCGCTACGGGCAGTGGCTCGGCGGTACTGTGGACCTGACGCCCTCGCCGCTCACGGCGCTGAAAGGCTCCGCGACGGCGACGTTGTTGCAGCACAAACAGATCAACGGCGACTTCTCGTTGAAGCCCGGTGGGTCTGTGTTCATTGACTTCGACACGACCCAGGACCTCGCTGCGCAGACGTTCATGGGCGACGTGGCTTGGCAGTATCAGGATTGGCTCGACGGCACGGTCACCGTGGGCGCGGGCGGCAGCTTCAAGGGTGTGCAGGGGCTCGCGACGGCGCGGCTCATCGCTGACAAGGACGTGGGCAACGGGCTGGTGCTCAAGACCGGCGGCAACCTCTCGGTTGATCTGCAGTCGAGCAAGCCAACCACCTTCGGCGGCAGCGTTCAGTGGCAGTACGAGGATTGGATCGCTGGCGAGATCACCGTGAAGGACGGGAGCCAGCTCACCGCCATCAGCGGCGAGGCCAACGCGCATCTGCGTAAAGCCAAGCAGGTCGGGGATGGCGCGTTCAAGCTGCTCAGCGGCGGCAGCCCGACGGTCAAGTTCACCAACTCTGGCATCGACGGCATCCACGGCCACCTCAACTTCGGTTACGAGGATTGGCTTGAGGGCGGCATCAACATCGACCAGGGCTCTGGGCTCAAAAAGATCAGCGGCACGGGCAGCGCCAGCGTCATCACCGACAAGGCCATCGGCGACGGCAAGTTCCGGATCCGCGCTGGCTCAAGCGCCTCGTTGAAGGTCGCGAACAACAGCTTCGAAGGCCTCACCGGTAGCGTGAAGTTCGGCTACGAGGACTGGGTCGAAGGCGCCATCTCGGTCAAGGCGAGCAAGCTGGAGTCCATCGAAGGCGACGCAAAGGTCCAGATCGTGGGCGATAAGCCCATCGGCGGCGACTTGACGCTCAAGCCCGGCGGCGCCGCGAACATCAGCATCGCGGGCGGCGACATCACCGAATGGGGCGGCTCGGTTCGGGTCCAGTACCAGGATTGGCTCGAGGGCAACCTGAAGATCGCGTCGAAGGGTCCGCTCTCGTCCATCACGGGTGAGATCAGCGGCTCGCTCTTGCAGACCAAGGAGATCGGCGACTTCAAGGTGTTGGCTGGCGCACAGCTCAAGGCCGGGTTCGCCGGCGCCAAGGTCGACACCATCAGCGGGTTGGCGCGCTTTGAGTACAAGGACTGGCTGATCGGCGCGGTCACCATCGATCCGACCAGCACCATCAGCAAGATCTCCGGCGATGTGCAGGCGCAGCTCTCGAAGGACCACGCCCCCGGCGGCGGGCAGTTCACGCTGCGCAAGGGCGGTAGCCTCACGGCAGCCTTCAAAGACAGCGGATTCGACAAGCTCAGCGGCCAGGTCAACTGGAAGTACGAGGGAGACAAGGCCAAGGTCGCGGGCTCGCTGCGCTTGGAGCCGAGCGACCTGGACTCCATCACCGGTGAAGCCAAGGCGCACCTCACCGCGCCGTTGGACGCCGGCAACAACATCAAGCTGCTCAAGGGCGGCGAGCTGGCGTTGCGGGTCGAGGCGAGCAAGCCCGGCACGTTCAGCGGTCGCGTCAACTGGCAGTACGACAACTGGCTGCAGGGCTCGTTGAAGCTGGCCTCGGGCAGCGGGTTTGACGGCCCCTACGCGGGCGAAGCCGAAGCGAAGGTCCTCAAAGCCAAGCCGATGGGCGACAAGGCCAAGCTGCTCAAGGGCGGCCACATGAAGCTGGCGTTCGACAGCGCGGCTGGCTTGGAGAACAGCACGTTCGACGGTCGGGTTGGCCTGCAATACGAGAATTGGCTCAAGGGCTGGATCACCTCGAAGGGTTCGACGTTCAGCAGCCTCACGGGCGACGCCAAGCTGCAGCTGTTGGCGGGCAAAGACGTCGGCGACAGCGGCATCAAGCTGCTCAAGGGCAGCACCGCGAACTTCCACATGGCGAGCAACGAGCTCACCGGCTTCGATGGCTTGGTGCGCTGGCGCTACGAGGACTGGCTGGAGGGCACGCTCAACGTGGTGCCTGGCAGCAACATGGACTCCGTCACCGGATCGGCGAATGGCCAGATCAAGAAGAAGAAGGACTTCGACAACTTCAGCATCAAGCAGGGCAGCGGCGTCAACCTGGACGTCAATCAGAGCACGCTTGGCAAGTTCAGCGGGACCGTGTTGTGGGAGTCAGGAGGCTGGATCTCCGGCTCAATGGCGCTCGACGACCGCACGACGAAGGACACCTTTTACGGCCAAGGCGCCGCCTCCACGCAGGCGCCCAAGGATCTCGGCGGCGGCATCACCCTCAAGACGGGCAGCGCGGCCCTGGTGCAGGTTGAGGCTTCGGACATCAAGAAGATCGGTGGCTCACTGCTCGTCAACTACGAGGACTGGGCGACCGGCTCCATCGCGGTGGACGCGCCTGGTGATCTGGACAAGGTCAACGGCCAGGGTGCGCTGCGGCTGCTGGACGACAAGCAGGTCGGCAAGGCGAAGCTCAAGAAAGACAGCTTCCTGACGGCGACGGTGAACCAGTCGAAGGTCAACCGCTGGGCCGGCACGGTGGCGTTTGAGTACGACGACACCGTCAAGGGTCAACTCGACTTGGACGGCGGATCGGACCTCAACAAGGTCAGCGGCTTCGCGTCTGTCGGTCTGATGAAGGACATCCCGGTCGCTGGCAGCGCGCTCATCTTGAAGGAAGGCGGCAGCGTCAGCGGTACGTTTGACGGCGACGGCATGCAGTCGGTTCAGGGCCAAGTGGCGTTGGAGTACGACGGCTGGCTGCGCGGCATGGGTGTCATGGCGGGCGCGAGCACCCTGGATTCGTTCCAGGGCAGCGCGACGGTGCAGGTCATCGCGCGCAAGGAGTTCAACGGCGGCATCGCGCTGGAGAAAGACAGCTCCTTGGTGGTCGAGTTCGCAGGCGGCGCACCGACGAAGTTCGCTGGCAACATCGACGTGACGTTCCAGGACTGGCTGAAGGGCTCCGTCAGCTTCACGGCGACGGACCTGAACGACATCAGCGGTGTCGGCAGCCTGCGCGTGGAGGAAGACAAGAACCTCACCGGCCCGCTGCATCTGCTCCAGGGCAGCTACGTCACGGCCAACATCGCCAACAGCGACCTCAAAGACTTCGGCGGCTTGGTCAAGCTGCGGGTCGATGAGTGGGGCAGCGGCGAGCTCTCTGTGAAAGAGGGCAGCACCCTGGACGCCATCACCGGCGAGGGCTTGGTGAAGCTCGACCAGCCCAAGGAGATGGGCTCGGTCCTCACGCTGACCAAGGGCAGCATCGGCGCCCGCGTCGAGGCGAGCGAGCTCAAGGGCATCTACGGCGAGGTCGAGGCCGAGCTGAAGGACATGGGCAAGGGCTGGGTGCGTGTCTACAAGTCGAGCACGTTGGAGAGCTTCGACGGTCAGGCCGGCTTGGCGCTCACAGAACCCCAGAAAATCGGGGAATTCGCGGAGCTGTCTGGCGGTGAGGTGCTGGCGAATTTTGAGGCCAACGACCTCAAGAGCTTCGGTGGCTACGCCGAGATCAACATCTTTGGCTGGGGCAAGGGCCGCGTCGAGGTCGATCCGGGCTCGACGATGGAGCTCATCAGCGGCATCGCGACGGTCACCTTGGAAGGACCGAAGGAGTTCGCCGAGGGCAGACTCATCATCACCCACGGCGAGGCGAGCGCGCGCGTGAAGGACTCCTCGCTGACCGAGCTGGGCGGCAAGATCGGCATCGAGCTGAAGGACGTCGCCCGCGGCGAGGTCAGCGGTACGTTGGACGTGGAGAAGGAAGAGTTCTCCGGCCAGGGCAAGGTTGAGCAGATCAAGGAGTGGGGCGTCGGCGTCGCCAAGATCTCCAACGGCAAGCTGGAGGCCAACGTGGTCGCCAATGAGCTGCGCAGCGCGTCGGGTAGCGCGGACATCGACGCTGGCCGCTTCGGTAAGGGCAGCATCGAGGTCAACCTCATCCAGCGTGGTGACGAGAACATCATCTACGGCAAGGCCGAGGTGGCGTTCCAGCCCCACGATCGGATGACAGGCATCCTCAAGGCCGAGCTGACGGAGGACAAGAAGTTCATCGGCGAGGCGGCGGTTATCGTCAAAATCACCGATGAAATCACCGGAAAAGCGCAAGTTATCCTGCGGGAAGACGAGCATGTGGTGCTGAAGGGCGAGGTCAGCGTCCCGGGTCCGTTCGAGCTCTTCAAGATGGATCCCTACAAGAAGGACGTCACGCTGCTCGACGCCAGCTTCCTGGTCTACACGCCGCCCATGGTGGAGGTGAAAGCCGGCGCTGGCTTGGGCATGGAGTGCGGTATCAAGCCGCTGACCATCGCGAACATCATCCTGGCGGGTGAGTGCGACCTCATGGAGCCGAGCTTCGCTGAGATGAGCATCGCCGCGGACCTGAGTTCGTCCGCCTATGCAGACCTGAACGCGTGGGTGTCCGGCTCTGTGTCGGTCTCTGCGGCGGTCGTGAAGGTGGAGGCGGGCCTTCGCGCGGCGCTGAACTTGCACTTGGAGGCGGCGATCTCGGCGCGTCCGACGATCACGGCGAATCGCACCGGCTTGAGCTTCGACATGCCCATCACCGCGGAGCTATCGGCAGCGCTGCGTCTGATCCTCACGTTCTTCGCGAAGGTGCGGGTCGGTATCGATGTCGGGTTGTTCTCGATCATGAAGACCGTCTGGCGCTACGAGACCTCGCCTGATCCGCTGGAGTTGGCGTCCATGAGCATCGGCGCCAAGGGTCACGTGCACGCTGGTCCGGATGGCTTCTCGGGCACGATGAGCCCCGACTATGAGCCGCCGGACATGAGCATCGAGGGGCTCAAGAGCGCGCTGGGGCTGTAGTCCCGGTGGCGAAGCTGGCGCTTGCAGCTAGCGCGTGAGCATCAACTCAGCTTCGCAAGGCTGCTGCAGCTTGGTGATGCGCGCGCGATACGCCTGCACCCGGCGCTCAACCGCCCGAGCCTCACGGCCCACACGCGTCGGGTGCGGCGCGCCGATGACATCGCGTTTACGCAGCGCGCGCTTGATGTTGAGCGCGTCGGCTACGTCTTCCTGCGGCACGTCGAGTGCCTCAGCGACCCGGGCAGCGCCGAGGCGCCGGAAGGTTGTGCGCTCCTTCACGAGGCGATTGACCAGCACGGCGATGCGCTCATGCGAGTCTCGAAACGGCACGCCATTGCGCACCAGCACATCGGCAAGGTCGGTGGCCAGCAGAAAGCCCTTGTCCAGGGCGTCGCTCAACGGCTTCTTCTGCCATTCGGCCGCCGGGAGCATGTCACGCAGCAGCACCAGGCAGTCATCCCAGGTGTCGACCGCGTCAAACAGCGGCTCTTTGTCTTCCTGCATGTCCTTGTTGTAGGCGAGCGGCAGCCCCTTCAAGGTCATCAGCAAGCTCACCAGATCACCTGCGACACGCCCGGATTTACCGCGGATGAGCTCGGCCATGTCGGGGTTTTTCTTCTGCGGCATGAGGCTTGAGCCGGTCGTGAACGCGTCGGGCAGCCGCACGTAGCCAAACTCGGCGCTGGCAAATAACACCAGCTCCTCACCGATCCGGCTGATGTGGGTCATCCCGGTGGCGGCGGCCATGAGCGTGTCGAGCAGGTGGTCGCGGTCGCTGACGGCGTCGAGGCTGTTGCGGGCGACGCGGGAAAACCCGAGCAGCGCGGCGGTGCGCACGCGGTCGATGGGTAGGGTCGTGCCCGCCAGCGCGCCCGCGCCCAGCGGGCAGACATCCATGCGGGCCAGCAGGCTCAGGACACGGTCCAGGTCGCGCTCGAAGGCCTCGACGTGGGCCAGGAGGTGATGGCCGACCGTCACCGGTTGCGCGCGCTGCAGGTGCGTGTAGCCGCACATCGGCCAGTCGCGGTGCTGCCACGCCTGCTCGGCGACGGCGCTCATGAAGGCCAGCAGGTGTTGGGCGATGCCAAGCAGGCGCCGCCGTAGCCACAGACGCTCGTCGAGCGCCACCTGATCGTTGCGTGAACGCGCGGTGTGCAGTCGCCCAGCGGGAGCGCCGATCCGGTCCCGCAGGGCGGCCTCGATGTTCATGTGCACGTCTTCACGCGCCTCGATCCACTCGAAGGTGCCGACCTCGATCTCAGCGAGAATCGCCCGCAATCCCACCAAAATCGCGGCGTAGTCGGCCTCTTCGAGGATGCCCTGATCGCGCAGCATCGTCGCGTGCGCCACCGAGCCGATGATGTCTTCACGCGCCATGCGGCGGTCATACGCCACGCTAGCGTTCATCCGTTGGACGAGTGGATGGGTCGCCTGCTCGTACCCACCGCCCCACAAACGGTCGCCCTTGCTGCTCATTACAGCGCGTCCACGCGTACACACAACGCCGTCACGTTGTCCTTGCCACCCGCGTCGCACGCATCCTTGATGAGCTGCTGCGCCATCCCGGTGACGTCGCCATTGTGCCGCACCATCACGTCGCGAATCTGCGGGTTGGTGAGCTCGCCATTCAGCCCGTCGCTGCAGAGCATGTAGATGTCGCCAACCTGCGGCGTCTCTCGCATTACGTCGACCACCACCTCGTCTTTGAGGCCGCAGGCGCGAACGATGATGTTCTTGTGCGGGAAGTTCTCTTCCTCTTCGGGCGTCAGCACGGCCATCTTCTTGTAGTCGTTGAGCAGCGAGTGGTCCTCTGTCAACTGAAAGAGCTCGCCATCGCGCAGGCGATACACACGCGAGTCGCCGATGTGCGCGACCGCGACCTCGCCGTTGTCGAAGTGGATCCCGACGACGGTCGTGCCCATGTTCTTGTACTTGGCGTCGGAGTGACCACGCTCCCAAATGGCGTAGTTCGAATACCGAAAACCCGCGTTCAGCATGTTCTCGCTCAGCGTCCGGCCGCGCTCATCGCGGTTCGGCCAGGTCGCCTCTTCGTTGCCCAGGGCGTGATCGTAAAACTTGCGCATGGTCTCGACGACCATTTGGCTCGCGACCTCGCCGTACCCGTGGCCGCCCATACCGTCGGCGACGACAAAAAGCATGCGCTCGGGGAACGAGAGAAAGTTGTCCTCGTTATGAGCGCGCTTTCGACCGACGTTGGTCTCTCCGTAGGACGTTACCTGAATCGCCACGCTGCACCTCTTTCTTCGGCTTAGGGGCTCGCCCGATCCGGCTCGCTTCGACACCGCCGTAGCGTCGACTTGAAGGCACGGAGGATAGTCACCTGTCGGGGGTCGGTCAAACTGTCACGGTAGCTTGAAGACCTTCAGGTCGTCGAACCGTACGTCGCTGAGCCAGTTGTTGAACGCAAAATAGGGTCCGTGCACCGGCGCGGTGTCGTTGTAGGACGCCATGAACTTGCCATCGACATACCAACGCACCGCTTGGTCGGTCCGTACAATGGTCCATTTATAGGCCTTATTGCGCTGAACCGGCACGTGCGGCCGCTGCACCACCCGGTTGGGTTCGTGCTCACCGAGTCGCGCGATGGTGTTGATGGTGTTGTCCCAGCCGCCGAAGATGAACGAGTAGCCGGACTCGTGCGCGGCGCTCTTTGCGAACGCCTCACACTTGATGTCGCCCGTGACCGATCGCACTTCGCCGACGAACTCAATGCGCGCTTTCTTCGGGAGTTTGCGGAGGAGCCAGACGCCCTTGTTGCGGTCGCCGTAGACCTTGACGGTCTTTGCGACGAGCCCGCCCTTCTCGATCTGCCATTCACCGGCGTGTTTGACGTCCCAGTCCGCGCCCAGCTCGGCCCGCTCAAAGTCATCGCTGAAGACCAACGTGCCGCCGGTGAGGCCATCGGTTCTCTTCGCGTTGGGGTCGCTCAACAGGGTGTTTTCGCGGGCACGGGCGGAGTGTTCCTGCGCAGCGATGCGCGCCGCGACCTGGCTCTCGGTCGGGCGAGGCGGCGGCGGTTGCGGCGGAACACACGCCGACGTGAGCGCCGTGAGCAGGCTGAGCAAGACTGCAGCGGCGCCACGAACGGTGACCGCCCGAATGTGGACTGCCGGAGAGCTGACCGCCCGAATGTGGACTGCCGGAGAGCTGACTGCCGGAGAGCTGACTGCCGAAACGCTGACCGCTGGGACGCTGACTTCTGGACCCTGACGCATCAGGCCTGACCGGTCTTCATCAGCGTGAGCTCATCGCTGGTCTTGCGGAGACGCGCGTTCAGCATGCGCACCATGCCCCACAGCAACTTCACGGCGGTCACCTCCTCGCGCAGGAGCGAGAAGAACGCGTCACGCTCGATGACCAACGCCTCCAGCTGTGAATTGGCGACGATGCCCGCAGAACGGGGGGCACGTTCGATCAGGCTCATCTCCCCGAAGTGCGCGCCAAGCCCGAGCTCGGCGATCTGGCTACCGCGCTTGAGCACACCCGCCCGGCCATCGAGGATGACAAACAAGCTCTCGCCGACGTCGTCTTCGTGGAAGATCGCGGTCCCAGCGGCCACTTTGACCTCTTTGGCGATGCTCGCGACTCGGATGAGATCCGGGTACGGCAAGTAGCGGAACATCGACACGGCCTGGAGCGCTTCGAGGCGGCGACGGACGCGCGAGGAACGATCGCCGTCTGCGTCCTCCTGCACGTCGACGACCACGACCGTGGCGTTGTCTGGCGCACCGTTTTGCAGCGCGCTGTCAATGAACATGTGGGCTGCCGTCGCGGGGTCGGCGTGGGGGGCGATCGCCTGCATCGCGTTGTCCCCGACCACGCCGTGGACGCCATCTGAGCACAGCACGATGCGGTCACCCGCGAGCAGCTCTAGGTCCAGCAGATCGACGCGTGCGGTGTTCAGCACGCCAAGCGCCCGCGTCAGCGCGCCTTGGTAGGCCGCGCCCAGCTGGCTGCCATCCGGATCGCGGCCACGGCGCCGCAGATCGTTCATCAGGCTGTGATCCTCGGTCAGCAGGTGCATGGTCTTGTGGCGCACCAGATACACACGCGAGTCACCGACGTGGGCCACGAACGCGCGCTGACCGGCGACGAGCAACAGGCAGACGGTGGTCGCCATACCGGAGAGCTCGGGGTGCTCCTGAGAATACGTGCGAATCGCGCCGCTGGCGTCGGAGACCGCGTTCTCAACGATCGATCCGATCATGCGGCGTGTCAGCGAGCCCTTGCGTTCTGAGAAGAGCCGCAGCTCCTGCTCGTACTCTCGCATGCGCGTTCCGATGAACTCGCAGGCGATGCGACTCGCCTCCTCACCGCCGTTTCGTCCGCCCACGCCGTCGCAGACCACATACAGCTGCGTGGCTTCGTCGATGAGGTAGGCGTCTTGATTGTTGCTGCGAACGATTCCCACATCGGTCCGGCCGGCGTGCACAAGCTGAAGCTGAGCCATGTCTATCTCCTAGGGCCGTCGTGATTGGCTCCCCCCCCTTCCCGCTTTTCGGCCGCGAAGTCAA
This sequence comes from uncultured Myxococcales bacterium, assembly GCA_937910235.1. Classification (GTDB taxonomy): domain Bacteria; phylum Myxococcota_A; class UBA9042; order UBA9042; family UBA9042; genus UBA9042. Next base: position 18,288 of record CALENB010000478.1, on the reverse strand, counting down.
GGCGAAAGGCGGTTCGAGGGGGGGGTTAGAATCGCGACGTCCACTGCACGATGAGCTGCCGAGCGAGGCGGTCGCCCAGTTTGGCGGCGAGCTCGTCGGATGGGGCAAACAGACCCGCCGCGATCAACACCGTGGAGCCGGGCAGCGCGGGCCAGATCAAGCGCGCGTCGAGCTCCGCACCAAGCGGCGACCAGCCACCGCCTGGCAGACCGAGCTTCGGCCGGCTGAACCCTGGCACGTGCGCGCCGGCGAGCGACGCGTTGCTGCGCCAGTCGATTTCGACGTGAAGCGCCTCGGATGCCCCGACTCGCAACCACGCACCGAGCTGTCGCAGGCCGGTCTGAGCGAAGAGCTGCAGCAGGCCGATGTGGCGCACGACGTCGGGGTAAAGCTGCCGCCAGGCGCGGCTGGTGTCCGCTTCGGTGCCATCATCGCCTGAGTACTGCTGGCCACGGAGGCCGAGGCCGAACGGCACACCCAGGGTGCCCGAGAAGGACACCTCGCCGGCGACGGCCGAGGCGAGGTGATCGAGCGCCGCCTGCGCCGCGTTGGGCTGACGCGTCCCGAACTGGATCGCGCCCTCAAACTCGACGCGCACGGCGGCGATCGGCCGATAGTCGACCCGCAGTCCCATCGTCTGAAGATCGGCGCGGTCGTCGTCGCTGCCGTCTCGCAGGACGAGCAGGTACACATCGGTGGTGAGCGGTTTGAAAGGGCGTCCGACCAGATAGAGGCCGAACAGCGTGCGCTCCTGCTCGGGCTGCGCAGAGTTGCGTCTCAGTTTCACACCCAGGCCATCGAGTCGCAGGTACGGTTTGACGCGGTAACTCACGCGGACGCCGTCGTACGCGTTGCCTTCATCGTGGAAGTCATAGCGCGCGATGTGGCGCCCCGAGCCGTATTCGAGGGTCATCCGACCGATCTCCGCGGTGAGCCCCTTTGCGGCCGGCAGCTTCCATCGCAGGCTGCCGGCTTGCATACCGACGCCAACAGGTTGCTCCCCCGGCCCTTTGGCGCCGAACGCCCCGGAGACCTGGAGCTGCAGACGGGCTTCAAGATCGGGGGTCGCAAAACGCGCGCCGAGGCGAACACGCTGAAACAGCCCTTCGATTCTATCGTCTTGGCCGGCCTGCAGATCGTGGAGATGGATGCCGGCCGCGGCGCGAAAACGCAGGTTCGCGTCCCATCGCAGCTCGGTCGCGCGCGGCGAACCCACGTCAGCGAGCGGGGGAGCGGGCAGGGGAGCGAGCAGGGGAGCGACGCGGGTTGTGGCGCCGGTTCTGACTGGGGTCGCCGCGCTGGGTAGGGTGGCGGCGATGTGTGGTGTGGCGCGGGGGGGGGCGCGCGGGGGGGCACTGGGTGTGGCACGGGGGCTGGCGTGAGCGACCGCCATCACGGCCGTTAGCAGGCACGGCGCCAGCAGACACCGCAGCATGAGCGTGGGCGCAGCGTCCAGGGCTCGCACAAAGCTCTCCTTTGACGAGCGGGCCACCTCCCGAAGATCGCGGGAGGGGCAGGGTACCGAAGGAGGGAATCGAACCCTCACGAGCATAAGCCCAACGGATTTTGAATCCGTCGCGTCTACCGATTCCGCCACTTCGGCATGGGCAGCTGCCCTTGCCGCGCGACAATCGAACATCAGCGGGCGTGCTGTCAAGCGTCGTGGGACACGCAGGTCGGATTCAGTAGCTACGGAGCGTGCGCGGGCGTCGACGCGCGCTGTGGCGGACGGCGCGGCGGCCTTCTCGCACAGGACCGCCACGCTCCGCTCCGATCGCCCGAACGATGCGCGCGGCGGCCTCCTCTGGGAGGTCGCAGCTCGGATCGAGGCAGCGCAGCCGCAGATGGATGTGATCTGCGTGGCCGTCCAGATGCCGAATGATACTCGCCTTCGTCTGTTCCTTGGGGCGCGGGAACTGAAACACCGGCCGCAGGCTCTCAGTGGTCTCGCCCGATCGGAGCGCCGCTGCGTAGAGCTGCGGCTGCAGCGAATAGTCGACGAACGCGAACTGCATGGCGCCAGTCTGCATCAGCGCTGACACGTAGGCCCAGGTCCGGTCGGCGTCGATGTCGCCCGTCGACGCGTGATCGAGCCAGCCGCGTTGTTTACCGCCGAGGTGGTAGTAGCCGACATCCACGTCGAGTCCTCCGCGGTGCGAGCGGTGCGGTGGCAGGCAACCGCCGCCTTCCTTGCTTAGGTCTCCCATGATCAACCACGGTTGTAGCGGAAATGCGCGCTGCACCGCCAAGGACGCCACACGCAGCGAGCTGACCAGGATGGGCCGTCCCCAGCCGCGTTGCGGGCGTTGGATCTCGACGACGCCGTCGATGGCCGTGAGCAAGACGCCGCCCTGGAGGCGCACGTTGTGAAAGGGGGACTGATAGACGACGTAGCTCCGCCGCCGGAGCTTTCGTGTCTTCGCGCCCAGCTTGTTGTAGCGGCGAAACGCGTCGGTGCTGATGCGGTGGCGCTTGGCCATTCTCGCCACTGTGTCGTGTCGGCGCGCGCGCGCGCGCTTCACGCCGCAGATCGACTTGGCCTTGCCTTCGCGCTTGAGGATCTTGGCCAGACGCCGGCACGCGAGCGTCTTTCGGAACCGTCGCCCCCGACATTTGCGCGCGAGTTTGTCCCGTTCGCGGGCTTTGGCGGCGTCCTTGCGCTCGGCTTGCCAAACTCGACAGACATGGCTTCGACCGTGTCGCTTGCAGCGCTTCGCCATCTGCGCGTGGTACCGCCTGCTACGCCGGGGCGGCCCAGCGCGGTGGTTACGCTTGGAGGCCCCGCCCTCGTGCGCCCTGGCGCGGCCCCGCTTGGTCTTGCGGGCGAGGACACCGCGCTTTGTCGGTGTCGAACGCTTCGAATGGCCTGCCCGCGCTGTTGTTTTGCGCGAACCAGCGCGTCCGGCCGAGCGCCGACGGGCTTCGGGTCTGCGAGTCCGTTTTTTCGTCGTTGGTTTCTGGCCTGTTCGCTTTCGGCTCGTGCCGCCGCTGCGCTTCGCCGCCTTGCCGGCGCTCCGTCTAGGCGCAGCGTGTGGCTTGGTGCGCCGCTCTGCCGCGTGGCCACTCTGGATGAACGTCGGACAACTGAAAGCGAGCCCTGCCGTGATCAACAAGGGGAGGAGCAGCGGCAGGAGCGTCAAAGTCAGCGTTCGCTTCATGGGCCGCCAGGGTCCAGGCGTCGGCCGGCGACGTCAAGCGCCGTCGCTGGCGGCGGCCGGTGGCGGTCATCACACGATTCTTCACCCACTTCCGGCGTCGGTGATGCCATGGTCGCGGCGCGATGGGGGTGGACAGAGACCCCGTCCTTGGCCCCCCGGCAATCCAATGGAGTTCCTCATGACCGTTAAGAAGCTCGCAACGATCGGCAACAGCTTCGGCGTCATCATCGATCGCCCGATGCTCCGAAAAGCGGGTATCGATCCGGGCGCCAACGTGGCGATCAGTGTGGAGAACGGCGCCGTCATCGTTCGTCTAGCAGCCAACGGCACTTCGCGCACGCGTCGTGGCGAACGGCTTGAGGCGGCCGTAAATTCCCTCGAAAAGTTGCCAGCCAACTGATAGATCTGCAGCCAACGTAGGTCCTCTCAGCGCCACCGGCGCAGAGCGACGATGGTTGGAGGCAGCGATGTCTGAAGCGACGAGCGCCGACGCGCCCACATCTGACGCGACAGGGTCTGGACTACCAACGCCGGGGACGACGACGTCCGTGGCTGATGTAACCGGGCACGATGAGACCGGTGGGCGTCATCCACACGGCCAAGAACGCGGCGTGCGACTGTGCTTCGTTTGCCTCGGCAACATCTGCAGGTCGCCGACCGCCGAGGCCATCATGCGGCATCTCGTCGCGAACGCCGATGTGGGGCCGTTTGTCGTCATCGACTCGGCGGGGACGTCGGCCTATCACGCCGGAGATCCGCCAGATCGTCGCTCGACGGCGGCCGCCGCGCGACATGGCGTTCGACTCGATGGCCAGTCGCGGCAGTTTACGGTCGAGGACTTTGAACGTTTTGATCACATCATCGCGATGGACGGCCAAAATCTGAGGAATCTGCGCCGGCTGGCCCGTGGACCTGCTGATCTGGCCCGCCTCAGCCTGTTGCGGCAATGGCGACCTGAGCACGACGGACCCGACATGTGTGTCACCGCCGATGTCCCTGACCCCTACTACGACGTGGACGATGGCTTTGAGACCGTGTTTCGCATCTGCACCGTGGCCTGCAGCGCGATCCTCGCGACGTTGCTGCGCCAAAGCTCCGTGTCGCCCGTGGCGCCAAAGATCGGAACCTTGGGCCGTGGCGCAAAGGCCCCGGATAACTCGCCGTTTTGATCGCTCGACTCGCCAAATGACGACGGACTCCGCTACCGTGACCGCGCTTGGAGGCAACCGTCATGCGTGCATCTAAAACCGTCGTTCCGCTGTGTCTGCTCTCGGTCCTGCTGAGCGCTTGCGGCTCCGACCCAAACACTGTCGGCGGCAGCGCGGCCTCAGGCGGCGGCGGCAGCAGCGGCGGCGGCACCGTGACGGGCGGCGGCGCCGGCCACGTACCCCGCACAACGCTCGGCGCGGCGAGCACACCGGCGGGCGAAAAAGTCGTGGTGACGTGCACGTGGAGTGACACTGGCAAACCCATCGCGCTGGCCGCGATCGCGGTCCCGGCTGAGGCGAAGGCGACACCGGTGGACCTCAGCGGCGGCCGGTTTGACCTCAGCGCGGAGGTGGCCGGAAGCTGGACCGTCACGTGTTCTGATGTTGGCCAGAGCGCGGTCGATCCCAAGCCGCCGACTTGGACTGTCACTGGCGGCGCCGCGGTGTCGACCATCGCCAGCTTGAGCACAGACACCATCGAAGCGGGCGACACCGCCGACGTCGTGTGCCGGCGCGTCGACGCCTTTGGCAACGCGGTTGAGGGCGGTACGTTCACGGTCTCTGCGGCACCGGCTGGCGTCGTCGCGGTCGACGCGTTGCAGCTGACAGGCAGCAAAATTGGCGCTGCAGACGTGATCTGTCTCGCGGAGGGGTTGGACCAGACCAAGGCCAAGAGCGCCAAGATCACCGTCGCAGCGGGCGTCGTCACCCGCGTCGTCGCCAAGGGGCCCAGCGCAGCCACCGTCGTGGGCGACGTCGCGAGCATCGTCTGCGAGGCCCAAGACGCGGGTGGCAATGTCGTCGCCGTCGGTGCCGCGGAGCTCGGCCTGAAAGTCGAGAAGCCGCTGAATGTCATCGCGACGGGAGGCCTTGGCGTAGTGACCACCGAGGCTGGCGAGTGGCCGGTGCGCTGTACGCTCGCTGCGCCCGCCCTGACGTCGGAGCCGGTCACGGTGCGCTATGTCGCTGGGCCGGCCACCGCCATCGGGGTCGCGCTGAATCCCGCTGTGATCGTGGCTGGCGAAGCCGGGGCCAAGGCCACCTGCACGTTCCTCGACGCGTATGGCAACCCCGCCACGGCGCCCAAAGACGCCGCGGCCACCGTCGACGCCGGCGCGAAATGGAGCGTCATTGGCGGGATCGTCAGCAGCAAGGTCGCTGGCACTCACGACATGACGTGCACGGCGACGGGCGCGAAGCTGACACAGGTGCCGACCCCGCTGGTCGTTCAGCCAGGGTCCCCCGCGTTCACCAAGGGCACCGCCACGCCGCAGACCACCACGGCTGGCAAGGCGTTCGCCGTCGCCTGCGTGGCGTATGACGCCTTTGGCAACGCGGTGACGGATCAGCCGAAAGACTGGAAGATCAAGGTTTCCGCTGGATGCACGGTCGGTGGTACGACGAGCGTCACCTGTACGAAGGCCGCGAAACACACCCTGTCGTGCGAGACGCAGACGCAGACGGTCGACGCAAAGCCGCTGGATTTTGTGGCGTTCAGCGTCGTGATCACAGCCGCGGCGCCGATCTCGTTCAAGCTCAAGCTCGACCCGGAGCAGCAGAACTATGGGACCGGTCAGAAGATCGGGCTCAGCGCCGACGCGAAGGATGCGTATGGCAACGTGGTCACGGACCTGACGCTCGCGCCGATCACGATGAAGCCGGCCGGGTACACGCTCGACGCCGCCAACGCGCAGGTGACGTGTGAGCAGGACGGGCTCTACACCGTCACGGCGACCCTCAAGGGCTACCCGAAGCTCAGCGCCTCCCGCACGATTCTGTCCGATTCGAGCGGGCCGCTGATCAACGTGAGCACGCCCAAGCGCGGCAGCACACGTCTGCACACCAGCACGGTGACCGTCACGTTCAGCGCAGTGGACGAACTCAGCGCGCTGGCCAGCGTCACCTTCAACGGCAAGATCGTGAAAGCCGGCGACGGGATCGGCATCAAGGCCGTCATGAACGCGGTGCAGGGGCTGAACCTCATTCAGATCGTGGCCAAGGACAAGTGGGGCAACGTCTCCACCCATGTGCAGTCCTTCTACTCGGCCATGGCGTACTACAAGACGGAGACCAAAGACGGCAGCTCGACGACTATCAACAATGGCGTCGAGGCTTGGTTGGGTCAGAAGATGTTGGACTCAGGGTATCGAAACCACACCAAGCCCAAAGACATCGCCACTGTGATTGAGATCATCCTCAAGAACTTCGACACCAAGGCGTTGCTGTCGACCACCTTTCCGGTCGGTTGGGCGTTCTTCAAGTTTGTGGTCTCGATCAAGTCGATCAAGTTTGGCAACTCGGGGATCAACGGCGGCTATCCAAAGATCAAGTTGACCTCGAAAACCGGCGCGCTCGGGCTGAGCGGCTCGCTCTACAACATGGTGGCCCAGGTCTATGCGGCCGGGCAAAACGGCGTGTCGCCGAACCTGAACATCACCGTCTCCGCGTCGTCGATGGCCATCACCGGCGACTTGTATGTGAGCCTCAAGACGGACGGCACGGTCGTCGTCACGACTAAGAACGTGACCGTGAAGCTGTACAATCTGGACGTGAAGATCACCAATGGCTGGGGATTCTTGGTGAACTGGCTGATCGACTTGTTCAGCGGCGTGATCACGAAGTCGCTGCAGAGCACGCTTGAAGATCAGATTAAGACCAAAATCAACGCGCCGTTGGCGAAGATGCTGCAGGGTTTTGCGCTCGACACCACGTTCAACGTGCCCGGCTTCTTTGGTGGTGCGCCGACGCCGCTGAAGATGGCCTCGAGCCTCTACAAGCTGTACTTCCAGGCGCCGACGTCGGCGCATCCCGGCGGCGCGCTTATTCGCCTGAAAATGGGGCTGACGAGCACGAAGAAGGTCGCGCACGTCATCCACGGATCGCTGGCGCGTCGCACGTGCTTGAAGACGGTGCAGACGCTCGCGGTCATGAGCAAGGTCGATCCGATGGAGGTGGCGATGCACTTCGACAGCGCCAACCAGCTTTTGGCGGCCATGTGGCAGAGCGGCGCGATGGTGTTGCTCGTCGATCCCGGGGCCCTGGCGGGGCTGGATTTGAAGGCGTATGGGGTCACAGAGCTCAAGGTGAAGACCGATTTCTTGCTGCCGCCGGTGCTGAACGACTGCGTGGCCGATGGCAAACCTGAGCTGCAGATGGGCGACATCCGCATGGACATCACGGCCAAGATGGGCGGGAAACCCCTGGTGGTTCGGGCCTACATCTCGGCCGCGGCGAAGGTGGAGATCGAGGCGACGACCGGGCTGAAAGGCAAGGAAATCAGCCTTACGGTTGGCAAGATCGCGACGCTAGAGTCAGATATCGACTCCGTCTTGCTTGGCGGCGTGTCTGCGGGTGAGGGGACGGTCGGGTTCTTCGAGAAGCTGCTGCCGGCCGTGACCGGGTTGCTGGTCGGACAGCTCCAGGGGACCCTCGCGAGCTTCCCGCTGCCTGAGCTCGACCTGTCAGTCATGACGACCACGATCCCCAAGGGCACTGTGCTGGCTCTGGATGTGAAGAAGGTCTCTGGCGAATCGGGGCACATCAACATGCGCGGTGGCGTGAAGTAGCGCCCGCCACGGCATCGTCAACGGTTGAATTCGTAACGTTGGGCCGCGCCGGCGTCTCTGTGTGACACGGCCCGATCGGCGGGTTGATGGAGGCATGATGGCAGCCACCCCTGCAACCCCGGCGACCCCGGCGACCCCTGCGACCCAGGAAACAGGCCCCGACAAGGTCCCGTCCAGTCGATGGCACGCCATTTGGGGCCCGACGCGCTCTGTCTTGACCACACTCGGACTGACGGCGCTGCTGATGGCCGGCATGGCGGTGTTGATGGCGCGAGGTCCCTCGACTGCGCCAGCGCCGCTGTTCACCGCGAAGACCGTGACCGGCGCTGACGTGCATCTCGCTGCGGCGCCCAACAGGCCGGTCGTGCTCTACTTCTGGGCGACGTGGTGTTCGGCCTGCACGCTGACGTCGCCAACGGTCAGCAACTACGCCGCGCGCCATCCTGAGGTGGAGGTGATCGGTGTCGCCGTGGACGATTCGGCGGCGGTTGCCGCGTACCTGAAGTCCACACCGCGCAGCTTCACCACAGTGATCGACGACGGCACCATCGCCAAGACGTATGGCATCAGCGCCTATCCGACAACCTTCGCCATCGGCAAGAACGGCCGGGTGTCGTGGTCTCGGCAGGGTGTGCTGATGCCCGGCGAGTTGGATCTGCGCGCCGGTGAGTGAAGGCCTCGGCCCCGGCCGTCATCCTGTGCGGTCTGACGCGCTCGCTAGCGCCTGCGCACTAAGATCGTGCGGGTGATCTCGACGACCTTGCTGGCGATCCGGTCGCCGCGATCCTTGTCGCGTTCAGGCGTGAACAGGGCGTGTCCATCGGCGATTAGCGCTTCAGGGCGCGTGTTCTTGATCCCGACCACACGCAGCGTCACCTCGCCCAGATGTGCGCTGATCGCTTGTTTTGAGATCACCTGCGAGGCGGCGAAGACGGTGTCTCCGGCCAAGATGGGCGCTGGATGGGCGCCGTCTTGCCACCGCTGCTCCCAGATCACGTGACCGCCCACATCGAGGCTCGATTGCGTCAGGGTCCAAGCCAAGACGAGCCCTCCGTAGACGACTCGCTCCTTGGCGAAGCTGTTTGTCTCGGAGTAGACCTTGTCCCAGTGCAGCGGATGGCTGTTGCGACAGACCGCAGAGACACGCATGTGCTCCGTGTCGCCGACCGTGCGGCCGTTGGCGTGTACGAGCGTGATCCCGGCCTCAAAGTCCTCGAAACGACCCCAGAGTGGCGGGCAAAACATGCCAGTCGGCGGGGACCAATCCGCCAGTCGCTCGGCGAATGTGACCTCAGGGAGGCGTCCCAACCACGCCTCCGCTGTCGGACCCGCGTCCAAGTTGGCCACGCCGAGCGGCTGGGAGGGGCGCGCGGCGAGCTCCCCGCCTCGAATCAGCGCTTTGCGCTCGAAGTCGAGCACGCGATCGCCGTGCTCGTCGACCAAGACGGTGTGCACGTGCACGACACCCTTGTCGCCAGAGGAAGAGGGGCGCGTCGACATGACCCGGGACGCAGCGCGGATGGTGCCGCCGATCGGCAATGGCTTGGGAAAGTCGACGCGCACGTAGGCGAGGTGCGCGATCGCTTGCTGTGACACGTCATGCACGGAGAAGGACAGCCCCAGATTCAGCAGGAGATGCGGCGGAACCGGCCGGCCGGAGAGGCCAAGGGCCGCGGCGTAGGGGGTGGACGTCCACGTTGGCGTGGCGTCAATGAAGCTGGCCATGTACGGGCCGACGATGCTCTCGTCGACCGTCAACTCAAACGGGTGCAGGTAGACATCTCGGTCTGTAAAATCTCCGAGCAACCGCCCGTAGTCCATGCGTAGTGTTGTCATTGCGCTTCCTGGTGTGTGGTGGGCTTTGGGCTAGTCGGAGAGCGGATCGGACGGCGCTGCCGGGTCGTCCGCGCCCGGGACCGCCGGCGCAGGGGGATCTGCAGCGCGGTCAAGTGCCCCAGGGAGCTGGCCGCTCGCGCTCCCGCTACTGTGTGCCTCCGGCTGAACCTCCACCGGCGCCGTGCATGCGGCCGCGACCTGCTCCGCGTCGCGCTGATTCATCAACGCAAAGATGGCCAGCGAAAAGGCCAAGGTCGCGATGCATGCGGTTCCGAGGGCGACCCACTGCCACCGTCTTAGATCGCGTCGAAGCTTTGTCTCGCGATCGACCTGCCCGAGCAGCGCTTCGCGCTCCAGCTCGGAACCCAGCCTGCGGGTGAATCGATCGCGCGGTCCGATGTACGTGTCGGTCGCTGGTGCCCACGCTGTGCCATCGTCGGCTTGGTTGGCGTCCATTGGCGTGCCGTGCGCCTGCGCGCTTGGCGAGAATCTCTGCGCGGAACGGCCGTGATTCGCCGGGTTTGCCCGGTTCGCTGGGCCGGCTTGGCCGGCTTGGCTGGCCTGGCTGACTTGGGCCATGTGCGAGCCGGACGGCCCTCGACTCGGCCGCACGATAGGCAGCGAGACGGCTCTTTGTGCGCCGCGTTGCGCGGTCATGCCGACGACAGAGCGGCCCGCCACCTCATCACCGGCCTCCCCAGCGTTGGCGCCAGCGCTCGGGGCCGCCAAGCCACGATCGGTGATTCGCCGCCGCCGCCGTCCCAAGCTTGCGTCTGGCCGTGGGCTCGCCGCGCCAGCCTCGGCGCGGCTCATCGGTTCGCCGATGTCTGGCGCGGTCCCCGCTGGCACCGCGGAGGCGGCAGGCGCGATCGCGTGAGGCGCGATCGCGTGAGGCGCGGCTGCGTGAGGCGCGACTGCGACGGGGGCTACTCCGGCGCGGACCGAAGATTGACGCGGCGATGCGGGCTGCTGCGTCGCCGGTCGTGGTGCAGCGGCGTGCGCCGATGCGACCTGGGGTTGAGGTGCGCGCGCCGCGGGCGGCTGTGGCTGGGCTGCCGGCGGCTGTGCCATCCGTTGCCGCTCGATCAGCAGGCTGGCCCAAGGCTCCGTCTGCGATGCAGGGGCCCACTCTCCAAACCCCTTGCGCCACACCAAGGTCTCGCCAGAGAGCGCGCCCGCCTCAATGAGGCTGCGAGCTTCACTCTCCGCGAGCTTCTGATAGCTGCCATCTGCGCCGGCGACGAACCAACGGGGCTCGCGCGAAGCCGCCGTCGGAGCGATGGCCCCAGACGCCGGACGTTTCGCGACGATCGGCTCGACAACGACGCGCTCACCGCAGTGGCGGCAGTTGAATTGCAGCCGGCGACCTGCGCTGAGCTTGTCATCTGGGACGGTGTAGCCCGCCTGGCAGTTGCCACAAGTGACCCGCATTCCTTTCAACTCCAGACCCAGGTCACAGCTATGGAAGTTAGCCCGAGCCAACGGCAGCTTCCGCCGAGGCCAGGAACGCCGTCAAGCCGAGCGCGGGACGTAGCGCTGCTGCGTGGTCGCTCCATGCCCCAAAGGGCTGGCGCAGGGCCCCGAAAGGCGGTGCGCGATCTAGATCAAAGCGTCGCAGAGGCCCAGTCATCAGGAAGCTGCAGGAGCGACACACCGATCGCATCAGCGGCCGAGACGATGGCTTCGGCGCCGGCCCCGAGACCGCGGACGATCAGGGCCTGGACTTTGGCACGCTGCAGCGCGGTGATCGCCTGGGGCATCCCGATGACGCCGTTGACCACGGCCACGCAGGGGCGGGCCACGCGTCGCGCCTTTGCCGTCGCGACCTGAACGCCATCCATCGCGTGCGCCTGGCCACCGCAGACGGCGATCGAGCCCTCAGCGTCGCACAGCGCGACGGCTTGGCCAGTCAGTTGTCGACAGACGTGCAGCGCCACTGGCCCCATCGACGCCAGCTCTGCCGAGAGCGCGACCTTGCCGAGCTGGGTCAGCGGCGGCATCTCGGCGCCATACGGGTCCGCGACGTCGCGGGTGAACACGCCAAAATGAGTGGAACGAAGCTGCACGTGGCCGCCATACGGCCCCTCGCCAACAAGACGCAGCAGCAACAGGCCTTCGTTTGCGCCCAGCAGGGCCGTCGCTTCCTGACTAAACTCAGTCGCGGCCAACACCCGCAGCCCGCCGACACCGGCGTGGCGAATCAGCGCACGCGCGGCCGTGATGTCCACAGCGCCGTTGCACGCGAGCACCCCGCCTTGCGCCGCCACCGGATCGGCGCCGAGCGCGCGCGCCGCCGCTCTCGGTAGATTTGACTCGGAGACCGCGAACGCGCACGGCTGGCCGTTGATCGCCGTCGCTGCGCTGGCGCCGCCGCCCGGCCAACGCATCATTTGCAGCGCGGCGTCGAGGGTCAGGAGCGTCTGAGCGTCGGGCAACGGACCGCTCACGAGCTCAATCGGTTGGACGCCACATAACCATCCGCTTGGGTCGTGCAAGCGGGCCACACGTTGCGAACTCGGCACCGGCCAGGGCGCGAGCATGAGACCTTGTTGCGTCGGCGCCCGTGTCGTGAAGCCGTGGGCTTGGTTCGTGAGATCGTCAAATGCCGCGACGTGCTGCAGCGCCTTTACGCGGAGCGCCGCCCGAAGTTCGGTGCCGATCGCATCGCCGATGACGGCCGCCAACACGCCAGAATAGTCGCCCGGGTCGACCACCACCGCGCCGACCGCTTGATCGTGCGTCGCGGCGAGTCGAAGCAAATGAGCGCGCGCTTGATACGGGCCATGGCTGAGCCGCGAGAAATCGCCCAGGCTCGCGGCGTCTGTTGGCAGCTGCACGACAAGCAAGTCGAGCCGTGCTAGCCCGGCGGCTGCAGCGTCTGCATGCTCCTGCGGCTCCAGCCAACGCACCGACAGCCCGCCCGTCAGCGCGGTGTGGCCCAGATCGACGGCCTCACCGAGCGCCATGCTGCGGCCGATCAGCGCGGAGAGCGGCTCGACGGCTAGCCCGTGTCCAGCGATGGCGTCGAACGCTCCGCCCGAGACCACGACACGCACGCCAGCGGCTTGCAGCGACCGGACCAAGTCCTCGACCCCAGTTGTGTCGTCTAGTGCCAGCAGCGCCAACGGAGCCGTCATGCGTTCTCTCCGGGTTCAGCCCAGGCTAGGAGTCGAGACTCTCCAGCTCACTAACCTCGGCGGCGAAGCGCTCCTGCTGCAGCTTGTCGAGGCCGTTCACCTCAACCTGCCGAATGCGCTCGCGGGTGAGGTTCATAATGGAGCCTACTTCTTCCAACGTGATACCACCACGCTCAGCGATGTCGAGTGCACACGTGTGGCTCATCTCCCACACCTCAACTTCCGGGAAGTTGATCTTGATCGACCCAGTGTTCGGGTTGACATCTAGATACAAGTGGTGCGTGCACGACACAAATGGACAGGGTCGCGGGCCGCTCGCGCAGTCCGAGCGCCGCTGGGGCCGGCGATAGTCCATGTCCTCGGCGAGGGCGATTCCCTCAGCGATTTCCTCACGTGTCAGGCGACGCATCGGAATCGTGAGCGAGCGGGTGCGCTTCGGGGCGCGCTTGTCTTTCGGGGGGCGGGCAGACATGGGGTTCCTCGATTTTAGCGCAGTGTTAATAGACACGGAGGACTCCCGGGCTTGATGAACAGGACCATGGAAGGCATCGCCCCGGTACAAACGACTCGTCGCTGTTGACGTCCCGACTATGTCCAGCGGCCGCGAAATTGACAACCATCGAGCCTATGTAAACCGCAATTAACCGCATGAAGTTATGCCGTTCTGCCTGTGTCGTTCCTGTGGACGCATATCGGCAACCATCCGAGGTCATTGAAGAAGATGATGGGTCCACAGCGCGACAATTATCTAGTTGGCGATCGTCGCGTGAGTTCTAAAAACGTGATCACGATGGCGGTAGGTCTGAGGGGGTAGGTTAGATAATAGCCTGAAAATACACAGATAATCTACTGTGAACCGCCGAAGTAGTCTACTTGTCGATCGGCAAGTGTGGGACTGCGGCCTGATTGCTCAGATCGGTCCAGATCGCACCTGAACAGGTGTTCAGAGCGCCAAATGCCCGGGATCGGAGGCCATGAATAGCTGTTTATCTAGTTCAACCCGCAGGACCAGCGACCTGGCGGCGCCCAGCGCGGGCCAGGGGCGCGGAACTAGACCCGGTCGCGGTCACGTGGTCGGCCCGGCGCCTTGCAGCCCTACAGCCCTGCGGTCCCGTTAAGCGGCCGCTACGGCGCGAAAGCTGCGCCGCCGAGGTCCGATGGCGCCTTTCGGAGCCGGAGACGATGGTCGCCGATCTGGAGCGGGATCATGCCTTCCACGGGCGGGGAACCGCTGGTCCGGATGTGTGCGACGACGGGCTGACCACCGCGATCGAAGCCAAGATGCAGCAGCGCGACCCTGGCGGTGTCACCGCGCAGCACACCCACGCGCCTCGCCTTCGCAAACCGCCGCCACGCGCCTGCGCCATCGCGTGCCAAGCCGCCTGCCCGAATCGTGATCGCCGACGTCTGGGCGCCGGCGAGGTCGATGTCGATCCAGGCGTTCGGCCCGCGCGGCAGCAGATCGACGTCGTCATCGCCGTGGCGATCTGTTCCCGCTGGTACGAGGACCGTGGCCGCGGCCAGCCCGGTTTCCTCGGCTGGTTTGGCGGTGGGTCGAGCGGAGTTCGCCGCGGCTTTGGTCCCGGCGCGTCTGGCCGGATCGGCCGTTGACGCGTCACCACCGCGCACCGCGGTCTCGGCGCCCGGGCTCGGCGCGTCCCGCTCGCCTCGCTCATCTGATTCGTCTGAGCCATCGCCTCGCGTGACGCCGCCAGCGGCCTTGTTTTTCGGGCGTTCTGCGTCGTCGTGCGTCGTCTGCGTCACGGTGCCAACGCTCGGCGTGGCGGCGTGGGGCAGCGCGGGCGGACGATTGCGAGGCGCTAGCCATGCCCAACCGACAACTGAGCCGGCCAGGACGGCCAGGGCGAACGTCAACAGGATGCGAAGTACCGTGGACATGGGGCTCACTTGCGCCAGGGGCGGGCTAGGCGGCGACGATGCCACGTTGCTTGCGATACACCCCAATAGGGCTCGGATTCAAGCGTTAAGGCCGCAGAGACGGCAGCACCTTGAAGAGCTCGCGCTCCAATTCTCGCCCCTCCGGCCCGGGAACCATCGACAGCGGGTTGCTCATCAACTCCATCATTTGGTCCATCACGGACGCTCCGACCACCAGGGTGATCAGCAGCGTCAGCGACAACCGTACGGCCGCGCCCATCCACTCGACCGACTGCCGATAGGCGCGCCCCTGCTCTGTCGCCAAGCGCAGGCAGGCGTCTGCGAGGCGGCCGCTGCGGGCTCCGCTGGCGATGCGCGCGCGACACGCCGAGTCCATGCCAGGGATCGGCGCCAGCAGCAGCGCCAAGTCGCCGCCGGCGGCGAGGCTGGGTGCGATGCGGGCCATGATCACACGCACGCGGCGCTCGCCCGTCGCGCCGGCCGCGAGGTCTAACGCCTCGGCGAGTGGCAAGCCGCAATCGAGCGCAGGACCGAGCGCGCCAAACAGCAGACTCATGCGGCGAGTCCGGGTGAATCGGCCGATCCCGGGCAGTGGGTCAACCACCATCAACACGAGGTCTCGTATCGCCGGAACGCGAAGGATCGTTGGCACCCCAACGACAACGAACAGCCCTGCGCCAGCGAGGCCGGATAGCCACGCGGCGCTCTGTGCGAGGTAGGCACCGACGCCGCTCTTCACGAGGGCAGGGATCGGCATCATCAACGCCGCCATCACCAGGGTCATGATCGGCCAAGCGAGTGACGTCACCACTTTGCCGCTCACCTCCTCGAGCGCCTCGGCGCGGTCGGCGAGCTGGGCGAGGAGCTCAGGTAGACGCCCGGTTCGCTCGGCGGTGACGAGCAGCGCGACCTCGACCGCCTCCAGCCCCGCGCCACGCGACAACGCGTCGCTCAGCGGATGTCCCGCTCGCAGCAGCTTCGCCGCAGCGCGCAGGGCCCGCCCGTCGCCGCCCCGGAGGGCTTGGGCCAGGGTCTCAAGCGCTTCGTCGAGCGCGGTGCCCGCGGAGGTCATGATCGCCAATTCGCGCAGGATGAGCGCCCGCCGGCGCGTGCGGCGTCGACGCGGGCGAGCGTTGGCGCGACGGGCCAGTTTGGCGATCTGACCGCGTGCAGCGGCCGCACCCGTCGCTTGGCTGGGAGGGCTAGCCTTGGCCGCCTCTGGGGCTGCCCGCGACGTGTGCGATTGCGGGACAACGCCTGGCTGTGCCGTCGTTGCGGGGGATTCGCGCGGTCTTTCGGGTAGTGTTGACGGTGCCAGCGCGCCAGCGGCCGGAGCGCGTGACGACGTGACCTTCGCGAAGATGACCCCACACCGCATACACTCGCGGCCGTGTGGCTGCTCGAACGCGCACTTGGGGCATCGCATGTCAGCCCCTCGGGACGACACGCTGCAAGCCGCGCGGCGCCGCGACGACGGGTGGGCTTTGGTACTTGGGCAGCGCTGGCACGCGCGCATCTGGACCCTGGAGCTCCATCAGCGTGCACATCGCCTGCAGCCGCGACCACACCCGTGGCCCAAGCCGAGCTCTCAGGCTCTCCTGGTACTGCGCCTCGGATGCAGGGCCCCGACGAGGCGCGCCCTCTGGCGCCTCGTTGAGGTAGTTGGTGGCGAAGAACGTGGACAGGCCAGCGTTGTAGCGACGCGAGATGATGCTGTCGATCACGCCCCGCTCCCACTCGCTGCCGCGGCCTTTGCCGAGCTCATCGATCATGAGCACCGGCACCTCCGTCACCGGACCGAGGACATGGACCTCGCCGTGACCTTGGTCATAGCCCGCCTTCAGCTCTGCGATCAGGTTTGAGAAATCCGCGTAGCGCACCTCGATCCCGCGCGTCAGCGTCATCCAACCGGCGAGCGCGGTCATCAGATGGGTCTTGCCCACGCCGGGACTACCGAACAGGGCGGCGCCCTTGCTGCCGGGCTCGAACGCGTCACGAATCCGCTCAAAGTGCGAGCGGGTGACACGCTGGCTGCTGGTCTGGCAGCGGAACTCGGAGATCTTCGAACAGTGAAATAAGCCCGGAATCTTGGCTTGATTGTAGAGGTGGACGCGACGGGCGAGCGCGAGCAGGCCGCAACTACAAGGCTGCAGCAGCTGTTCCCCGCTGGGCGTGGCGACAACTTCGCGGCCGGTGCCTTCGCAGCAAGGGCAGGCTTGCAGATGACGGCATACGACCGCCTCAGCGTAGCGGGCGCCCGGCTTGGTGAGGAAGCCTTCATCGTGGCAACGCGGGCAGGGTAGGGGGGTCATGCGAGGGGCTCCGCGCTCTCGGCGACGTGGGAGTGTCTGGCGATCAACGCCGTGTCGCTCCGATCCACCGAAGGGCGTCGCCAGCCCTCCCAATAGGGCAGCGCGACGTGGTGGGCGCGGTCGATTGCGCAGGCGAGTTCATGTTGCAGGGTGGCGACCCTCGCGCGGCCGCCGAGCCCCGTCGGTAGACGGGACTCTGCATCGGCCCGCACCTTAGCGGCAGCCGTGGTGCCGACGCCAGTCAAAATAGCCTTGATGAGCCGCGGTCGAATTGCGGTGAGCTTGTCGAGGAGATCGTCCGACGACGCCTCCGCCCGCAACCGCACCAACGCGGCGATCGCCTTCGATGTGGCGCGCTGCACCGCTGGATCTGAGTGCGCCTGCGCCACTTGGCGCCCCTCCGAGATCAACCCCGCCAGGACTGCATCATCGTCTGGCAGCGTGTGTGCCGCGGCGGACTCCAGCTGTCGTGTCGGCACGCCGCTGCTGGCGCGCTCAACCGCTTTCTGAATCCACGACAGCGACTGGGGCAGGGCGGTCTGGCCGTTGTGATAACGCCACGTATCGCTCGCCTCGGCCAACAGCCGCGCAACAGTGGCCAGCTCCACGCCAGCGCGATACCAGCGCATCGCGAGATCGCCATCGCTCGGACTCCACTGCACGCCGCGACCGCGGACGTCGACAAACAGCGCTTCCAACCCCTGCACGTAGCGGCACAAGGCCGGATCTGCGCCGGGCGAGTGGGGTTGTACGGCGGTGGGCGGTGCGTCGAGCATGGTGGTCTGCATCTTCCTCGTGCGTCTCGTCATCATCTTGTGTCGAGAGGCGGATCGGCGCAACGATGGGGTTCACGCCGAGGGTTGCGTGTGCGCCAGGAGCTCCAAGTCATGCCGCCCGTCGCGCGCTCTCATCCGTCCGAACCACCTGTCTCGCTTGCGATCATGGGCCGCGGATGGCGGCTGCTTCGCGCGACCGACGGCGGCGCGGAGGTGCCCTCTTCGGCGATCGTGGCGCGACATCGATGCCGGTTGCCGCAGACCCGCCCCGCCGCGACGGCCACTGCGACTGCCGCCCTCACCTGGATCGATGACATGACGGCGCGCGGCCTCGTCGTGGCGGGCTATGTCGGGTATGAGATTGGCGCTGCGCTCGAGGGGCTACCGCTCGGCGGC
>CALENB010000477.1 GCA_937910235.1 uncultured Myxococcales bacterium | reverse complement strand
CGGCAGCCAACGTTGATGCGGCAGCCAACGTTGATGCGGCAGCCAACGTTGATGCGGCAGCCAACGTTGATGCCGAAGCCAACGTTGATGCGGAGCCCTCAGAGGCCGGGATTGTAGGGTTTGAGCGAGCCCATCGGCGGAATTACGGCCAATTTGACAGGCTGGACCGGCTGAACCGGCTGGACCGGCTAGACCGGCTGAACCGGATCGATCGATTGACCAAAGCTCATCTCGATGAAGTTGCCGTCGGGATCGTTCAAGCCACAGTAGTAACCGACGGGGTAGGGCTCTTGCCGCGGGGGCCAGGCCAAACAGCCCGCTTCCTGTCCTCGCCGGGCCACTTGATCGACCGCCTCGCGGCTGCCGCAAGCGAAGCCAAGGTGACTAAAGTCTCCCTCGGCTTGCTTGCGGCCTGGCCCCCCTTCGAGCAGCACGAAGACGAACGCTGTTTCGCGCCCCACCTCGGCCAACCAGACGACGCGATGCGGTCCCGTTCCGCGCCGGTGGGTCACGACGAGGCCACAGAACGCCTCGTAGAAACGGACGCAGGCGTCGAGATCACGGACGTGCAGCGCTAGGTGCGTGAAATGTGACATGGCGCGCCTTGATGTTCTGGTTGATGCGGAAGAGGTTCTGCGGGTCGTACTCGCGTTTGATCTCGCTGAGTCGCGCCATGTTTGGGCCGTACGCGTTGGCCACACGATTCTCATCGCTTGGGATGAAGTTGACGTAGACGCCGCCCGTCGCGTGAGGCTCAATCGCCGTGAAGAACTCTCGTGCCCAGGCCATGCAGCGGTCGTCGTCCTTCGGGCTGCTCCAGCGGGTATGAACATTCATGATGAACTTCGTGTCTCTGTGCGGATACGCCGTGTACTGCGGTGAGACTCGGTTGATCGCGCCCCCAACTCTGGCAAAAAAGATCTCGGTGTCCGTCGTCGGCAGGCGACCGCCGTACTCCTCGACCAAGGCGATGACGGCGTCGTTCATCTCCGTGAGATTGTGAGATTTCCAGTAATTCCGAGCGCCGGGCGTGAGTAGGGGATCGAACGCGGTCTGCCACGTGCTATACGGCTGTGGCCCGATCACATCGGCGATGGGCTGGCCCCATTCGCGCAGCTCGCGCAGCTCTTTCTCGGCGACGGCCTTCGTACCGATGTGACACGCCGCCAACACGATGACCGGCTTGCCGTGCCACTCGGCAGGAAGAAAAGGCAGCGGCGGCGCCTTGCGGGCCACCATCCAGACGCACATCTCATCGGACATGCGCTCGACGCAGTGGCGGTAGTGCTGGAGGACCTCCTGAGCCTTCTCGAAGGGGTGAATCACGAGGCCCGCCATCACGGTCGGTCCGACGAGATGGAGATCGAACTCGAATGAGGTGATGACACCGAAGTTGCCACCGCCGCCGCGAATCGCCCAGAAGAGGTCACGATTCTCCGTCAGGCTGCAATGCCGCAGCGCTCCGTCTGCGGTGACGATGTCTACCGCGTGCAAGTTGTCGACGGTGAGCCCGTACTTTCGGCTCAACCAGCCAAATCCGCCTCCCAGCGTGAGACCGGCGATGCCCGTCGTGGAGTTGATGCCTGTTGGGGTGGCGAGCCCAAAGGCCTGCGTCTCATGGTCCAAATCGCCCAGGGTGGCCCCCGGTTCGACGCGCGCGCGCTTGCCTTCGGGATCCACATGAATCGAACGCCACCCCGACAAGTCGATCAGCAGGCCATCGTCGCAGATCGCCGTGCCCGCGATGTTATGCCCGGCGCCCCGAACGGCCAGAACGATCTGGTGTTTCGCAGCGAACTTCACCGACGCGATGACGTCTGCGACGCCGAAACACTGGACGATCATCGCAGGTTTCTTGTCGATCATCGCGTTCCAGACGGAGCGGGCTTCGTCGTAGCCCTCGACATCCTTAGTCAGCAAGTCGCCGCGAAGCGACACCGCGAATTCGGCGAATTCGCTGGCTCCGATTGTCTTTGTGCCGCCGTTCAAGCCGGCCATCTGTAGCTCCTCAGTCATCCTCATTGTCGTGGTCCTTTATGGCCAATAATATCGGCCTGTCGGGTGTTGCAAGCGTGGCGCGATGGAGATCCGCTGTAGCGTGTGCCAAACGTGTCGGAACAAGCCGCTCGGAAGCACCACCACGCCCGCCTTCAATGCAACGGTCATGCCGACACCCAAAAACGATGAGATAGGCGTCTAGTTCTGATGGGGTATTGGCGGAATGTGCCATACGCGCCCAGACCATGAAGGCTCGGACTGTGTGCACTTCCGCAGCTTGGTGCGGATAAGCCACCAGGTGTGACGCGTCAGGTCATGCAGCATGCCGCGAACAAGCGCGTCACGACTCCGGCGATGAGGCGCGAATGCGCATGTTTCATCGTTCAATCCGAGGTCGGTTGAGGCGCCGCGCCGCGTGCGGAGTGACACGTTGCTGGACAAGGAGCAGGACACTGGGGTCAGGCGTTACCGTTGGGTCTCTTCAAAATGCAAACGATGAACACCCGACCCTCCAGACTCCGCGCGTCGTCCGGTAGCGCGGCGATCAGAATCGATAGCCGACCGTGATGGCCCAACGCAGATCGGCGAAAAGCTGCGAATATGGCCGTTCGACGCTTGGAATGCCGACCTTACTGCCAACCGTTTGGCCTGTGACGTCATTGGCGGCGAACGTCTTCTCATGTCTGGTCGTCGCCGACTGGACCGGGCCGCCGCCTTCGGGCGTAAACGACACCGTCGTGGTCGTGCCATCTCGACGGGCCTGGATGGCGTGTACCTGGCCGCCAAGGGACTAATCCAAAACCGACCAATTTTGGACAACTCGGCAGCGAGAAACAGACAAAAGGGCGGAGCCCGTACGCGGTGGGGGAGTGCAAGCGACAGATCCGACCGTAGGGAGGTCTGTCTCGCGCGGCAGAGCTTTGGATAGTCAGGCTGGGGCGCGCGCACTGCCATCCGTCCTATGCACCGCCGGCCGAAGTGGTAGCCTGCCGCTCCCCCTGTCCATGGCGGGCCCGCTCCAGCGCGCCCCACCGTCGTCGCTGCCCCCGCCGCCGCCTCGCGCGGTGCACGGGTCGCGACCCTCCCCAGGAGTTGACCCCATGCTCGATCTCGCCGCGGCCGCAGCGGAAGCACGGCGCGTCTTCGCCATCCCGCAGGCGGAGCGGGCGCTGTTAGCCCGCATCGGCGAGACACAGGTCGTGCCCGCGGGCCACCTCCTGATCGCCGAGGGCGACGCCGGTGACGCGTTTTACCTCGTGCTCGCCGGAGAGCTTGAGGCCGAGGAGGGGGCCGCCGCATCGGGTTGATCACGACAGGCGGGATCGTCGGCGAGATGGCCCTGTTCAACGCTAAGCGGCGCCTCTCCACGGTGCGCGCGCTGACCGAGTGCAAGCTGGTGCAGCTGGCGGCGCGGTCATTTCTGCAGCATGTGCATCGCGGCGACGCGGCCGCCATCGCGATCATGGAGCGCCTCGGCAGCAGCATGATCGCGCGGGTACAACTCGCCGAACGCGCCCATTCTCTGGGTCCACAGGGCGAGGACGACCCCAGCGCTCAGGTGCGTCGACGCATGCTCAGGGAGTGGGCGCTGCGCTACCACGCCCTCGGCAAGCCCGGAAAGATCGAGGTGCAGCCAACCCGCACGGTCGGCACCATCGCCGACATCGCGGTGGCGTATGCGCCTGGCGCCATCGCCCCCTGCGTGGCCATCCACCGAGACCCGCACGCCGTGTGGGAGTACACCGCGCGCGGTCGGCTGGTCGGTGTGGTGAGCAACGGCACCAGCGTCTTGGGTAAAGGCGCCCTCGGCCCGGAGTCCGTCAAGCCCCTGCTTGAGGGAAAGGTCGTGTTGCTCAAGCGTTTCGCAGGGCTGGATGCTTTTGATCTCGAGCTCGCCGAGCTCGATCCGACCCGGCTGGTCGATCTGCTGTGCGCGGTGGAGCCGACGTTTGGTGCGTTAGCGCTGGAGCATCTCGTCTCGCCCGCGAGTCTCGCCGTCGTCGACGCCTGCACCCGACGCATGCAGATCCCCATCGTCCACGACGAGCAGCACTGCGTCGGGGTCGTGGCCGTCGCGGCGCTGCTCAACGGCCTGCTGCTGGCGCGAAAACCGCTGCACAGCGCGCGCATCGTCATCTCGGGCGCTGGGCCTGCCGCCGTCGGAGTTGGCCAGCTGCTGCGCGCCCTGAAGGTCGACCACAGTCACCTCGTCGTGATCGACCGCGATGGGCCCATGCACCCGGGTCGATCGCTGCGGACCTGGTTTCTCGACCTCGCCGCGTCACCGTGTCCTGCGACGCGGGCCGAGGCTATCGCCGGCGCTGACGTCTACGTCGGCTGTGGCGCCGCCGCCCCCCTGTCCACGGCCGAGCTGCGCACCATGGCGCCCCAGCCGGTCGTCGTGTGCCTGGGCGTGCCCGAACCAGAGATGTCGTGGCCCGACGCGATGCGCACCCGCAACGACGTGATCATGGCGACCAGCTCGGGTACCCACTGCAACCACGCGACGACGCTCTTGGTGTTTCCGCACCTGTTGCGGGCGCTGCTCGACTGTCGCGCCACCCACTTGCCCATGGCGGCTCTGTGCGCCGCAGCGACGGGCCTCGCCGCGTTGGCGCGGGCTGTGGGCTCGGGGGATGCTGGTGTACCGCACACGTTTGGTCCGAAGTACCTGCTGCCCTCGGTGGTCGATCCGCGCTTGCCGCAGACGCTGCCCGTCGCCATCGCCGACGCGATCGCGGTGGCCGGCGCAGCGGGCTTGCAGGTGGACCTGGAGGTGTATCGGGCGCGGCGGCAGCGCTTTAAGCTGACCTTGTCATAGCGCCGTGTCGCCCTGACCGCAGCGCTCACATCACGAGCGTGAAGTCGGCGCCCGCGAGCACCACGCCGTTGACCTGCAGCTCCACCCGGTGCAGTCCGGGGTAGTACCGACGCGTCGTGATCGGCCGAATGGCGTGGTTTTTTTTGAGCTGGACGACCGCTCCCGGCGCAGCCCGGACCTCGCGCCACTTGAACACTTTCGGCGCCCGATCGCCTTTCGCTTTGACGTGATGGACCACAAAATCGACCGCCCACCGCTGGGCGTTAGGCGCCGTCGACCGCAGCGTGGCGTGAAGCTGCAGCTGGCCGCCAAACCGCAGCACGGCCGGGTTCGCAGCGAACGCGTCGACCACGATGGCGGGTGGTTCAAACCCACGCAGCGTCAGGGCGCCGCGATGGCCTTGTTTGATGAGTGACCGCGCGGCGTGACGCACCAGCCATGTCGTCTCCGGGCCCGGGACTTCGCGCTGCCAGCGGCTCAGCACTGCAACGACGCGATCGGGATGCGTCTTGGCGAGGTCGCCCAGATGATTGGCCACGGATCGTCGCACGTATAACGACGGATCGGATCGCAGCTGTTCAAGCAAGGGGAGGGTGTGGTTGGGGTCGGCGTCGAAGCGTGCCAGGCGGCCGCCCCATGGCAGTCGAGGCCGCGATCCCTCGCTGACCAAGCGCCGCAGGTGCGCGTCAGGATCCGTCGCCCAGCGCTGCAGGACGGCGAGGGTCCCCACCGGATCAGCCCGCAAAAATGGCCGAATCGCGAACTCCGCGGACCAACGCGCCGTCAGCGCGCGCATCGCGGCGAGGCTCGCGTCCCGCGCAGGGAGGCCGTGGTCTTCGATCACCTGCAGCAGCGGCCACGCCGCGAAGCCGGTCAGCGCGGGGGACTGAGCGGCGATCTCGGGCAGGGCCTCGATCAGCTCGGTCAGCGGGCCCGACCATGCGCCACGCGCTGCGCGAGCGACCTGCTTGAGGCGGGCCTTGAGCGCCAGCGTCTCCAGGCCGTCGAGGGCGTGTGTGCGAAAGGCGTCGGCGTCGAACCCAGGCAGCAGCTCGGCGAAGCGGGGCGCCAGCGCGGCGATGGTCTGGGCGGAGATCTTGTGCTTGAACTGGGTCGATTCTGTCATGTGCGCGAGGGTGCCTGCCGGGCCGCCGATGTGCTATGCGATCGGGGACCTGTTTGCGGACCACGACGGTCGACTCGCCCGCGCGACCGACCTTTGGAGACACCATGCGATTGCACGTTCCCATCCTGCTGCTGGCCACGACCTGCGGCTTCGCTTGCGGCGACAAGACGACAACATCGCCCAGCGCCGCGGCCGTAACCAAGGCCGCTGCCCCTGCAGGCCCGGCTGCGGGCGCCGCCACCGCGAAGCCCACCGTCGACCCGGTGGAGGCCGCTAGAATCCCCGACGCACCCCCGGTACCGCCTTCGCCCGACGTCGACCCGAGGTCGCCGCCTGTGCCGGCCGACTCTCTCGCCGCCGAGCTGCGCGCGAAGCTGGCCGCGTATCGGGCCCGGGCGCCGAAAGAATCGCAGGCGGTCACCGACAAGGCGATCGCAGCGCTCGGCGCCGGCACCATGCTGCGCGACGCCAAGAACATCGATGATGTCGCCCCCGATTTCACGCTGCCAGACGCGACCGGCAAGCTGGTGAAGCTGTCTGATCTACTGAAGAAGGGGCCCGTCGTGCTGACGTGGTACCGCGGCGGCTGGTGTCCGTACTGCAACATCACGCTGCGTCGCTACGCTAAGCTGGTGCCCGAGTTGGCCAAGGTGGGCGCGACGCTCGTCGCTGTCAGCCCGGATACACCGGACAAATCGCTGAGCACGGTGCAGAAACACAAGCTGCCCATGGTGGTGCTGAGCGACGCCGGACTCAAGGTCGCGCGGTCGTATGGGCTCGTCTACCAGCTGCCGCCAGAGCTCAAAGCGCGCTATGACAAGGCGTTCGACCTGAAAGCCTGGGGCGGCACCGACAAGGGCGAGCTGCCCCTCGCCGCGGCGTATGTCATACATCCCGATGGTCGGATTCGGTACGCCTTCCTCGACGCAGACTATCGCCGTCGCGCCGAGCCAGCGGAGCTGCTCGCTGCGGTTCGCGCACGCGCGGCGCCGCCGACGGCGACACCGGGTAACCCTGGGGACAAACTCGCCGAAAAGCCCGCCGGGACGGCAGCAGAGGCGGTCGCGCCTACCGCGGCGCCGGCTGCACCAGGGGTCCGCTGAGGATCTTGTTGAGCTGATCTTGGGCGAGCGCCGTCGTCACCAAGTTGGCCATCCAGCCGGTCAGGTAGGCGGAGACATCGAGCACCACGACCACCGTGCTCTCGTTCTTGTCGACGCGATGGCCCAGCTCCTGCAGCACCCCGTTGAGCAGGTTGCAGAGCTTATAGTCGACGAAGACGCCGTACACGCCGCAGGTGATGACCGTCAGCAGCAGGTCGAGCCAGTAGCCGTTGCCCGTCGGCGTTTCGCCTGCGACCGCCACCGTCTCCTCGTAGATGTGGTGGTACCAAAACAGCTGGTACAGGCCGCACGTCACGACGCACAGCACCAGCACGGTGGCGGGACTGCGGGGTGTAACCCACGTGTGCGACAGGCGGTCGGTTCGGTCTGACATGGCGCGACTCCGGGTCTGTGGCCACCGCTGTGGCGACGGTCTGCTGATGCGGGCGGGCTACAGGCCGAGCACGTTGTCATCGCGGTAGAGGATCGTGGTCCGCCAGCCGTACGTGTTGATCGGCCCCATGCCGTCGAACTCGACGCTGCGAAAATCCGCCGCGGCGAGGGCCGTGAGGCCAGGGACGTAGCGTTCCCGCTCGCTGTTATCCCACACGATGATCCCGCTCGGTTTCAACGCGCTCAAGCAACGCTCGGCGCACCAGACGCGCTCGCGGCCGTCGATGACGATGACGTCGAACCCGCCGCCTTCCAGGTTCGGCGCGTCGGGGTAGGCCGTGCCCTCGCTCAACGGGCGGTGCACGATGCGGGCGTTCGCGGGCGCCTTGTCGCTCATCTCTTTCGCCCAGCCGGGGTGGTGCTCCGCGGCGACGACCTCGCTGACTCGGTGCGCCCACCAGAGCGTCGAGTGGCCGCTGCCGTACTCGAACACGCGCCACTCCGAGCGCACGCGGCGCTGCAGGAAGTTGATCGCCCCGTAGGTGAACCAGGGTAGCGGCGCGCCGTCCGCGTCGATGGGGCGCCGCGTGACGAAGCTACGAAACCAACCCCGCGCTTGCAGGTCGCCATGCGCTCGCAGCAACGCCAATCCCGCGGCCTGGCTCGCCACGGGGTGCTCGGCCATGTGGCGTTCATAGTCCGCCACCCGCAGCGCGCCCTTCGCCGCTTCGAGTAGGCCGGCTCGCATCGATTTGCCAAGTTGGCTCATGAGTCCCCCGCGCGCGGCGCTGCGTTGGCCACGCGGTCGTTGTCGTCGTCGTCGTCGTCGCCGTCGCCAGCGTCGTCATCATCGCGCTGCACGGCCCACGCTTGCGCATACAGCCCGCCAGATGCCGCCAAGGTGGCGTGATCGCCGCGCTCGACGATGCCACCTTGGTCCAAGACCAGGATCTCGTCACAGCCGGCCAGCGCACTCAAGCGGCTGCTGATGATGATCGCAGAGCAGCCACCGCCTCGCCCAGATGTCCCCGTGATCTCAGCTCGCAAGGCGGCCAGCAGCTGCGCTTCGGTGTCGTGGTCCACGGCGCTGAGCACGTCGTCCAGGATCAGCAGTCGCGCCCCGGCGTAGAGCGCGCGCGCGATCTGGGCGCGCTGACGTTGCCCGCCCGACAGCATCAACCCGCGTTCGCCGACCACGGTGTCCAGGCCGTCATCGAGCCGCTCGATGTCCTCCGTTAGCGCCGCCGCGATGGCCGCGGCGTGCACCCGGGCGTCATCGATGTCGTCGACCGGATCCACGTAGCCAATGTTGTCGCGCAGGCTGCGTGAGAACAGAAAGCTCTCCTGGGGCACCACCGCCACGTCGCGCCGCAGGCTGTCGGCGTCGATGCTGCGGAGGTCCACCCCGTCGAGCGCGATCGTGCCCGGTGGCGGCGCGAACAGCCCACTGAGCAGGTTCACGAGCGTCGATTTACCGCTGCCAACGGGACCGTAGACGCCGAGAACTTGGCCCGCCGGTAGCGAAAACGAGAGGTCGTGCAGCGCTAGCTCCGCGTCACCGAAACGCCAGCTCAGCCCCGACACCTCAACGCTCAGACCACCGCCGCGGACAGGCAGCGCTTCGTCGCCCTGCGGACGATCGGTCTCAAGATCCAACACCTGCCACACCCGCTGCAAGGAGACGTAGCCGCGTTGCAGGGAGTTGAGCAGCCAGCCCGACATGGCGAGCGCGGCGACCAGCATGCTGACGAAGCTCGCGTACGCCGCGAGGTCGCCGACGCTCAGCTCCCCCTCGATCGTGCGTTGGCCGCCGATGAGCAGCAGCAAGAAGATGCAGACGCTGCCGATGGCGCGGGCGACGGGCATCACAAAGCACCGCACCGCCGCCACCTGCAGATTGAGCTCGGTGTAGCGGTCGTTAAAACCGTCAAAACGCCGCACAAAAGCGTCCGTCGCGGCGCCGCCCTGGATGACGGCCACGCCGCCATACGACTCCAGGATATGGACGCTGAGCTGCCCCAACTCCGCCTGCGCCGCCTTCATCCGGCCGTACATCCACTTGATGCTGACGCGCATCAACCACGTCGACGCGGCCAAGGGCAGGGTGCACCACAGCGTGAGCCACGGATCGATCAGCAGCATCTGCCAGATCGCGGTAGCGCTGGCGATGCAGAGATTGAGCAGGTTGAGCACTGCAAAACCAACGATCGCGCGCACAAAAGTCGCGTCGTTGATCGCGCGGCTGACCAGATCGCCAACGCCCGCACGGTGAAAAAAAGTCGTCGACATGGAGAGCAGCGTCGCCAGCATGTCGTTGCGAACACGGTACTCAATGGTGCGGCCTGGATTGAAAAACAGCACACGTGACAGCGTGCGCACGACGATGACCCCGAGCGCTGCGACGCCGATGTACCGGGCGTAGATGTCGACTTCACTGGAGCCTTCAGCGAGGTTGTCGAAGACCGTCTTGATCAGCCGCGGGATGAGGACGGTCAGGCCGTTGGTCGCGAGCAGAAAGGCGACGCCCAATACGTAGACGCCGGCGTAGCGACGGGCGTAGCGCTGGATGAAGCGCGCCACGAGTGTCGGGCCGGGCGGCGCAGGTGGTAGCGGGCCGACGGTTGCGCTGCGCGGTGAGCGGGGCATGGTGTGGGGAGCAGCGGGACTGGCCATGGCGCCAACTTGTCCGCTGCGGCGCCAGAGTCAAGACCTGTGGCGCCGAAGTCCCGATGCTGGGGCTGCGGCGTTGGTCCCGGTTGGAGTCGCCCGTGCAAGTCGATAGGTCCCTGCTACGCCACCTGCCCGCGATCGATCACCTCAAGCAGCGTGCCTGCTGGCAGCCCGTCGCGACGAGCGACGCGACCCGCACGGCGATGTGCCGCGACGTGATCGCGCAGGCACGTGCGGCCGTGGATTCAGGTCAGATCACCGACGCGGCGTCTCTGCTAGCGCACGTCGACACGGCGCTGGCCCGCGCGGTGGCCCAGCTGCGCGGCCCGATCCTCCGACGTGTGCTCAATGGTCTCGGCGTGCTGGTGCACACCAACGCCGGTCGCGCGCCGCTCTCGGACGCGGCGCTGGCCCGAGTGGTCGAGACGACGGGGGCCTACTGCAACCTGGAGCTGTCCCTGGAGACTGGGCTGCGCGGCTCGCGGCAAGATCTGCTCCGCGACCCCATGCGCTGGTTGTTCGACGCCGAAGATGCCCTGGTCGTCAACAACGGCGCCGCCGCGATCATGCTGGTTTTGCACGCGCTCAGCGCTGGGCGGCCGACGTTTGTGTCACGCGGTGAGCTCGTCGAGATCGGCGGCTCGTTTCGTGTGCCAGACGTCATGAGCGCCGCTGGCGCGATCCTCGTTGAGGTCGGCACGACCAACCGCACCTGGCCGCGTGACTATGGGACGGCCCTAGACGCGCACGTCGCCGCCCAGACTCACGCTGCCCAGACGCACGCCGCCCAGCCTCACGCCGCCCTGGCCCAAGCAGCCTCGACGCCCGCAGCCGTGGTCTTGCAGGTGCATCGCTCCAACTTTCGTGTCGAGGGATTTGTGCACACCCCGACGGTCGCGGAGCTGGCCGCGTTGGCCCACGAGCGGGGCGTGCCGCTCGTCGTCGACCTCGGCTCGGGCGTGGTTGACGATCTGACACGTTGGGGCCTGCAGCCGGAGCCGACGGTGCGCGAGACGCTGGCCGCAGGCGCCGATGTCGTGACGTTTTCGGGCGACAAGCTGCTCGGTGGGCCACAGGCCGGGCTGATCGTGGGTAAGCGGCGGTGGCTTCGGCAGATCGGCGCCAACGCCATGGCCCGCGCTGTGCGGGTCGACGGGATGGTGCTCGCCGCCTTGGAGGCGACCCTGCGCAGCCACCTGCGTGGCCGGGCGACGGCGGAGCTGCCGCTGTGGCAAGCCATGGATCTCGATCAGGCGGCGCTCCTGCAGCTGGGCGAAGGTCTCGCCGATCGGGTTCGGCTGACGGTAGGCGCCGACTGGGATGTGGCGCTCGCACCCAGCGAAGCGACCGTCGGCGGCGGCGCGCAGCCGGGAGCGGTGCTGCCCTCGTGGGCCCTGACCCTGCGACAGCCCGGTCGATCCGCTGCGGCGCTGGCCACCGCGCTGCGCCTTGGCGAGCCCGCGGTCCTAGCCCGACCGCGGGATTTGGACGTGTGGCTCGACCTGCGCAGCCTGTTTGCCGGCGCGCGGGCCGACCTACCCGCCCAACTCTGCGCCGCGCTCGCGCTCATTGAAGGCGGCGCCGGCCACGGGGATTGACACGTTTAATGGCTTTCAGCATAAACGCGGCCCGTGCTCCGATTTCCCGAGGAGCGCGGATCGTTCGGGGTGTAGCGCAGCCTGGTAGCGCACTTGCTTCGGGAGCAAGGGGTCGCTGGTTCGAATCCAGTCACCCCGACTGGGAGGGGCACTTGGCCTGATGGCTGAGTGCCCCTCGTCATTTTTGCCGCGACGCGGCTAGCGCGCCGGGACGTCTACCTTGATCGGCGCCCAGGCACCTGCGTCGCGCGGCGATCACGAGGGACGGCGATGGCGAGCGACAACGACACTCCGGTTGTACTTCTTGAAGACGACGCCGTGCTGGTGCTGAACAAGCCCGCTGGTTGGCTGGTGGCCGAAGATGGCCGCGACCGCACGGTGCTCGCCTGGGCGCAGAAACGCGCCGACGACGCCGCTGCAGCAGGGGCAGCGCCGGAGCTACCCCTCCACCTGGTGCACCGGCTCGACCGTGACACGACTGGCGTGATCATCCTGGCGAAGGGCCCCGCGGTCGCCGCCAAGCTGACGGCGGCGTTTGCCGAGCGCAGCGTGCACAAGCTGTACATCGCGATCACGTATCCCGTGCCGCCCGTGCGCTGGGCCTACGTCGAACATCGCCTCAAACCCCGTAGAATCAACGGTGGCGAGTGCATGGAGGTCGTCGCTGACGGCGGCCAGCTGGCCCAGAGTGAGGTCGAGGTCTTGGCCCGCGGTCGGCGCTACGGTCTCGTCCGCGTGACGCCGCAGCAGGGCCGCAAGCACCATGTGCGCGTCGCCCTCGCCGACCTCGGCGCCCCGATCATCGGCGACTTCCTGTACGGCGGGCGTCGCTCGTCGCGCCTCGCCAAGCGTGTGTTTCTGCACGCCCGCAGCCTCGACCTCGCGCACCCAACGACCGGCGAGCACCTCACCCTGCGCGCGCCGGTCCCGACCGACATGCGGTTGTTTTTCGAGGAAGACGGCGGCCGCGTGCCGTCCGAGCTCGATCGCCGTCATCGGCGTACCAAGCTGAAGCGAAAGGGGCCGCAGGGCAACGATCTGAAGGGTCGAAGGTAGGCGAGGGCGGGCAGCGTGAAGCCGCGCTGGCGTCAGGGCAGGGCAGGCAAGGCCGCGCCACGCATCAACACGCAACCCACGATCGGCGCCGCAGGGTTGTCGAAGCTGCCCCCGACCATCACCTGGGTGTGCGCATCGGACCAGGCGCCGTGCAGCGTCAGCGTGGTGAGCGGCGGATCCAAGCCAGGGAGATCATCCTTGGGGGTGGTGGCGTCTTGCATGCCGAGGAATCCGTAGGTGCCGCCGACCAGCGCCACGCCGCTCGGCAGCAGCGTCACCGCGGAGAGCCCGGAGATCCAGCTGTCTTTGCCGCCAGCGACCTGCGCCCAGCCCGAGGCGCTGCGCCGCGCCACGACACCCGCGCCGCGTCCGCCAACCGTCACGAGGTGGTCGCTCGTGTCGCCAGCGATGCCGATGAGCACGTCCGTGTCGATGGTGGCCTCGACGGCCCACGTGGCGCCCTTGCCATGCCAGATCACGCCGCCGTCCCCCACCGCCCAGCGCTCCTCGCCGACGCCGATGATCTTGAAGAGGATGCCCTGCTTGTCGCCGACGTCGACGCGCGTCGCGCTGGCGGCTGGGTCTGCGTCGAGGCTGGACGCGGGGATCTGCCACGCGATGCCCGTGCCCACACCGACCTTCGGGTTGCCGCCCACGACCCAGTACTCCGTCGCTCCCGGCGCGAACCACACGCCGTAGAGCGCGACGTTGGCGTCCTGCAGCGCTTTGATTCGCGTGACCTTGGGGGCGCTGTCGCCGGCCTTCCAGGTGACGAGCGCGCCGCCATCTCCGACCGCCGCGCGGTTGCCAGCCGCGTCGCCATGGACCCACCACAGCAGGCCGACCCCAGCGATGGTGTGGCGTGTCCACGTGCTGCCGCTGAGCTCCAGGATGACCCCGTTGGCGCCGTCGCCGCCGACCAGCGCCCAGCTGCGCTGCGCGCCGGCCGCGCCAGCGCTCCACGCCGCAGTGATGCCGCCGCCCGTGTAGCCGTCGACCAGCGTCGTCCAACCCTCAAGTGGCTTGGGCGCCGGCGGCTCCGTTGTGGATGGGCTGCAGCCGACCAGGCCGCTGGCGAGCAGGCCCCCGATCAGCAGCGCTGCCAGCGGACCGATCCGAGGCATGGAGGTCCCGAGCATCCGAATCGCCACGGGCGAACCCACAACGCGGCGCGCACGGGTCATAGCCGTCCTCTCCTGACGCTGCCGAGCGGCGGCGTGCCGAGCGGGCGTTGGCTCGGCAGGCGATCGATACGGCTGATCAGCCACTCATAGCCACGCAACGTCCACAGGATCCGCCACTCGCGGTCGCCACCCTGAGCCGGAAGCGGCGGGTGGCGCCAGCGCATCTCCACGACGTCGGTACGGTTGGGGATCACACGGATCTGCACCCCGCTCGCGCGTGACCGCAACAGCTCGTCGCCCTTGGCCTGCTTGAGCGTCGCGATCCAGCCGTCCAGCCACGCCTGGATCTCCTGGTTGCGCTTGGCGTGTTGCCGACGATCGCCCCACATGTCGGACCACCGGTCGCCACGCTTGTCACCGTCGAGCTCGAGCAGCGACCAATCGAAGAGGTGGCGCAATGTCGCCCCCGCGTCGGCGCTGAGCAAGCCATCGAACAGCGCCGCCGCAGCTTTTTGCGGCGTCTCGCAGCTGGCGTCGCAGCCGCCGATTATCACCGGTTTCTGTTTGCGGCGTTGCTGGTACTGCGCGCCCTCGACCGCGGCCGCCTGCGCTGACGTGAGCGCCGGCTTCGTTTTTGAAGGGGTCGCCTCTGCGGGGGCTGTCGCCGCGCTCGGTTCTGCGGCGCTGTTAACTCGATCGCAGCCGCCGCCGAGCAGCAGCATGGCCGCCCCGCTCACCGCCAAGCCAGCCAGCTGTCGGCGCCGATCCGTGGCCGCCATCGTCATTGAACCTCGCTCCGCGCCGCGTCGAGCGCCGCCGCCGGTTGCGCGTCATGTCCCATGTGGGTGGCGCGCACCGCCAGCAAGCGATCGAGGCATTGGTCGAAGGCTTGAATCACGCGCGGGTCAAAGTGCAGACCCGCCAGGCCGTGGATGTAGGTCACCGCTTCGTCGATGCTCCAGGCGTCCTTGTAGACACGCGGCGACGTCAGCGCGTCGAACACGTCTGCGAGCGCCACAACGCGGCCCGCGAGCGGGATCTCGTTGCCGGCCAGGCCGTTGGGGTAGCCGGTGCCATCCCACTTCTCGTGGTGTGTCGCCGCGATCTTCTCGGCCATCTGCAGCAGCTTGCTGCCGGAGCCCGCGAGGATGCGCGCGCCGATGGTCGGGTGGGCCTTCATTACGGCGTACTCTTCCGTCGTCAGCTTGCCCTTCTTCAGGAGGATGCTGTCGGGAATGCCGATCTTGCCGATGTCGTGCATCGGCGCCGCGAGCTTGATCAGGGCCTGCTCTTCGGAGCCCATCCCCATCTGGCGGGCGATGATCTGGGCGTAGGAGGACATACGGTCGACGTGCTCACCCGTGTCGCCGTCGCGAAACTCTGCGGCGCGGGCCAGGCGCATGATGGTCTCTCGACTGGCCTCGACGAGCTGGTTGTTCACCGCACGGAGCCGCTCGAGCAGCGCGGTGAGGTCGGCGGTCCGCGCCTCGACCATCTCCTCGAGCCGCCGGTGGCTATCGCCAAGCTGAATCTCCGCGCCGATCCGCGCCGCCGCAGCGCGCAGGACCCGAAGATAGGTGTCGTCCGGCAGCTGGTCGGCCCCCCAGGCGTGCAGCGCCCCGAGCACCTCGCCCTGCTGACCCTTGAGCGGCAGCCCGACGTACGGCAGCCCGCTCGGATCTTCGCCCGCGAGCACACCGTCGGCTTCGTCGATGCAGAGCTCTTCGCCCAGGCCCACCAGCTCATGATGGCGGCGCTCGACCAAGGCGCGGCCACGACCGCCAGCGTTGCCGGGCAGGTGATGCCCCGCCGCGATCCTCGGATGATTCGCTGTGCCCAGGGTGACGACGACGTGCGGCATCTGCATCCACTGCGCCAACCGACCAGCGAGGCTCGCCAGCACCGCGTCCGGGCTGTCGTAGCCATCGGTGAACGTCGACAACTCGAAGAGCTGATTGAGCAGATCACGATCGCGCAGCGACTTGGCCGCCATCATCCGAACTCGCACCAGCGTGCGCACCTCGATGGCCATCTCGAGCGGATCGAGCGGCAGGTCCACCATGGCGTCTACGCTGATCGCGGCGGCGAGGACGCGGCGATGCACGTCTTTGCTGCTGCCCACCACGAGCACTTGGGCGCGCAACGATTCACCGCTGATCTCGGCGTGCGCGTAGGCCAGCAGCGGACTCAGCAGCGCCACTTCTTGGCAGGCGGGGTGGGTCGCGTCGAGGACGACGAGCTCGGGCTTGAGGTCTTGCAGCCGTAGGCGGAGCTCATCGTGGTCGTCGGCTTGAAAGAGCAGGTAGCCCTTCGGCTGCGCCGCGCGCCCAACGGCCTGCAGCACGTCCGGGTTGTTGCTGACCACAAGGATGCGCCTGATACCGCTCAAGATCACTCCGTTCGTTCGAGGGCGGCGGACCATACAGGAGGCCCTACAAAAGTGGAAACCGCTTCACGACCCTTCCTTTGCGCTGGCGATCCGCGTACCAACCGCAGGCTCTCTAAGGAGGAACAATGCCAGCTTCACCGCCCCGCCGCGCCATACAATCGCTGTTGTTGTTGATCTGCTTTGTGATGATGGCGCCAACGCCAGCCGCCGCCGCGCCCCCAAGCGACGGGCCCGATGGCCGCGACCGGTACCTGACAGGGCGGCTCCCCTTGCACGAGCCTCGGTCCCGCACCGTCGATGTTCAGCATATGGATCTCGCCTTGACGGTGCAGCCGCAACAGCACGCCGCGCATGGGGTGGTGACGTACACGGGCGTGACGCGCAGCGCGGCGCCAACGCTGGTGCTGTACGCGACCGATCTGAACGTCACCGAGGTCGTCTTGACGGTCGCAGGTGCGGTGATCCCGGGCCCGCATCCGGTCAGCAAGGGTCAGCTGCGCCTGGTTTTACGGGGTGCTAGCGCTGGGGCCAGCTTCTCGGTGCGCCTGACGTGGGCGGTGACGCGACCGGCGATGGGCCTCTACTTCGTGGGGCCTGATCGCGACGAACCGAAGCGCCCGGTGCACGTGTGGACCCAGGGCGAGCCCCGCGGCGCGCGACACTGGTTGCCCTCGCCCGACGACCCCGACGAGCGCATGACGTGGCGTGTGCGCGTCAACGTGCCGAAGGGGCTGCGGGTGCTCAGCAACGGCGAGGCCGGTCCTACCACCACCAAGGGGGGCCGCCACACGGCGCAGTACACCCTCACCAAGCCCTATCCGCTGTATCTGCTGACCCTCGCCATCGGACCTTTTCAGGCGCAGCGGCACCCGCACAAACGCGTGCGGATCGAGAGCTGGGCGTTTCCGCAGCACCAAGCCCGGATCGGGGCGATCGGTCGTCGCACAGGCGAGATGCTCGACCACTTTGAGCAGCTGACGGGCACCGCCTATCCGCACGCGACCTATGGCCATGTGTACGTGGACGAGTTCATGGCCGGCGGCATGGAGAACATCACCCTCACGACCCTGACAACCCGCGCGATCGGCACCAAACGTAGCGATCGGGACCGCACCATCGATGGGCTGCTGGCCCACGAGCTGGCGCATCAGTGGTTCGGCGATTTGGTGACGTGTCGCACCTGGGCCGATCTCTGGCTCAACGAGGGGTTCGCGACATTTTATCAGAAGCTCTGGACCCTGCAGGCCCATGGGATCAACCGCTTCGCGGAAGAGATGGCGGACGCCAGGAGCGCTGCGCTCGCGGCCGACGCCACCGCGCCGCGGCCGGTGGTGTCCGATCGCTATCGCCACCCAATGGCGCTCTTTGACGGACACGCCTATCGGAAGGGCGCCTGGGTGCTGCACATGCTGCGCGAGCAGCTCGGGCACGCTGTGTTCGACGCCGGGATCAAGGCGTATCTCCAGCGTCACGGCCACCAGAGCGTCGAGACCGCCGACCTGCGGCGCGCCATGGAGCACGTGTCCGGACAGAGCCTGCGTGGCTTCTTTCGGCGCTGGCTGCGGCAACCCGGCGCGGCGAAGGTCGAGGCGCAGATCGCCTGGGATGCCCGCCACAAGCGCCTGCAGGTGACGCTGCGCCAGACGCAGAAGATCGACGGTCAGCGCCCGGCCTTCGAGCTGCCGGTTCAGGTCGCCTATGCGAGCGGTGGCAAGGTGATGCGGCACGTGATGGACCTCAACGCTCGCCACGAGCGTTGGTCGGTCCAGCTGCCCGACGCGCCGGCGTGGGTCATGGTCGATCCGCAGATGGCGCTGCTGGTCGGCTGGAAGCTGCGCGCAGACGCCGATTTGATGCGTGGCACGGCCCGGCTGGCGCCTCACCCCGACGCGCGCTTGCGGGCGGTGCTGGCGTTGCGGGGCGCGCTGCATCGCGACGTCGTGGTGCAGACGCTGCTGACGGTGCTGCGAGACGACAAGGCACGCCACGTGCGGGCTGCGGCGGCGAAGGTCCTCGGCGCCGCGCCGCGCGCCACGGTGCGCGCTGGGTTGCAGCGCGCGGCGCAGTCTGACGCGGAATCGAAGGTGCGGGGCGCCGCGGCGGCCGCGCTAGGCGAGCTGCGCGACCATGACAGCGTCGACCTGCTGACGCGATCGGCGCGCAACGACGCCAGCGACGCTGTGCGGGAGGCGAGCCTGCGCGCGGTCTTTGTCATCGATCGCGCCAAGGCACGCCCGCTCTTGCTGGAGGCGACCACCTGGCCAACGTGGCGGGACCGGCTCACCGGCGCGGCGTTGTTGCTGCTCGCCAAGCTCGCAGATCCACGCGATCTGCACCAAATCTGGGCCGCCACGGAGGTTGGGCGTCGCAAGACCGTCCGTGGCCCCGCCGCCGCCGCGCTCGCCACGTTTGCCGTCCGTGTGCGCGCAGCCCGAGATCCGGCGCGTGAGCACCTGGAGGCGATGTTGCAGGAAGACAGCGCTCGCCTGCGCGCCCACGCCGTCACGGCCTTGAAGACGCTGAGCCTGCCGGCCTCGCGTACAGCGCTGCTCGCCGCAGCGGGCCGCGAACCCAGTTTTCGCATGGCGCTGCGCATGCGCGACGCGGCCAAGGGGCTTGGCAGCAAGCTGCCGGTGGAGGAGCGGATTCGCAGCCTCGAGCGGTCGCTGCGGCAGCTGGAGGAGCGCGCGAAAGAAGGCAAGGCTGACCACAACAGGGCTGGCCACAACAGGGCTCACCACACCAAAACAAACCATGCGAACGCCGCAGGCAAAACCCACGCCGCCCGTGACGGCGCAGGGACGCCCAAACAACCACAGCGAGGGGCCCCGTGAGCGGCACGATCAACGAGCGATTAGGCCGCAAACCCGCGGCGATCCTGGCCGTCGGCCTCGCCATCGCGCTGGCGCTCGCCGCGGTCGGCCTGCGCCAGAACACGCCGCCGCCGAGTGGCCTGGAGGGGCAGCGCGCGCCACAGATCGATCTGCCCATCTTGGCGCTGCAGCCCGCCCGCGCGCCGGCGCGGTGGGTCAAGCCGGTGCTGGGCAAGGCGACGCTGCTGCACTTCTGGGGCCCCTCGTGCGCCCCCTGCGTGAAGCAGGCCCCTGCCGTGGCGGCGCTGCACCAGGAAGGCGTCAAGAGCGGGGCGTTTGAGGTGATCACCATCTCCGCCGAGGACGTGCCAGATATCCGTGCCTTCCTCCGCGAAACGGGTCACAGCTACCCGGTGCTGCACGACGCTGACGGTCGCGCTCACGGCAGCTACCGCGTCAACGCGATCCCGGTCGATTTCGTCATCGACAAGCTGGGTGTGGTGCAACAAGAGCTGCGTGGACCCCACGACATCGACGAGCTGCGGACCCTGCTGAACGCAGCCGCGCAGTGAGGTGGTGACGCGAAGCCACCACGGGACCCCGACCCAACTGTGGCCGCGCAAAACCGGGCTAGAAGGCGTAGAGCAGGCCGACCTGTAGCTGACCAAACTCCTCGATCTTCGCGCAGGTGCGCTGGCCCATCGCCTTGAAGGGTTGCGTGCACCGCCGATCGACCGCGACGCCGTAGTCGATGCGGACGGGGATCTGACCCGAGATCAGATAACGCAGCCCGAGACCGACGCCGTGCCGGAAGGCCTTGCCGTAGGACAGGCCGTTCAGGTCGTCCGAGATGACACCCCAGTCCCAGAACGCGGCACCCCAGAGACCGGCGCGACGGATCAACGGGAAGCGGCCCTCCACCGTTCCCGCCAGCAGCATCGAGCCGTCCGCGCGTGTGCGGATGCCCGCGCTGAGATCACTGCAGGGCGGGGTGTCGTTTTCGCCCGCGCAGACCGGGTCGCCGTGGGTGTCGAGCAGCGGCAACGGGGCACCATCTCGGCCGTATTGCAGCACGCCGTTATCCGTCACGCCGCGCAGCCCGAGCTGACCGCCTAAGCGGAACGTCTCGTTGGAGGGCAGGCCGGCGCCGGCGGTCGCGCCCTTGTCGCCCAGGCGCATCGCCGTGCCGCCGCGCACCGTCAGCGCCAGCGTGAAGGTGTCGCGCAGCGTGCCGTACCACTTCAGCTGCGCCTCGAACTTGAGAAAGTTGCCCTGATTCGCGGTCGGTTTGTCGCCATCCTCAATAATCGCGTTGATGTAGGCGATAGACGTCGTCGCAAAAACGCCGCGGGTCGGGTTGATGGGGCTGTTGAGGCGATCCCAGGTGCCTCGCGGGATCACCTTCAGCTGCTTGTTGAAGCCAGTCATGGGGTCCGACGGCAGCGGCCGATAGCTCACGAACCCGCCCTCCGCGCCGAGGGAGAGGGAGAGGTGCTGCAGGAAGCGCTTGGAGATCTCTGTGGCGACGCCGATCTTGTCGACATCGACGATCGTGGTGACGAAATCGCGGGAGGCAAACGGGATCACCTTGAGCGAGACGTCGTAGGGCAGGTGCGAGTTGGTCCAGGAGGCGGCGAGCAGGCCCAGCGAGAAGGGTTGGGTGGCTAGGTCTCTCAGATCTGACGAGACACCGACCCGAAACACACCCCGCAGCTCCTCGCCCTCGCCGCGGAAGTTCCGGTTGCGCCAGTCCGCGCTCATGGTCAGCACCAGCTTCGGTAGCGTCGCCCCGACTCGTTGGCCCGAGCCGGTGTTGAGCCGCGCCCCGGCCGCGACGAGGTGCTCGAGCGCGTCAACCAGGAGCAGCGGAGGCTCGCCGACGCTGGTGTTGGAGGCGTCACGGTTGACGTTGGCGGTCTGAAAGCCGGCGTCGAGATCGATGGTGGTGCGGTCGTTCTCCACCACCCGCACCACCAGGGCGACATGCCGGCGCGGCGGGCACTCGTCGGCGCCGATCTGTTGGATCGAGACGGAGCGAAATACCCCGAGATTGCGGATTTTTCGCAGCGCCTCGAACAGCACCTGGCCCGAGTAGAGTGCGTCGTACTTCGGCATGTATCCGGTCAACAGCTCACCGTTGGTGATGAAGTTACCCGAGACGAAGACCTCGCCGATACGCACACGCGGCCCCTCCTGGATCTGCAGTCGCACATCCACAGACGCGCCAAGGATGCGTTGCTCGGTGCACGCGCACCAGTCGTCCGGCCTGCAGCGCCGCATCGCGACGGGCTCCACCGGGGCTGCCTTTGCCGCAGCGGTGTCCTCGCACTGCGTCGTGGCGCCGGGCCGCGGCGGACACTTGGCGCTCTCGGGCGGCACCGGGCCCAGGCACGGGTCGACTGGCGTCATCACCGCCGCGGTCAGGCTCTCGGCTGCGGCGCCGCGAACCCGGCACTGCACCTCGACCTTCGCCTGAAAGAAGCCGCGATCCTGGTACCAATCCTCCACCTTGCGCACGCCAGCGACCATGCGTGTGAAGGACAGCACCTCGCCGTTTTTTAGGCCGAAGAGCCCGCGAACACGGCGTCTACCCTCCTGGCCCGGGCCATCGACGACCAGCGTGCCCAAGCGGGTGCGGCGGCCTTCCGTCAACGGCACGTCGATGTAGATGAAGTGCTCATCGACCGGACGCCGCACCCGAAACCCGTGGTCGCCCAGCAAGATGTCGATGATCTCCTCGCCACGCACCGTTTTGCGGCCGTGGCGCAGTCCAGCGCCGTTCGTGGATTCGGTCGCCGCCATGTCGAAGCGAAACTCGAAGAACCCGGCGCTCCGGTATTGGGCGCGCAGCCGGTCCAGATCGCCCAGCAGCTGCGCGGTCTGCAGGTAGCCGCCGTCGTCGAAGAAGTCGTAGGGGCGCGTGACGATGCCTTCGAGTAGCTCGGCCCGGGTGAAGTGTTTCGCGCCCGGAAAGTGCAGCCCGCGAATCTGCGCGCGATAGCCGGTGGTCACATGATAGGTGATCGCGCGACGCACCCGACTCGTCCACGCTTGCGGCACGTCACGCACCTCCAGCGTCACGTCGCTGAAGAAGTAGCCGCGATTCTCCAGCAACGCGGTGAGCGCTCGCCGGCCGCGATCGGCTTCGTCGACGTCGAACACGCCGCTCTGCGTGAACGGTAGCACCGCGGTGTAGTCATCCTCGTCGGTGATCCGCCAGTTCTCAGCGTCCCGCTCCCCGGCCCCGCCCTCGCTGCTGCCCGCGGCGCTCTCGCGCTCAAAAATGCGCACGACATTGCACCGACCCAACTGCACGCGCACCTGCACCACCTGATCGGCCTCGACGAGGGTCACGCTGACCCGTGGGTTGCCATAGCCGAGCTGCCGCAGACGCACGCGGATCTGACTGCGCGCGCGCACACCCGCGCGTCGCGTGAACACATCGACGGTGTTCAACCCGCTGACCCGCAGCAGCGCGCGCTCGCTGACATCCTGACAAACCAGCCCTGCAGCGCGCTCCCGTGGCGTCGGTTGATGCGGATCGATCACCTGTAAATTGCGGTGGACCACCCGTTTTCGCTCGCCTTCGTCGATACGCACCACCAGCTCCACTTGCCCCACGCCGACGGTCGTGACCTCGAGTTGGACCTTCACGTCATCGAACCCCTCGCGGGCATAGGCGCCCTGGATCGACCGCGTCTGCTGCTCCAGCGTGCGTCGCGTCTCGTCGGTGTTGGGGTTGAGCACGTCGCCAGGTTGCAGCTGCACCTTGTTGCGCAACTCGGCCGTAAACAGCGCCTGATTGCCAACAAATCGAACGCGCCGAATGACGCTGTTACCCACCACGCCCACGCTGAGCCGCGCGCGGTCTCCGACACGCTGGCAGCGGATGAACACCACGCCAAAAAAGCGGGTCTTCTCCAGCCGCAGACGGGCGTTCGCGAGCATGCCCGGTCGCAGGACTTCGCCTGGTTGCAGGCCCGTCAGGCGCACAAACCGGCCTCGCTCCGTCTCATCCTGACACCGCGTGCCAAGGCATCCGCTCAGCTCAGTGTGCTCGATCTGGGCGCCGCCGCACCGGGTCTCCGCGGCGACGATGTGGCTCTCCAACGCCGCCGTCGTGTTGGCCGGTTGGGCCGCGGCGCCCTGGCTCGTTTTGATCGTGGTTGGGGTCGCGCCGCTGCCTGGGCGCACCGTCACCGCGTCTGGCGTCTCCGTCGATGTGGGGCGCGACACCGGGCGTGGTGGCCCCGCTTGCAGCGTCAGCGGAAACCACCACAGCGCCAGCGAGACGACCGCGAGGAGCCGGCAACCATGCAGTCGTCGTGGCGCGAAGCAGGCAGGCATCCGCTCAGTCCTCCAACGTGAGGCGGTAGCGAATGCGGCCTTCGAAGATGTTGGTGTTGAGCGCATTGTTGCTGTCCACTTCTCTCGAGAGCAGCAGCGACTCCAGATAGAGGCTCTCCAGCGGCAAATTGAACGCAAAACGCCCGATCATCTCGCGGACGCCTGGCTGCGACTTGTACTCGCCGCGCAGGGTCAGGTACTTGCCGAGCTTCGTTGTGACCGTCGCGGACACGCCGCCGGCCACGGGGATACCGATGGTGACCTTGTCCACAAACGCCGACAGCAGCATGTCGCTGAAGGCCTGGGCCAGATCGTCCGTCAGCAAGTTGATGCTGGCCCGCGAGCCGAGCGATCCCGACGCGCTGCTCGAGGTGAGCAGCTGCCCGGTCAGGATCAGGGATTGGATGTCACCCTGCTGATAGGGCGGCACCGAGCTGAAATCGATCACCAGCTTGCTGGGATCGTCCAGCGGACCCGAGACCCGGATGATCACCGTCACGATCTGGGCATACCCCGAGCTGCTCGTGCCCGACAGGTTTGGGCCGACGCTCATCGTGGTGCTGGCGGACGCCGAGTCGGTGTTGTTCACTTCGACGTCATCTTTCGCCTCCAGATCGAGCACGCCCTTCGCCGGATCACCCCGGAAATCAATGGTTCCGCGCGTGACTTCGAAGTCTCGTTTGACCACCGAATAGGTCAGAATGCTGCCCGGTTCGATGACTACCCGGTCGTAGATCTTGGGCTGCGCAAACGTGCCGCGCACCCGCAGATCCATGCTCAGCTCCAGATCGGTCTTGCCGAAGGGGAAGCGGGACAGCACCAAGAAGTTGCTGCCGTTGACCTTGAGATCCATGCCGATGCGACCAATCCACGGCATGCGCTCCATGAGCGGCTCCGAATACGCCTCCAGCTCGCGACCCCGCACGCCGCTGATGACCTTGCCGAGTCGGTCGAAGCTCTTGGAGTAGCTGCCCTCCGTGACCGTGATCTTGCCGCTCAGCTTGAGATTCCGGCGTTTTTCGTCGGCGAGCCGGTCGCCGAGCAAGCGCAGCTGGGTCGACATCACCACCGAGTATTCCTTGGGGACCGTGTGCGCCAGATCCACGGCCTCGAAGTGCCAATCGACGTCTTGGGGTGTGTAGCCGATGACGTGCAGCGTGCCCCAGGTGGAGAAGGTGCTCTCTTCGATCTGGCCCTGGAGGCGACTGTCCACCGGGATGCGCACACGCAGCCGCCCCTTCGCCAACGTGCTCAACTCCAGCTGGGCGCCCTCTGCCAGCACCACCTCTTTGCCGTAACCACGCGGCGTCATCCGCGACTGCAGCAGACGCAGCTGGCCCTGCGCCGCGAGGGCATCGAGCGGGCCGGCGAGCCGCATGATCCCGCCCTGCGCCGCCGCCGTGGTGAGGCAGCGCGAGCGCTTGTCGAGCTCCACCAGCGGGTCCTTGTCGATGCGCAGCCGCATATCGAGCGCCGCCATGCTCTCGGCGAGGGCGCCAAAACGCGGCACATCCAGGGTGCCAGCGAGGTACATCCGCAAGATGCTCGGTACGCCCTTCGCCTCATTGGGGAAGACGAACTCGCCGCACATCTCCAGGATGTCGCGCCCAAACGGCAGGCTCATGCTGCCGATCTTGACCCGGTCGGGGAAGATGTCGATCGTCGCTGGGTGCAGATTCGAGATCGGCTCGAGGCCATTGCCCAACTCCAGCTCCGCGCCGCCCTTGGGCAGCTCCGTGTGCACGGTGAAGACGTCGTGACCCGGCCGGAAATCCAAGCGAAACTCGGCTTTTCCCGTCGCCAGCATGCGCAGATCCGACATCGGCGGGAGGCCGAGGAAGGCCATCGGGTCGAGCCGCGCGGTCTTCAGGTTGAACTGCATCCAGGTCGGCACGATGCGTGTGAAGTGCACCCGCGACCCACCCATGAGCTCGAAGCGGTCAAAGAACCGCTCACTGGTCACCACGGCCGGTTTTCCGGGGTTTTTTCGGATCGCGACGTCGGCGCTACCCATGAAGATCTTGTCCCAGGCGAGCCCGGTGAACGACATCGCCGCGTCGAACGAGAGATCGGTCGCCGATCCCTTCGCCTCCTTCACGGTCATCGCGATCGTGCCGTGCAGCGGCATCTTCAGCGCGGCCACCTCACCGATCCGCGACAAGGCCAT
Organism: uncultured Myxococcales bacterium; assembly: GCA_937910235.1. Taxonomy (GTDB): domain Bacteria; phylum Myxococcota_A; class UBA9042; order UBA9042; family UBA9042; genus UBA9042. The sequence continues at coordinate 12,025 of CALENB010000477.1, read as the reverse complement.
CCTCGGCCAAGTCAGCCCTGTCAGCTCGAAGCGCTGCGTGTCGAGTCCGTACGTCAGCCGCTCGACCGTCACCGTCGGCGCCTTCACGTTGGGCGCCAGCCCGGCGAGCGCGATGGGCTGGTACTCCATCTCCAGCTTGCGCACGTCGACGCGGCCGCCACCAAATCGCACGTCCGCGTCGAGGCGCTTGAGCCGCTCGTGACGCAGCACCGGTCGGGTGATGTGCAGGTGGGCCCGGGCATCGACCGTTTTGAGGGGATCGCTCAGGTCGAGCTCAAAACTGACCCGACTCAGATCCAGCTCCCCCTTCAGATAGTCGATTTTGTAGGGTTTGAGCAGCCCAGCGAGGTCTACGCCCGACACGCGGACCCGCGCGCCACGCAGCTGCATGTGTTTGCGCAGCTTGGTGAGGTCGCGCTCGTACAGATCCAGCTCAAGGTCACCAGCGGCCTGACCGAGCGCGACCTCCGCCCGCAGCCCGGTCAGCTTGAGCACCCCGTCGCTCAAGGCGAGCCGTGTCTTCAGCCGCTTGATCTGCTGGCCACCCGCCACCAGCTGCCGCGCGTCCAGGCCGCCGGCGATCTCAGGGTTCAGCCACGGCCCCTTGACCCCGACGTCGTCGAGCCGCGCCGAGCCGCCCACGCCCTTGACGCCGAAAGGCAGCAGCAGCCGCGCTAAGTCTGGCAGGTTGGCGTCGAGCCGCAGCTCAACGCGCGCGCGATGCAGATCCACCTCGCCATCGGCGAAGATCCACGTCGCCTTCGCGGCCCGCTTTGGTACCCCGGCCGCGTCCGCCTGATCGGAGATCAGGACCTGACCAAGCTCGATGGTGAGCGGCCGCGGCGGCTCGCCGTGCGGGGACATGATCGTGTCGATCTGGCCCCGCAGATGCAGCGTCGGCAGGGCCTCGCGCAGCAGCGTCGCCCCTTCCGCGCGCCGCAACGTCAGCAGGCCGCCGACTTTTGCCACCATGCTGAGCGGCGGCTTCTTGTCCCCGTCGATTCGCAGCTTGACGTCGGTCTCCAGCTCGCCGTCCAGCACACCAGCCATGGCCGCCGCGCCAGCCGTCGTCATCCCCACTGCCTCGCTCGTCAGCGCCTCCGCCACCGACACACCCTTGAGCTGCACGTGCCCCGTCACCCGTTGTTCGCCATCTTTGCCGAGCCGATAGCGCACCTCTTTGGATCGCAGATCGCCGCCAAAAGCCTGGATATGCAGCTTCTCCGCGCGGACCCGCACGATCTCATCGGCGCGATCGCCTACGTCCACCATCACCAGCGTCGACACCGACCGCGTCTGGAAACCCGCCATTTTGCCGGCGCCCGTCACCCCCACCTCAACGTGCGTGGCGCCGTTCGTACCGACGCTCACCGAGCCGATCATCTCCGCCTTTGCCGCGAACGTCGGTCCCAGCAGCCGCGCCACAAAGGGCTCCGTCGTCGATGTGGCGATGGCGGTGTCGGTCACCTTCACGTCGACGCCGAACGTCCCGGGCGTGGGGCCGGGCGCATCGAGACGCACCACGACGTCTCCCCGGGTGATTCGCGTGTGCGGCGCGGTCGACGTCGTCCCCAAACAGCGCACGCCATGTTGATCGCCGGACACCCGCGCGACGCTGATCTGGCTGGCCGGCAGCTGCGCCAACCCGGCCGTCTCAAAGGACTGTAGCCACATCGCCATTCGTTTCGCCGAGATGGCACGACCGTTGTACGCGTAGCTCCCCGCCTGTTCGCCGCTCAGCTGCAGGCGAAAATCGGCCTCCATCTCAATCCCGGCGGCGTCGATCCGCGTGCCGCTGAGATCCATCAGGAAGTGCCCCGCTTTGACCGTGATCGCGTCGATGATCAGGGCCAGCGGCGCGCCCGGCGGCGTCGCTTTCTCGGGCTCATCGCTCGGGGTCACAAACGCGAGCGCCAACCGCAGCTGCCCCGCCTCGTTGGTCTCCAGCGCGACTCGCGGACCAGCGATCACCACCTGCCTGATCCGGATCGCCCGCAGGCCTTTACCCGCGAGCGCCTGTTGCACCATGCCGAGCCAGCTCACACCAACGCTCATCCACTCCGCGGCGATCACGAGGTGGCCTTCTGCGTCTTTGACCACCGGGCGAATCAAACGCAGCTGACCGGGATCTGGGCCCCACTGGATGTGTCGTGTCGTGATCGTGCCGGGCACCTGATCACTCGCGAAGGCGCTGATCCGGGACGCAACAGCCGCTGAGTTGATGGCGAAGTAGAGAAACAGCACCGCGATGGCGACGTTGACCGCGAGCCGGATCGTGAGCTGGTAGATCGCAGCGCCAACCATGCGCAGCGCGCGACGCCACGGGCCGCCGCGCCGCGGTTTGGGTTCTGGTTGCTGTTGCGGCTCCTGCAACCTGGGCTCCTAGCGTCGCCCCCCGCACGCACAGAAAAGCGGCACGATGGAGAGCGAAGCGCGGAGCATAGCCCGTCGCCACGTCACTCGAAAGTTCCTGATGATGTGGCGATGCCCTATGGCCCAGCGAACAGGAAGTCGAGGCAGATCAAGATGCCGAAGCAGCTGGTGCAGACCGACTTGCAGTTCGGGCAAGAGACGCCCTTCGGCGTCGACTGGGGCGAGCATTGGCCCGACGATGCGCACGTGCCCTTGACGTCGATCTTGTCGCACAGCCCAACTTTGACCTTGGTGTTGCAGGCAACGTTCGGCTTGCTGAAACAACCGCCGCCGCTGCATGTGCCTACCGGGCAATCCGCCGAGCTCGCCGTGCACAGCGCGTAGTCGTTGTTCGAGTGTTTGCAGCCGGTCTGTGGCGTGCACACGTCCTTGGTGCAGGGGTTGTTGTCGTTGCACTGGTTGAGCGGCCCCGACAAACACTTGCCGGCGTTGCAGGTGTCCTTCAGCGTGCACGGGTTGCCGTCCTCGCACGCGCTCCCCGTCGCCGGGATGTGCTTGCACGCGCCCGCCGAGCAGACGTCCTTGGTGCAGCCGTTACCGTCATCCGTGCAAACACCGCCATTCTTCGGCAGATGCGCGCAGGTGCCGGCTTGGCAGGCGTCTTGCGTACAGATCAGGCCGTCGTCGGCGCAGGTGGAGCCGTCTTTGGCCTGCGGATGCAGACATTTGCCCTCCTTGCAGAGGTCCTGCGTGCAGACCTCGCCGTCATCCGGGCAGACGGCGTCCGACGACGCCTTGTGCACACAGCCGGTGAAGGGGTCGCACGTGTCGTTGGTGCACGGGTCCTTGTCGTCGCAATCGAGCGCGTTGCCGCCCACACACTTGCCGGCGAGGCACTTATCGGTCTGCGTGCAGAGCGAGCCATCGTCACAAGCCAGCCCAGCGAGCTCCTTGTGTTTGCAGGAGCCATCGCTGTTGCACGTGTCGTTGGTGCACGGGTCGCCGTCGTCGCAGAGGCCCTCGTCCGTCTCTCCGTCACAATCATCATCGACGCCATTGCATCCCTCGGGCTTGGCCGCTGGCGCGTCGCACGTCGTCTTGCCGTCGAGACAGGCGACGATGATGCCCGGGCAGCTGCCGAACTCGTTGGTCTTCTTGCAGGAGGCCGTCGCGTCGAAGTTGTCGGTGTTGCCGTCGCAATCATCGTCTATTCCGTTGCATTCCTCGGGTTTTGGCACCATGGCCTGGCACTGACTCAGGCCGCCGCCGGTGCAGTTGCGCACGCCCTTACACGCGCCGTACAGGTTCTGATTGGTGCACGTCGTCGCCAGCGCCAACTCGGTCGCCCGCTCGCTGCACTCGCACAATCCCTTGTCCCGCACACACTGGCTCGATGTCAGGCCCGTCTTGCTGTCCACCACTTGCTGGCAGCTGTAGCTCGTCGGGCAGTCCGGGCTCACCTCGTCACACTTGATGCCGCAGAAGCTGCCGGGCTTGCCAAAACTGACGCAGACGTTGCCGCTCTTGCCAGCGTCGTTGCACTGCGAGTTGAAGTCGCATGGATCGCAGAGGTAGAGGAACCTCGGCAGGCACAGGTAGATCACGTCGCCGCCGGGCGTCTTCTTCTCGGCGCACGTGAAACCACTCGGGCAGCTTTCTTCACACACTTTCGTGCACAGCTTGCCGTTGGCGCCCTGTACGCACAGGGCGGTGTCGCAGTCGTCGTTGGTCTTGCACTTCGCGCCAAACGTGCCTGGGTCCACCGTGCCCGCGTCCGCGCCGCCGGTGTTCACGTCGACGTCCGCTTCGCCCGCCGCATTGTCGCCGCTGACGGCGAAGTCGATGCCTTGTTTGGTGTCGACGGTGCCGGCGCTGGAGGTCGACCCCGGAGTCTCGTCGTTGCCACAGCCCAACATCGTGCCGCTGGCAAAGAGCGCTACGAGCAGCAGCGGGGATGGACGAGGGATCAACATGGCGAGCTCCACACTGGCGCAGTTTGCGGTGCGCCGAGGCCGCAGGAGGGTAGCCGCGCCATGCCGGCCAATCAATGTTCGTCGCGTGATGGCGCGGGTTGGCCTGACCTGCACACCCCGTTGCGACGATCGCAAGGATGCCACCGTTTGCTAGATCCGCCGCATAAACAGCGTTTTGCGACTCGACCGGGTGATCCTGGTCGCGGCCGCGGATCGCGCGTCAGCGTCCCCTGCCGCGGCGCCCTGTCACTTCGTCGCAGTTGACCGCGGGTTTCTTGCGGCCCTCAGACCGCATCTGATAGCCTAACGAGGCGCAACCCCGGTCCTACGTCGATTATTTCGGCGTGTGCCCTTCACGGGAACACCCCCCCCCGGCGGTTGCCAACAGAAGCGCGCCGTGAAACGCCCGTGAACCACGCGCGAAACAAGATCCTCCCGGATCTCACCAAGCAGGGATTTACCTATGCTCCGCCCCATCTCTCTGGTCACCCTGTCTCCTTCCCACAACCGACGCATCGCGCGCGACGTGATGGTGGCCCGTGGTTTGGCGTCTCTCGCGTTGCTGCTGGCGGTTGGTTGCGGCGCAGACCCGGTGACCAAGCCTGACACAGCGGGCGGCGCTGATACCGGCCCCGAGGACGTTCCGAGCCTAGATGCAACCAGCGACGCAGACACGGGCGGCGCTGCCGACACGGTTGGGCAAGACGCCGGGACCTGCACAGCGGACGCAGACTGCGTTGGCAAGGTGACCCTCGACAATTCGTGTCTCGCGGCGGTGTGTGAGGCCGGATCATGCGTCGCCAAGCAGAAAGCTGCGGGTGCTGATTGCGACGACGCCAAGGCCTGCACGAAGAACGACAAGTGCGACGCAAAAGGCGCCTGCGCGGGCGAGATGTCGTGCACCGCCGAAGTCTGCTACGACCCGATCTGCAAGGATGACGGCACCTGCGCCGTCGCCAAAACGCCCGACTCGGCCAAGGTCAAGTGTGACGATGACAACGCGTGTACGGACGACGATCTCTGCGGCCAGGGCGCCTGCGCCGGCACCGCGTTCGACCCCCACACCAAGTGCGACGACAACGAGAGCTGCACCATCGAGAGCTGCGACAAAGACAAGGGTTGTCTGAACACGCCGCAGGAGAAGGACACGCCGTGCTCGGACGGCGACGCCTGCACCGACCCAGATAAGTGCGACGCGGCTGGCAAGTGCGTGTCTGGCGGCGCGGTCGTCTGTAACGACCAGATTCCGTGCACCAAGGACAGCTGCGATTCGAAGACGGGCTGCGTGTTTCCGGCCTATCAGAACGGCGTCTCTTGCGACGACAGCGACAAGTGCACCGACAAAGACGAGTGCGCCGACGGCAAGTGCAAAGGCGCGACCGTGGCCGCCGCTCAGCAGACCAACCCCTGTTTGCTGGTGTCGTGCGACAAGACGACCGGCAAGATCACCAGCACCGCCGCGCCCGATGGCAAACCCTGCAGCGATGAAGACGGCTGCACCACCAACGATCTGTGCAGCGCCGGGCTCTGCACCGGCAAGGCGCTGGTCTGCAACGACGGCAACTCGTGCACCGCGGACGCTTGCGACAAGAAGACGGGCAGCTGCGTCTCGCCGGCCCAGGCCGATGGCCTCAAGTGCGATGATGGCGACAAATGCACGCAGAAAGACGCGTGTGTCAAAGGTAAGTGCACCGGCGAGGGCTACACCACGACCGGCATGTGCGACGATAAGTCGCCCTGCACCAACGACGGCTGTTCGCCCCAGAGCGGCTGCTTTCACGTCCCGAAGAACGACGTGTTCTGCGACGACGGCGATAAGTGCACCGAGCTCGACAAGTGCAGCGCCGGCAAGTGCCTGGGCGTGAAAGCCGACTGCGATGACAACAAGCCCTGCACCAACGACGCGTGCGATCCGGCGACGGGCAAGTGCGTGCACACGACCTTCACCGGACCCTGCGACGACGGCAACAAGTGCACCACGGAAGACCTCTGCACAGCGGGTGCGTGTGGCGGCAAGTCGGTGACGTGTGACGACGACAACCCATGCACCACGGACATCTGCGACACGCTCACAGGCTGCAAATACGTGCCGCTAGCGGGTGGATCGCAGTGCGACGACGGCATCAGCTGCACCCACAACGACCAGTGTGACCTCGGCAAATGTGTCGGCACGAACAGCTGCGTGCTCTGCACCTCAGACCTGCAGTGCGCCAGTCTGCAGGACAACAACCTCTGTAATGGTACCGCCCACTGCGCGGCCTCGAAGCTCGGCAAGGTCTGCCAGCTCGACCTGAAGACGGTGGTGGTGTGTACGCCGGCGGATGATCCGGCTTGCGGCACCAACCAGTGCAATCCGACCAGCGGCAAGTGCGAGCTGCTTAAGAAGCAGAAAGGCGTGCCCTGCGTGAGCAACGACAAGTGCCTCGCGAGCACGGTCTGCTCCGACTCAGGCACGTGCGAAGGCAGCAAGAAGGACTGCGACGACAGTGAGCCGTGCACCGACGACAGCTGCGACCCCAAGGTCGGCTGCAAAAACGCCGCAAAAGCGGACGCATCGGTCTGCGACGACAACAACGTCTGCACCGCCGGCGAGGCCTGCAAGGACGGCATCTGTTCGAGCACACCGGCGCAGAACAAGTGCGCTTGTGCCTCCGACAGTGAGTGCACCAAGTTTGAAGACGGTGACCTGTGCAATGGCGTGTTCCAGTGCATCGGCAAACTCTGCCTCGTCGGACCGGCGACAACGGTAATCTGCGACCCCAGCAAGGAGTCCTGCACCGAAAACCTCTGCGTAAAGACGACTGGCAAGTGTGCGGTCACGCCCAAGAAGGATGGTTTGGTCTGTGATGACGGCAGCAAGTGCACCATTCAGGACACCTGCAAAGCTGGCAAATGCACGACGGATGCCAAGCTCAGCTGCGACGACCAGAACCCCTGCACGGTCGACGCGTGTGGCCCGTTGGCAGGATGTGTGCACGGCGACGTGGGCGACGGGGGCCAGTGCGACGACGGCGACGCCTGCACCGAGACGGACAAGTGCGCGAAGGGCAAGTGTGCGGGCGCCAAGAAGAGCTGCGACGACGACAACCCTTGCACCATCGACCTCTGCAGCGGCAAGACCGGAAAATGCAGCGCGTTGCTGGACAACAAGCTCGTCTGCAGCGACGGCGACCCGTGCACCACCGGCGACAAGTGCCTCGACGGTGTCTGCAAGAGCTCCGCGCTGACGTGCGACGACAACAACCCGTGCACGGTCGATGGCTGCGACGGCAAGGGTGGCTGCCTGAACAAACTCGAGCTCGGTAAGGACTGCGACGATGGCAACGCCTGTACCGCCTTGGACCACTGCGACATTCAGGCGAAGTGCGCCGGCAAGGCGAAGGACTGCGACGATGGCAGCGCGTGCACCGAGGACAGCTGCATCAACGGCGCCTGTGTAATCAAGGCGTCGGTTGGCAAGGCCTGCGATGACGGCAACAAGTGCACCAGCGCCGACGCCTGCAATATCAAGGGTGAGTGCGAGGCCAAGCTGGTCGACTGCGACGATGGCAACGCTTGCACCAAGATCGCCGGGCCATGCTCGCCGGTCAATGGCTGCACCATCGTCCCTGACGACGGCAAGAACTGCACCGACGGCAACGCCTGCACGTATCTCGACAAATGCAAGACCGGCTCGTGCGAGGGCACCGCCGTCAACTGCAACGACAACAACGTCTGCACAGTCGACAACTGCGACGCGAAGAGCGGCTGCCAGAACAAGCAGAACGTCTGCGACGATGAGAACGACTGCACGTTCGACAAGTGCGACAACACCAAAGGCTGCTTACACAGCAATCTAGACGGCTTTCAGCCCTGTGACGACGGCGACGCTTGCACCGACAAGGGCGTCTGCAACAAGGGCCAGTGCGAGGCGAAGTTGAAGGACTGCGACGACCAGAACGTCTGCACCACCGACAAGTGCACCGCTACGACGAAGGACGAGACGGGCGGCTGCGTGAACTTGCCTGTCGAGGACACCGCGACGAAGTGTGATGACGGCAAGGCCTGCACTACCGACCGCTGTGATGGCAAGGGCAAGTGCGCGAGCACGGCCTTGGACTGTGATGACGGCAACGCCTGCACAGTGGACGCCTGCATCAGCGGCAAGGGCTGCCAGTACGACGACAAGAAGGACGGCTCAGATTGTGACGACGGCGACGTGTGTTCGTCGGCCTCGCAGTGCCAGGGCGGCTTCTGCATCCCGAAGGACAAAGACCTCTGCGTGACGTGCAGCAGCGACAACGACTGCAAGGTGAAGGACAACAACAACCTCTGCGACGGCAAGTGGGAGTGCGTGAAGAAGAAGCCGACCGACCTGCTCGGTAACTGCATCGAGGACAAGACCGTCGTGCAGTGCGACGGCACAGGCGACACCGCGTGCGCGAAGAACCAGTGCAATACGCTCACGGGTGTGTGCGCGGTCAATGAGCTCGTCAACGGCAGCAAGTGCGACGACGACCTGCCCTGCACCGTGGGCGACACCTGCACCAACGGTCAGTGCAAATCGGCCGGTGAAGTGGACTGCTCGTCCGTCGGCGACAGCTGCAACAGCGCGGCGTGTGTCTTTGATGCCACGGCGCAGGCTGGCTACAGCTGCGTTCCGCTGCCCAAGGCCGGCACGATCGTCTGTGACGCCGACGGCGACCCCTGCACAGCGGGCGATACGTGTGACGACGGCAAGTGCAAGGCCGGCAAGCCGATCAGCTGCGACGGCGTCGCCGGCGAGTGCGAGCTCGCTGCCTGCGTGAAGGACGGCAGCGGCGGGTTCACCTGCAAGATCACCGGCGCCAAGGATGGCGCCACATGTGACGACGGTCAGCTTTGTACGGCGGGCGACGCGTGCAAGTCTGGCAAGTGCCAGGCGGGCACTGGCCCCTACAACTGTAGCGCGGACGTCAACGTGGAGTGCGCCGTCGGGGTCTGCGACAAGACCAACAACGGCGGCAAGGGTGGCTGTACCGCGCAACCCAAGAACAATGGCGGCGAGTGCAACGCGGATGATAACGGCTGCACGTCAAACGACATCTGCGCCCAGGGCATCTGCGTGCCGGGCGTGCCGCCGGACTGCAACGCCAAGACTGGCGCCTGCACCGTGGGTGCGTGCAAATCTACCGGTAAGACGACGTTCACGTGCATCGGGGCGCCAATCAAGGAGAGCAAGCCGTGTGAGGCCGACGACAACGGCTGCACGCTCGACGACAAGTGCATCGCGGGCGCCTGTGTGCCTGGCAAGATGAAGGATTGCTCCTCGCTCGATGGTAGCAGCGGTTGCCAGATCGGCGCCTGCGAGCCGCTCTCATCGAGCCAGGGCAAGTGTGTCTCGAAGCCCGCTTCCGGCGGCGTCCCGTGCGACGCCGACGGCAATGGCTGCACCAAGGACGACGTCTGTAACGGCAAGGGCGCGTGCCAGCCTGGCACCGCGGTGAACTGCTTGAAGGAGACCAACGGCTGTGGTCAGGGCACCTGTAAGTCGATCAGCGCCACCACGTTCAAGTGCGCGACGGACGCGAAGCCCAAGGGCACCAAGTGCGACGCGGACGCGGACGGTTGCACGGTCGACGACACCTGTGACGGGCTCGGCGCGTGCGTGCCGGGCAAGGCGCCGGACTGCACGAAGGAAGACAAGGGTCAGTGCATCGTCGGTGGCTGCACGAATAAGGGCAGCGTCACGTACCTCTGCGAGGCATACCCGCGCAAGAACGGCGAGAACTGCGACGCTGACAAAGATGGCTGCACCGTGAAGGATGCGTGTCAGCTGGGCTTCTGCAATCCGGGCGTACTCGAGACGTGCAAGGCGCTGCAGGGCGAATGTGTCACAGCGACCTGCGCAGATGACGGCGGCTCGTCCTTCAAGTGCAAGGTGACGCCGGTGGCGAGCTGGCCGCCGCTGACGGTTGAGCAGATCTGCGACCCCAAGGCGAAAGCAGGCGAGAAGGACGCCTGTGCGACCGGGTACAAGTGCGAGAAACCCGATGCTGGCTCGCCAAACGCGGTCTGCATCAGCACCGCTACGGTCAATTGCGCGGACGGCGACAAGTGCGTCGAGGCGGCGATGTGCATCGATGGCTTGTGCAAGGCGCAGACGCAGAAGGACTGCGACGACAAGGACCCATGCACGCTGGATGCCTGCAAAAGCGGCACGTGCAGCAACACCAAGATCGCCGGGTGTGGCCCTTGTTTGGTGGAGGGCTTCGAGAAACCGATCGAGACCGCGCTCCTGCGCACCTCGGGCGACTACATCACGCTCGCAGTGGTTCAGGGCGACGCCGCGACCGGCAGCTCCGTGTTGTCGGCGTCTTGGGATGGCACAAAGGATGCCAAGGCGACGACCGAAGTTGTCGAAGGGGACTTCTCCCTGTCTCTCCGCAAGATGTACTTGGAGGCGGATGCCTCGCAGACGCTTACCTTCAACTACAAGGCCACTGCGGGGACGGCGGATTGCACGGAGGTGCTGGTCAACGGCGCGCCGGCCTGGAAGCAGTGTGGGTCGTTCGCGGGCGCGACGACGAAGGGATACGGTCTGATCACCGTTGACCTCACCGCGTATGCCGGCCGGTCGGTCGACCTAGTCGTGCGCACCAAGATGACCTACACCAAGACAACCAAGGGCGAGGTTCGCATCGATGACATCACCCTCAGCGGCAAGTGCGCCAAAGGCTGCATGGGGACCGCGCTTGAGGTGCCGGTGGTCAATACGACGACGCAGGCGAAGGAGAAGGCGATCCCTCAGCCGTGGAAGCTCGCGGCAGAAGCGGTCAACTTCCTGAGTTGGAACGTCAACGACAAGGACGGCCACAGCGGCAAGGCGTCCCTCCGCGCCACATGGACCGGGGGCTCGCCAGACGGAAAGGCCTACAGCGCGAGCATCACTATCCCCGAAGTCACCGTCCTCGCCGACACAAGGCTGCACTTCGCCGTGCGCGCCAAGACCCTCGGAGAGGTGGGTTGCGGAGGCGACACGCTGTCCGTCATGGTCAACGGCACGCTTGTGCATCAGACCTGCGACGCTGTGCAGGCCTGGAAGGTCATCAGCGTCGACCTCAAGGCGTTCTCCGGCAAGGTCGTCGACGTCGTCTTGATTGCCAAATCGGGTCAGACCAAGGCGGCCGCGGGTGTTGTGGAGATCGACGACGTAGCGATCAGCGGCGATTGCTCGTACCTGTGCTACAGCGAGCCGTTCAACGACGGTTTGGGCTCCCTGAAGAACACCTCGGAGGGCGCCGCGAGCTTTGGTTGGGCCTACCAGACCACCACGGTCGCCTCCAAGCCTGGCGCCGCTGCGGTCAGCTTCGACAAGACGACGACCGCAGGCGCCACCGCCTTCCTCACCCCGGCACCTGAGGAGATGGTGTTCGTCGAGGTACCCGTCATGGGCGCATCTTATGACATTAACGTCAGCGCCTTTGTTTCGCAGAAGATTGAGCCGTGTTTCGACTCGACTGACCTCAAACAGACCGATCCAACAACCGCACCGATCGTGTTTGGCCTGACGAACGGCGCCGTGCTGAGCCCGCAATTCGTCGAGAAGTATCGGAACATCCTGGTCGTGAGCGCCCTCTGCGAATCGGTGTCCGGTTTCCAGAAGTTGACGGGCGTTGTACCGGACGTCGTTCGCGGCACGTTCGTTCAGCCCATTGTGA